>JAILFA010000009.1 GCA_024687125.1 Lachnospiraceae bacterium
TGGGAAGAAATGCTTTTCCGAATTGCCGCAGGACGCGGTGCGCTATGGCTCGCAGTGTGCGAAGATCGCAGCACTCGCGGCGCCGGTGCTCGCGGATAAGCTTGCGGAATCAGGGATGCAGGAGCTTTTTTATCAGATCGAGATGCCGCTGACGTACGTTCTGTATGATATGGAGCGTCTGGGGATCCGTGTGCGCCGGGATGAGCTGAAAGCTTACGGCGAAAGGCTGGGAGACAGGATCACGGAACTGGAAAAAGCCATCTGGGACGCAGCGGGTGAAGAATTCAACATTCTGTCACCGAAACAGCTTGGGGAGATCCTGTTTGAAAAGATGGGCCTGCCCGGCGGAAAGAAGACGAAGACAGGCTATTCTACGGCTGCGGATGTTCTTGAGAAGCTGGCCGGAGCATCGCCGATCGTCCGGGATGTCCTCGAATACAGGGGACTGACAAAGCTCAGGTCAACTTATGCGGAAGGATTATCTGAGTTCATCACCGCGGATAACCGGATCCACACGACATTTCATCAGACGATCACGGCAACGGGCCGGATCAGCTCCTCGGATCCCAATCTGCAGAATATTCCGATGCGGACGGAACTGGGGCGTCTGATTCGCAAGGTCTTCGTACCCCGGGACGGATGGAGCTTTGCCGATGCCGACTATTCCCAGATCGAGCTCAGGATCCTGGCCGCGATGTCCGGTGATGAAGCGCTGATCAGCGCTTACCGCGAAAACAGGGATATTCACGCGATGACTGCTTCGCGCGTATTTCATGTACCGTTTGAGGAGGTGACGCCGCTCATGCGCCGGAATGCCAAGGCGGTGAACTTTGGTATCGTCTATGGTATCAGTTCATTCGGCCTTTCGCAGGATCTTTCCATCAGCAGAGCGGAGGCGGCCGAATATATCGAACAGTATTTCGCGACATATCCGCAGGTCAAGACTTTTCTGGATGGCCTGGTCGATCATGCAAAAGAACGCGGATATGCCGAGACGCTGTTTCGCCGAAGGCGGCCGATCCCGGAACTGAAAAGCAGCAATTTTATGCAGCGCAGCTTCGGGGAACGTGTCGCGATGAATGCTCCGATCCAGGGAACTGCGGCGGATATCATGAAGATCGCCATGCTTCGTGTCTGGAAAAGGATCAGGGATGAAAAACTGGATTCCCGGATGATTCTGCAGATCCATGATGAACTGCTGATCGAGACGGCACCCGGAGAAGAAGAGAAGGTCAGACAGATCCTGACGGAAGAGATGATGCATGCCGCAGATCTCGCGGTCCCCCTGGAAGTGGACTGTCACCTGGGAGCCGACTGGTATGAGGCCAAGTAAATGAGCGAAGGATCAAATGAAAACCGGATAAGAACTGCGATCATCGGCGTCACGGGCGGGGCGGGTGCAGGAAAAAGCGAGTGTCTGCGCTATATCCAAAGCAGATACAACTGTCAGGTCCTCTATGCGGATCCGGAAGCCGCAAAGCTCAGAAGGCGCGGAGAGGTCTGTTATGAACCGCTCGTACAGCTGCTCGGGACAGGCATACTCGGCAGCGACGGTGAGATCGACGCGGGGCGTATGGCGGCCGTCATCTATGCGGATCCGTCTCTTCGGGAACAGGTTAACCGTATCCTGCATCCTGCCGTCAATGCGCGGATCTTTTCCCTCATCGACGCAGCAAGACAGGAGGGAAAGCTCGATTTCTTCTTTATCGAAGCGGCTCTTCTGATCGAAAACGGATATGAACACAAAGTCGATGAAATGTGGTATATTTATGCAGAGGAATCTGTAAGAAGAAAACGTCTGTCGGAAAGCCGCGGATATTCGGACGAGAGGATCGACGGTATCCTTGCCGGGCAGCTGACAGATGATGCATTTCGCGCGCATGCGCAGGTGGTGATAGATAACAGCGGCAGTTTTGATGAGACACGCAGGCAGATCGACAGAGTCTTAGGAGAAAAGATCGGTGGAACGAAAAGAACAGCGGACTGAAAATGTGGTTTTCGGCCTTGACCTTGGCACCAGGAGCGTGGTCGGGACGGTCGGTTATATGCAGAACGACCGGTTCTACTGCATTGCTCAGCGGATGCGCGAGCATGAGACACGTTCCATGCTGGATGGGCAGATCCATGATATCGGCAAGGTGGCCGGTACCATCAGGCAGGTAAAAAAGGATCTGGAGGATGCCACAGGGATCGAACTCACCGATGTATGTATCGCGGCGGCCGGACGAGTCCTGCAGACCATTCAGACGCGTTTCGACATGGAGTTTCCCGATGGGCACACCATCACGGACGAAGATGTCTACCATTTGGAATCCGGCGCTGTGGAGCAGGCGTACAGTGAGTTCCTGAAGCAGCACGAGGGGGAGTACCTCAAGTATTATCTGGTCGGATACTCCACAATGCATTATTATCTCGGCGATTACATGATCGCCAATCTTGAGGGTCACGACGCCGGACGCGTTGGTGTGGATCTGATCGCGACATTCCTGCCGGATGACGTGGTAGACGGACTCTACAAGGCCTGTGAGCGTGCAGGTCTTACTGTAGCAAATCTCACACTCGAGCCGATCGCGGCGATCGAAGTGGCGATCCCGGAGAAATTCAGGATGCTGAATCTTGCCCTGATCGATGTCGGCGCGGGAACATCCGATATCTGTATCACAAATGACGGCGCGATCGTCGCATACGGTATGCTTGCTGTTGCAGGCGATCACCTGACAGAGGTTGTGGCGAGGCACTGCCTGGTCGACTTCCAGACCGGCGATGAGATCAAGATCAGCGCGAGCCTTAAGAACAAGGTGAGCTACACCGATATCATGGGACTTGACAAGTCCATCACTTCCAAGGAACTTTACAACGTGCTGCAACCGACCGTTGATGAAATGGCACAGCAGGTGACGGATGAGATCCGGCGGCTGAACGGCGATAAGCCTGTCAGCGCGATCTTTATCGTCGGCGGCGGCGGCAAGATCCCGGGGTATACCGAGGCAGTCGCCAGATGCATGGGGCTCCCCGCGGAACGTGTGGCGCTGCGTGGCGAAGAGGTCATGAAGGACATCATCTTCATGCAGAATGACGGGATCGAACGCGATTCACGTCTGGTGACGCCCCTCGGCATCTGCATGAGTTATTTCGCGTCGAACAATAACTTTGTATTCGTCAATTTCAACGGACAGCAGGTCAAGCTCTATGACAACGGCAAGCTGGCGATCGGCGATGTGGCGGCGCAGGTGGATTTCCCCAATGAGGATCTGTTCCCCAAGCGCGGCAAGGATCTGGTCTTTACGATCAACGGCAAGGAGCGCATCGTCCGCGGAAAACCCGGCGAGTCCGCTGAGATCCTGCTGAATGGGCAGCCGGCCGACATTCACGCACAGCTGCACGGCAACGATATCATCGAAGTGCGCCGTTCCACTGCCGGACCTGCCGCTGAGATGGATATCGAGGCTCTCCCGGAATTCAAACAGAACTTCAAGGTCAATGTCAACGGACAGGATGTCGAAACATCCCGCGTCGCACATGTCAACGGCCAGATGCAGACAGGCTTCTACGGCATCAAGAGCGGAGATGATGTCAGGATCCTGGACTACGATACGGCGGAACAGATCGCAGCGCTGCTGGATATCTATCTGACACCCGATACCGTGATCATCGTCAATAATGAGATCGCAGACCGTGATACGCCTGTCTACGAAAACTTCAAGGTGGAGTTCAAGAAACAGGAAGAAGCCATCATGGAGTATTATCATGATTATCCGGGAGCCGAAGAGGAAACGGATTACTATGAGAAGGAGCCTCTGGAAACCGAAGAGTATCCTCCGACATATACGCCGAACGGACCCGTATATGAGGAGGTAACTGATCCCGCATCCGATGTTTCCGCTGAGATGCGCTCTATTCAGGCCGAAGCAGAAACACAGAAGAGTCTTTTTGAGGATGAGTATCAGGCGCTGCAGCAGGCGGCCAAGGAGGCCGGGATCATCGAGGAAACTGATGAGGAAGCGGAAGAAGAGGAGGAGAGCAAAGAACCGGTCGACCTCCATATTGAGATCAACGGTGAAGAATTTACTCTGAAAGGCAAGAGTGAGTATATTTTCGTGGATATATTCGACTATATAGATTTTGATCTCCAGCATTCCAACGGGAGAGCGATCGTCACCATGGTCAACGGTGCATCACCAGACTATATGCAGATGCTTTCCGAGGGAGATAAGATCGAAGTGTACTGGAAGGAAAGCTGAAGGCAAGTGAGACTGGCAACGATAGCAAGCGGAAGCAGCGGCAACTGTACATATATCGGAACAGAGAACACACACCTGCTGATCGACGCAGGTGTTTCCATGAAACGGATCACCGAAGGACTTCATGAACTCGGATTAACTCCCGATGATGTTTCTGCGATCTTTGTCACCCATGAGCACAGTGATCATATCAGCGGTCTCCCCATGCTGGAAAAGCATTACAGAATTCCGCTCTATGCATCGGCGGGAACCCTGGAAGGCATTGCAAAGATCATGGATCCCGCTCTCTTTCGGGAGATCTCGGGATTCAGACTGCGGGCACAGGAAGATGTGACGCTTGGGGAACTGACGGTAAGACCGTTCGCGATCCCGCATGACGCCGCGGAACCGTTTGGTTTTTCCGTACGCCATGATCAGGACGGGAAAACCAAAAAAGTCGCTCTGGCGACCGACCTGGGACATTATGATGAAACGATCAGCACAGCTCTTTCTGGTGCGGACGCATTGGTCCTGGAATCCAATCACGATATCCGCATGCTGCAGGCGGGCCCCTATCCGTGGCATCTGAAGCGCAGGATCCTGAGCGAAACGGGGCATCTTTCCAATGACGATGCAGGCAGGCTTCTGACGGGTCTTCTGCATGACGGGCTCAAAGGGATCCTGCTCGCGCATTTAAGTGAGGTCAACAACTATCCGGAGCTTGCCTATGAAGCGGCCCGCGTGGAGATTGAAATGTCAGACGCACCGTACCATGCAGAGGATTTTCGTCTGCAGGTCGCACCGCGCTCGGAACTGTCTGAGATCCTTGAGATATAGAACAGGAGGTATCTGTATGAACAAAGTGATCATTACCGTTGTCGGCAGAGATACCGTCGGTATCATCGCGAAGATCTGTACCTATCTTGCCGATCACGGACTGAATATCCTGGATATTTCCCAGACGATCGTCCAGGGCTATTTTAATATGATGATGATCGTTGACATGAGCGGAACGGATGCGGTTTTTTCTGAGATCGCCGATGAACTGGAAGCATTGGGGACCTCGATCGGTGTGGCCGTGAAGTGCCAGCGCGAGGAGATCTTCGAATCCATGCACCGTCTGTCCACCCAGATGTAGAAAGGAAAGAGCATTGCTTCATATCGATCAGAAAGAGGTCCTTGCGACCAATACGATGATAGAAAAAGAGAACCTCGATGTGCGGACCATCACATTGGGGATCAGCCTTTTTGACTGCGCTGAGGGTGATCTTTCGACGAGATGCCGGAAGATTTATGACAAGATCACATCCAAGGCGGAGAATCTCGTCAGAGTGGGAGAGGAGATTTCCAGAGAGTTCGGAATACCGATTGTAAATAAGCGAATATCCGTTACTCCCATTGCCATGATCGGAGCAGGGGTCTGCAGGGTTCCCGAGGATTACGTGGAGATTGCAAGGGCGTTGGATCGTGCGGCGGGCACCGTGGGCGTCAATTTTCTGGGAGGCTATTCGGCACTTGTTGAAAAGGGCATGTCCCAGGCGGACAGGCTGCTGATCGAATCCATTCCGGATGCGCTTTCGGAGACCGGTGTGATCTGTTCCTCTGTCTGTGTCGGCTCGACCCGCGCAGGGATCAATATGGATGCGGTACACCTGATGGGTGAAGTCATCAGGCGGACCGCGGAAAAGACAAAAGAGCAGGATTCCCTTGGCTGTGCAAAGCTGGTCGTATTCTGCAATGCTCCGGACGACAATCCGTTCATGGCAGGTGCCTTCCACGGCGTGACCATGCAGGATGAGGTAGTCAATGTCGGTGTCAGCGGCCCCGGGGTTGTCAAGACCGCGATCGAAAGTGTACGCGGTCAGTCCTTTGATGTGCTCTGCGAAACGATCAAAAAGACGGCTTTTCAGGTCACGCGTGTCGGGCAGCTGGTCGCGACGGAAGCGGCCAGACGCCTGGAGGTACCCTTCGGTATCGTCGATCTTTCCCTTGCGCCGACACCCGCGATCGGAGATTCTGTAGCGGATATCCTGTGCGAGATCGGTCTGTCCGAGGCAGGTGCTCCGGGCACGACAGCGGCACTCGCGCTTCTTAATGATCAGGTCAAAAAGGGCGGTCTCATGGCTTCCTCTTCCGTA
Organism: Lachnospiraceae bacterium; assembly: GCA_024687125.1. Lineage (GTDB taxonomy): Bacteria > Bacillota > Clostridia > Lachnospirales > Lachnospiraceae > Butyrivibrio. Next base: position 6,359 of record JAILFA010000009.1, read on the forward strand.
GGCGGTCTTTCTGGGGCGTTTATCCCGGTAAGTGAGGACCAGGGGATGATCTCGGCGGCACGTTCCGGTGCCCTGTGCATAGAAAAGCTGGAGGCGATGACCAGTGTCTGCTCCGTGGGTCTTGATATGATCGCGATCCCGGGCAATACATCCGCGGCAACGATCTCCGGCATCATCGCCGACGAGATGGCGATCGGCATGATCAACGGAAAAACTACGGCGGCACGGCTGATCCCGGTGATTGGAAAGGGTGTCGGTGATGAGGCCACATTTGGCGGTCTCCTGGGTACGGCACCGATCATGCCTGTGAGTAAAGCTTCCTGTGAAGCATTTGTCTCCCGTACCGGGCGGATCCCGGCACCTGTCAACAGCTTCCGGAACTGACCGCATATGAAGAGTACCAGGCGAAAAAGAGATAAGATCCGTTCCTGGCTGTTTATCGCACCGAGCCTTGCCGGCGTGCTGACTTTTTTTGTAGCGCCGTTTCTTGTCGTGATCTACTATTCGCTAGTGAATAATCCGGTGCAGCATAAGTTTGTCGGACTGACCAATTATGTGCGCGTTGCGACCAACGAGGCGCATCAGCTGGCAATGTTCAATACGGCAAGGTTTTCGTTCGCTGCCGTGCCTCTTGCGGTCGTGCTTGCGCTGATCGCCGCGGTGATGATGGAGAGTGCGATTCCCGCCAGGAGCTTTTTCAGATCCTGTCTTCTGAGCCCTATGATGGTGCCGGTGGCATCCATCGTCCTGATCTGGCAGGTCCTGTTTCACCACAACGGCCTGGTGAACGGACTGTTCGGCATTCATCTTGACTGGCTCAAGAGCGAACATGCGCAGTTTGTCATCGTTCTGCTGTTCATCTGGAAGAATCTGGGGTACAATATGATCCTGTTCATGGCGGCGCTCTCGAGTGTTCCCAAGGATTTGATCGAGGTTTCCCGGATCGAAGGGGCAGGCCGGATACAGGTTTTTTTCAGGATCAAGCTTCGCTATATTTCGGCGACGATCCTGTTTGTCACGATCATGAGCGTACTGAACTCGTTCAAGGTTTTCCGGGAGACCTATCTGATGACGGGCGAGTATCCGTATGATTCGCTGTATCTGCTGCAGCATTACATGAACAACACCTTTGTGTCTCTGGATTACCAGAAACTGTCCTCGGCAGCCGTACTGATGTCGATCGTGATCATCGTCCTGGTCGGCATCATGTTTATCACGGAGGACCGCTTCGGAAGAGATCTGGACGACTGATCCGGAGACGGCATTGAAGACCTTTGAGGATGCAAAAAGACAGGAAAAAGAGCGGCACCTGAAGAGGCAGAAGATCGCGCGGATCATGCTGACGGTATTTCTGGCACTGACGTGTTTTCTGTTTCTGATCCCCGTGATCTTTACGGTGACGAACTCCTTCATGTCGTCCTCGGAGATCAGTGCAAATTACGGCGCGGTGTTTGCAACAACGCGTACCGGCGGAAAAGTTTATATCGGCAAGACGGTCAACCTGAAGTTCATTCCGGACTTTGTGACGGGATCTCAGTATATGACTGTGCTCCTGCGCAGTCCAGCCTATCTGCTGAAGTTCTGGAACTCCGTTATCTATGTGGTGCCGATCGTGGTATTTCAGCTGCTCATAGCATCGCTCGCTTCCTATGGTTTTTCGCGGGAGCGTTCGACGGTCAAGGAGGTCATCTTCTTTGCCTACATCATTCTGATGCTGATGCCGTATCAGGTGACGCTGGTGCCGAATTTTCTGGTGAGCCGCGCGCTTCATCTGGTGAATACCCAGTGGGCGATCTGGCTGCCCGGGATATTTTCACCGTTCGCGGTGTTCCTGCTGACGAAGTTCATGCGCAGGATCCCGACCGGCGTTCTGGAGGCCGCCAAGATCGACGGCGCCGGAGAGTGGCAGATCTTTACCAAGATCGCACTCCCGCTGTGCAAGGGAGGCGTGTACTCCATTGCTATCCTGATCTTTATTGATTACTGGAATATGGTCGAGCAGCCATTGGTCCTGCTTTCCGATGAACAGATGCATCCGCTCTCGGTGTTTCTGTCCAAGATCAATTCGCAGGAGATTTCGCTCGCCTTTGCTGTGGCTGTGATCTACATGATCCTGCCGCTGCTGATCTTTTTATACGGTGAAGAATATCTGGTAGAGGGTATTACCTATCAGGGAGGAATCAAGGGATGACTGAAGGAAAAGATGAAAAGCTCATTGAGGATACAGCGGAGGAAACCGCGGAGGAGACCGCGGTTAAGGTAAAGACTGTCGAGGACCCTGAAAAAGCTGCCCGCAGACGCAAGGACCGCATCAAGAACGCGATCATCATCTTTCTGGCGGTGCTGCTGTTTCTGACGTTTTTTTCCAATACCTGGATGAACCGGACGCTGCCCGAGGTTGCGACCGCCTATGTGCAGGAGGGGACGATCTCGCCCAAAGTCCGCGGCACCGGTAAGGTGGAAGCCGATAATCCATACAAGGTCGTTGTGAAGCAGTCTCGCAAGATCTCCAGTGTTCTTGTCCATGTCGGGGATACGGTTGAGCAGGGCGATCCGCTGTTCGAACTGGAGGATATGGAATCCGAGGAACTGACCAAAGCGCAGGAGGAACTGTCCAAACTGCAGACCGCCTATGAGACGGCCATGTTCGATGGGACGGTTCCGGATGCCGTGATCACGGATCTCAGAGCGGGTGTGGAATCGACAGCGGACGAGTATCAGGAAAAGCTCAGGAAGATGCAGTCCAGGCTTGATGCGGCAAAGGCAAGACTTGATGCTGCAAAGGCCGCAAAGCGCGCGGCGGAGGACCAGAAGGTCGCGCTGGAGATCCAGTTTGCCAGAGAATCCAATGAGAACAAGTATAATGAGCTGACACCGGAATATACATCTGCGATAGCCACATATGAGCTTGCAAAACTTGAGATTGAAATAAGCGAATCGCAGAACGAGGATGATAAGAAAGAACTTCAGGAACAGATAGATGCCTATAAAATTCAGCTCGCCTATAATACCAAAGATAAAAGTCAGCTGGGTACCTATGAATCTCAGATGGCGCTTGGGCGTGATTATCAGCTCAAACTCGTCCAGCGCGTTGTTGATGATGCGACAAAGGATGTGACGGAAGCAGAAGCAGAGATCACGGAGATTGAAAAAGAAAAGAGTGAGCTTACTACGGCCATCAAGGCGGAGATCAGTCTGACCAGCCAGCAGGTCGAGATCGAACGGGCACAGGAAAAGGTTAAAAAACTGGAGGCGGAGAGCATAGGTACAACGATCGATGCCCCGGTAGCCGGAACGATCACTACTGTCGGTTATGTGGCCGGTGAGACAACGAATGCGGACACTCCCGCGGCGATCATTCAGGTCGCTGGCAGGGATATGATCGCGAGCTTTTCGGTCACCAACGAGCAGGCTCGCAAGGTGCACATCGGTGATCCCGCAGAGCCTCAGAACGCCTGGTATTATACGGACTTTACCGCGACGCTTTCCGCGATCAAGAATGATCCGAGCGATCCCTCGGGAAAGAAGCTCCTTGAGTTCAAGATCGCGAGCCCCGAGGTTCAGGCGGGACAGAATGTGGCGCTGCAGATCGGCCAGAACGCGCAGACTTATGAGCTGACGGTTCCCAACAGTGCGATCCGTGAGGATAACAACGGCAAGTTCATATTGATCGTACAGAGCAAATCAAGTCCTTTGGGCAATCGTTATGTGGCGACCCGTGTCGATGTCGAGATACAGGATGCAGATGATACGAATACGGCGATCACCGCACCGCTCCAGGGCTATGAATATGTCATCACCACGTCTTCCGAGCCGATCAAGCCCGGACAGTATGTGCGGCTTGCGGACAGTATGTCGTGAAGCGGATCCTTGATTTTTTAAAACGGGTTCCCAGATATATCTATGTGCTGCTGATCATCGCGGCGGCACTGCTTGTTCTTGCGCTTATTCCCTATGTGATCAGGGTGACGCTTGAGGATTCCCTGATCGACCAGCAGGCCGCTGAAACCTGGTCGGATGAAGGCAAGGGTGTCAGTCAGATCAGTGTCTTTTATCCGAACGGACAGACAAACGATGATTTCGGCATCAGATCCCTGCAGTATGATATTTCACAGGAGATGATCAAGGCATCTCTTCTGGAGCAGGGCGAGGATGAAAAGGATCTTTTTGTCACCTGCAGCAGCTCTCAGGGGATCGTATCCATTGCGCGTGATGACGGAAAGCAGCAGATCAAGGCCAACGCGATCGGAACAAACGGGGATTTCTTCCGCTTTCATCCGGTGCGCCTTTTGTCCGGTGAAATTTATTCACCGTCGCTTCTTGTTCCCGACCATATTCTCATTGATGAGACTCTCGCCTGGCAGCTTTTCGGCTCCTATGAGATCGTTGGACGCACGGTCAGTATCTCAGGGATCCCGCACACCATAGACGGCGTTTTCACGATCCCGCAGAGAGGTTTTATCGAAAAGAAGGCGCAGATCCCGGAAAATCTCTGCATCATCTCCCTGTCATCACTCTGTCAGCTCGGGACGATCGTCGGAGAAGAACCGGGGGATAACGGAACGGACGCTGCGGCGATCGGGACGGCCAAGATCTACGGGATCCGTACCTTTGAGATCGTGATGCCGAATCCTGTCCGGAATTTTGCTCTGAACATCCTGCGTGAAAAGATCAAACCGGATGACAGCGGAATCGTCCTTGTCGAGAACAGCACAAGGTTTTCCGAGGAGTCGCTGCTGGGGAACCTCGGCAATCTCTTTACTGCCGGTATTCAGACGAATCCGGTCGTATTTCCGTACTGGGAGAATATCGCGCGCGGGTATACCAATCTTTTTTCGCTCCTTTATCTGCTGCAGCTGCTCCTGACTGTTCCTGCGTGGTGCCTGATCCTTCTGTGCGCGTTGAAACTCTGGAAGATGCGTACCTGGACCTTAAGCTCCCTCTGGCAGATGCTGATGGACAAAAAGTACGATCTTGAATCCCGGATGCACAGTACACATGACAAATGGGAGCACTTTTGAAAAAAGTGGAAAACATCCTGATTTTATTGTAAACTTGTAGGATAAAAAGCCAAGGAGTATATCCGAATGAGTAAAGAACTGATCACGCTTACCCATATTTCCAAGTCGTTTGACGGCCAGCTGATCCTGGATGACTTAAATCTCGTGATCCACGAAAACGAGTTTGTGACACTGCTGGGGCCCTCGGGCTGTGGCAAGACGACAACGCTCCGCATCATCGGCGGCTTTGAGACCCCGGATCAGGGGCAGGTCATTTTTGACGGCAAAGATATCACCGCGCTCGCGCCGAATAAGCGTCAGCTCAACACCGTATTTCAGAAGTACGCTCTCTTTACGCACATGGATATCGCCGACAATATCGCGTTCGGCCTCAGGATCAAGAATAAGAGCGATCAGTATATCAGAGATAAGATCGCTTATGCGCTCAAGCTCGTCAATCTGGAGGGCTATGAACACCGCATGCCTGATTCCCTGTCCGGAGGTCAGCAGCAGCGGATCGCGATCGCCCGTGCCATCGTCAACGAACCCAAGGTGCTTCTTCTGGATGAGCCGCTCGGCGCACTGGATCTGAAACTCAGACAGGATATGCAGTATGAACTGATCCGTCTGAAAAAGGAGCTGGGGATCACCTTTATCTATGTGACCCATGATCAGGAGGAAGCCCTGACGATGTCGGATCACATCGTCGTCATGAACCAGGGGTATATTCAGCAGGAAGGGACGCCGGAAGACATCTACAACGAACCCGAAAACGCGTTTGTTGCCGACTTCATCGGCGATTCCAACATCATCACCGCGACGATGGTACGGGATGAGCTCGTACGGATCCTCGGCGTGGAATTTCCCTGTGTCGATAAGGGCTTCGGGGAAGAAAAACCCGTGGATGTTGTCATCCGGCCGGAGGATGTGGAACTCGTTCCGCGCGGAGAGGGATGTATCCCCGGCGAGGTTACTCACATCATCTTCAAGGGTGTGCACTACGAGATGGAGGTACAGGCCGGTGGTTTTGAATGGCTTGTACATTCCACCAAGGAATCCCCTGTCGGATCCCAGATCGATATCCGTGTTGACCCCTTTAATATCCAGGTCATGAACAAGCCTGCGTCCGAGGATGAACAGGCGATCGGAGTGGAGGAGTAGCGTGTTCAGAGATCCGAAAAAAGCGGGGACGATAGCCTCACCGTATTTTGTCTGGGCGCTGATCTTTATCCTGGTGCCGCTTGCGATGATCCTGTGGTACGGCTTTACGGACGATACCGGTGCCTTTACCGCGGCCAATATCGCATCGATCCTGCAGCCCGAGCATGCCAAATCACTGCTCCTTGCTCTGGAACTGTCCATCCTGAGCACGGTCATCTGTTTCCTGCTCGCGTATCCGCTCGGTATGATCCTGGCGAAGAATAAGGTGAGCAGCCAGGGAATCATTACCACGATCTTCATCCTGCCGATGTGGATGAACTTTCTGCTTCGGACTTTTTCCTGGATGACGCTTCTGGAGAATCACGGCGTGATCAACGGGATCCTCGAGTTTCTGCATCTTCCGGGCATACACGTCATCAACACGCCCGCCGCGATCGTGATCGGTATGGTCTACAATTTCCTGCCGTTCATGATCATGCCGATCTACAACTCACTGTCCAAGATCGATGACAATGTCATCAACGCGGCCCGGGATCTCGGGGCGAATTCTGTACAGACGTTCCTTCGCGTCACACTGCCGCTGACGGTTCCCGGGATCATATCGGGCGTCACGATGGTCTTCATCCCGGCACTGACGACCTTTGCGATCTCAACCATGCTGGGCGGCTCCAAGATCCTGCTGATCGGCAATGTCATTGAGCAGGAATTCACCCTGACCTATGACTGGCATCTGGGGAGCGGCCTCTCCATCGTGCTGATGGTCTTTATCGTGATCAATATGGTCGTTTCCGCACTTTCGGAGAAGAAAGATGAACAGTAAGCGCCATCCGGTCGAAAAAATCTATATGGCGATCATCTTTCTATTCATGTACGCCCCGATCGTCACCCTGATCGTCCTGTCATTCAACGGGAGCAAGTCCCGTGCCAAATGGGGCGGATTCACCATGGAGTGGTACGCGAATCTGATCCATGATTCCGAGGTCCTCAACGCCATGGCGAATACGCTCATCATCGCGCTCATCGCGACAATCGTATCAACGCTGATCGGTACGGCTGCTTCCGTCGCACTGACCGGCATGAAGCGCAGAACGAGGTCGCTGGTCATCGGTGTGACCAACATCCCGATGATCAACGCGGATATCGTGACCGGTATCTCCCTGATGCTGCTGTTCAAGGTGCTGCATTTCGAGACCGGATTCCTGACCGTTCTGATCGCGCATATCACCTTTGACATTCCCTATGTCATGCTTTCCGTCCTGCCCAGGATGAAAACGATCAGTCCCTCGGTATATGAGGCGGCTCTGGATCTCGGCGCGGAGCCGTTTTTCGCTTTCCGCAAGACCATTCTGCCCGATCTGACGCCGGCGATCATCTCCGGAGCACTGATGGCCTTTACGATGTCGATCGACGATTTCATTATCACCTATTTCACCAAGGGATCCGGCTTTGATACACTCTCAACAAAGATCTACAGTGAAGTAAAGCGCGGTATCCGGCCGGAGATCTACGCGCTGTCGGCGATCATTTTTATCGTCGTGCTGATCCTGCTTCTGACCTCGGACCGTATCAAGGCAAAGGCAGGAAAGAGCGTACGGCGGGAGAGGAGCGTACAGCGGGAAAAGATCCGCAGGATCGGTGTGATCGCGCTCGCTTCCGGCGCCAGTATCGCGATCATTCTCATGGCGCTTGCCTTCGGCGGCGTGTTCTCCAAGAACAGCACGCAGGTTTTTGTTTATAATGCCGGTGAGTACATTGATCCCGAAGTGATCGAAATGTTTACCGAAGAGACCGGGATCGAAGTGGTCTATGACGAGTTTGAGTCCAATGAGATCATGTATGCCAAGGTCGCGGCCGACGGTTCCGCTTATGACGTCCTGTGCCCGTCGGATTACATGATCGCCAAGCTCATAGATAACGATATGCTGATGAAACTGGATCCGGCAAAGATCCCCAATGCTCTGCAGTATATCGGAAAGCAGTACTATGAATCCGCGACGAGCTTTGATCCGGGCAATGAGTATGCTGTTCCGTACTGCTGGGGGACCGTCGGGATCCTTTATAACAAGACGATGGTAGACGGGCCGGTGGACAGCTGGGATATCCTGTGGGATCCGAAGTACCAGGGAGAGATCCTGATGCAGGATTCCATCCGCGATGCCTTTATGGTGGCGCTTGCCAGACGCGGGTATTCCATCAATTCCGTTGACCCGGAGGAGATCCGGCAGGCAACGGATGACCTGATCGCACAGGCTCCGCTGGTTCAGGCATATGTGGTCGATCAGGTGCGCGACAAGATGATCGGCGATGAGGCCGCGCTCGGCGTGATCTATTCAGGTGAAGCGATCTATACGAGAAGAGAGAACGAGAATCTTGAGTATGTGATCCCCAAGGAAGGCTCCAATGTATGGATCGACGGCTGGGTCATCTCGAGGGACGCCAGAAATGTCGACAACGCGCTTGCCTGGATCGATTTCCTCTGCAGGCCCGACATTGCACTGATGAATTTTGAGTATATCACTTATTCCACGCCAAATGTCGCCGCGCAGGAGATGATCGAGGACGAGGACATCCGCAACTCGAACGTGGCATTTCCTGATGAAGAGACGCTTTCCAGATGCGACACCTATGTTTCGCTTGGCGAGGACGGGGATCGGTTGTATAATGAAGCATGGAAAAAGGTAAAATCAGCAGATTGATCCGCGCAGTCTGCTGAACGTCCAATGGGGGAGATCACTATGATGGAATACAACTATACCAGTGAAATCCTGTCTAAATATCCGTATTTCGCTGAGGAGATGAAGAGTCATGAGATCAGCGAGATCCTCGATTCTCTCACGGGACTGATCTCCCGTCCGTTCATCATCGGATTTGTGAAGTGGATGATCGAGCACAACCAGCCGTTTACATACGGCATGCTTGATCTTGACAATTTCAAGTTCATCAATGACACCTATGGGCACAAGGTCGGTGACGGTGTCCTGACGGATGTATCAGCGGGACTGAGAAACTATATCGGCGAGATCGGACTTGCGGGGAGGTTCGGCGGTGACGAGCTGCTTTTTGTCAACCTGCAGGACCTCAATTACGATGAAAAAAAGCATTTCCTGGAGGGGATGTATTTTAATTACAAGGTCCTGCGCAAAAATGTCAATCTGGGAACCTGTGAGCCGTTCATCACGGGGACGATCGGCTGCGCCACCTATCCGGAAGATGCGCAGGATTACGACGGCATGTTTGCCCTGATCGACAAGACGCTGTACCGCGGCAAGAACAAGGGCAGAAACTGCTATATCATCTATGTTGAGGAAAAACACAAAAACCTTGAGATATCCACGATCGCCAAGGAAGGGATCTATCACACCTTTCACCGGCTGGCACTGCAGTTCGATCTGCTGCCCAACATACGATCCAAGCTGCTGGCGGCTTATGATACGCTGCAGAATGAGCTCAGGATCACCAATCTCTACTATGTCGGTGAAGATAAAAAACTGCGTTCCCTCGAGGATCCCGACATGTGTCTGGATGCGTCGGATATTGATGATCTGATGGTCGAAGACATGTATGCCGCCTATGGGCCGAACGAGATCAAAAAATACAGCCCTGAATTCTATAAAACGGTTCTGGAGGCGAATATCGAGACAATCCTGATCATGCGTGTGGCGGTCGATATGCACGGCTTTGGCTATCTGATCTGCGGAGAGCCGGCCAATACGCGTATCTGGCAGGAGGATGAAAAGGCGATCCTGTTCTTTGCCGCAAGAATGCTTGCGGGGAGTCTTGCGAGGAACGGGCAGAAATTATGATGGACCGTGTCGCTTTTAGTGTCAGCGTGAATGTTATCACCATCGCGCTGATGGCGGTGATGCTCATCGGCATCATCCTCTGGCACAGCAGAAAAAAACTGCCGCAGGACAGACTGCTGATCGTTCTTCTTCTGATATCTCTGGCAGGGGCTGCTCTGGACGCTTTTGATACTGTTATCGAGAGCGTGGATATCGCGTGCAGGATCCCGCTCATCATGGCCGGTCATACCCTGCACAATATCACAACACAGCTCTTTCTCTACCTGATCTTCCTGTATGTTCTCATCCATTACTGCGGGAAAAAGGATATTTCGAGGAAGCAGCTCCTGGTTTTTGCGATCCCCGCCTGCTTTTCCCTGCTGCTCCTGATCGCGAACCTCCCTTTCGGCTTTCTGTTCCGCATCGATCCCGCTACGCTGGCCTATGAACATGCGGCGTACTATCATCTTCTTGACATTGCGACGATGATCTATCTGCTCGTGTCCATGGTTCTCCTTTTCAGGGTCAACTGGAATACGGGCCTGATCCTGGGGATCCTGATCCTGCTGCGCGTGCATTTTGTACTGGTGATCAGTGATCTCGGGATCACCAACCTGACGCTTGCGCTCGCGATCACCCTTCTTGTGATGTGTGTGCGGATCCGGGGGATCCTTGTGGAGGTTGGAAGCATCCTGGGACTTCTTTTTCTGATTGTCATTGTTGTGATCACGAATTATCTGACATGCGCCTCCTTTACTTCCTATCTGATGACCAGAAAGGATCAGGTGGAGTTTTCCTTGAAAGGAGTGGAAAAAGCGATCCTGGATTATGACGGTCTGAACTGGGCGATTGATTATTGGAAGGAGCACCCGGACGAGATCGTCCTGAACTTTTTTGAAGATTTTGATTCCGAGAAAGTAAATGAATGGGTGGCTATGACCGAATACCTTCATGAATCAAACATCGTTGAGTATGGTGAGATCACCAATATCACATCAGAGATCCTGGAACAGCTCCCTGAGAAATGGCATATGACCTATGCAAACGCTGTCTATACCTATCTGTTCTGGGAACTGCAGCTGCAGCTGAGCGAAGAAAAAGTAAATGATCTATATCTGGTGCAGATGAACCTGACCGGAGAGGATCCGATCGTGCTCATTGACGGAAGCGCAGAAGGGAATGAATCTTCCTATAAACTGGGCGATAAGATCCCGTTTGAGACGCTCGCTGAGCTGAGAAACCGGTTTACGGAAGCAACCAGGGAGAGCGAACTGAACTGGGGCTGGCTGACCTATTCCATGGACGACAAATTCGGAATACTCTATCAGATCGGAGATAAGTATGCGGACCAGGGACTTGTACTCATCAGTACGATCTCTATGCGGGATATCAGCCAGAGTCTCGGGTATATCAGGGGGTTCCGCATACAGGCCGTTGTCTTCCTGATCCTCATCGCCGTCCTGATGCTTCTCATACTGAGGTTTACGGTCCTTTCTCCGCTTGAAAAGGTGCAGAAGAGCGTGCTGGAATATCAGCGTGACAAGGACGCGAATAAGGTACAGCAGACACTCTCCACGGTCCCGGATCACAATGAGATCGGTGTTCTTGCAGGACAGTTCTCCTCTCTGACGCGTGAAATGGATCGTTATACGGAACAGATCGCAGTGATGGCCAGTGAACGGGAGAGGACGGAGTATGAACTGAGTCTGGCCACATCCATACAGATGAACGCACTGTCGACAGATTTCCCCGACCGGCCGGAGTTTTCTCTGCGAGCATCCATGATACCGGCCAGAGACGTCGGCGGAGATTTCTATGATTTCTTTGAGATCGATGAGGATCATCTGGCATTGGTGATCGCCGATGTCTCTGACAAGGGCGTTCCTGCGGCACTCTTTATGATGTCTGCGCAGATCATGCTCAGTGAACGGACAAGAGCCGGGGGGACGCCGGCAGAGATCCTGTCTTCCGTCAATGAAAAGCTGTGTGAAAAAAGTCCTATGACGGAAATGTTTGTCACTGTCTGGCTGGGAATCCTGGAGATCAGTACCGGCAGAATGGTATGTGCGAATGCCGGTCACGAGTTTCCCGCGATACGCAGCGGCAGTGAGGGCTTCAGGCTGATCAAGGACAGGCATGGGATGGTCCTTGGCGGGATCGAAGGTTCAAAATACCATGATTATGAGATCATGCTCGCTCCGGGCGATGCGGTGTTTGTCTATACAGACGGCGTTCCGGAGGCAAATAATGAGGATGGGGAATTCTACGGCCCTGAGCGTATGGAAGCATCACTCCGCAAGGAAAATGACACCATGGATCCTGCGATGATCCTCAAACGGGTGCAGGAAGATCTCGGCGACTTTGTTGCGGGTGCGGTGCAGTTTGATGATACGACAATGCTGTGCCTGATCTACAAAGGAAAGGTGTGATCTCTTTCATGTCTCAGACCGCTGTGATCGTTGCTTTGCTCCTGGGCGGCGGAGTTCTGGTCCTCGCATTTATCTTCTTTCTGCGCACGAAACGACTGAAGCCCTTTGGCCCTGACGATCTTGAAGGTCATGATTTTGAACTCTACTGCGCGCAGCTCCTCAACGAACATGGATTTTATGATGTACACGTGACGCCGGGTTCCCGGGACTTTGGCGCGGATATCCTGTGCTTTCGGGACGGTGTGAGTTATGCTGTTCAGTGCAAGAGATACGACCATCCTGTCGGGATCTTTGCTGTCCAGGAGGTCTATGCGGCCAGGGATTACTATGACTGCATGGTCGGTGTTGTCATGACCAATTCCGAGTTTACACAGCCCGCGGAAAAGATGGCGGAAAAGCTGAGGATCCTGCTCTGGGACCGCAGCGTGCTGCAGGACATGGACGTTCGATGAGAAATGGATGTGTTTTTTTGCCGAGTATTGTATAATACATAGTCAAAACATCACATTGAGGACAGGGATGAAAAGAAAGCTTTTCAAACAGCATCTGGTATTTCTTCTTCTCTGCGCTTTACTGCTTTGCGGCTGCGGAGAGGAAGCGTCATCCGTAAAGAACTCCTCTGACAGTAATGTTCGGGAAACAAAAGCTGTTAAGGGACCTTCATCGGATGCCTTGGTCGAGAATGCATCAAAGCTGCTTGAGAATGCTGCCTCAGAGGTGGAGAGAGCCGGCACGGAATATTCTGATGCCGCATCTGAGAATATGTCTTCACAGGATGGGAACAGCTTTCATGATGCTTTTGCAAGGGGAGATGTGGAAAACAACGGCAGTTACTTTGTCCGTGTCGGAAACGAGGTATACATCCGTCTTATAGAGCCGAAATGTCTCCGGGATGGGGCGACCTTCGGAGAATTTCTGACCGGGGAGGATCAGGCTGTCTCCTGTATCCTGGCCGTTTATGATACGACGGACAATGATTGGGACGAACTCTTTTCCGTGACCGGGACCGGCAAGCTCTTTGCCTGTCCGGGAGGGTTCTATCTCGGAAATCGTGAAGGAGATGATTATTCCGCCTGCCATACCGATTTCATAGACATCGAAACAGGTCAGCAGAGTATGTACTGCATGGGGACACCCCTGGGGATTTCTGAAAGCGGTGAGATCCTGGCTGTACAGCAGCTGGAGGGGCAGTTCATGAACATCAGACTGTTCCGGGATGGCATGCAGATCGCAAGTCTTGGAAATGAAAGCAGTTACTACTATTACTGCGGATTTGCGGGAGAATACCTGATCGCCATGCATACTGACGCGAATGAGGAATATACCCTGGTGTCGGTCGACGGACAGGGGAAAGAAACTCAGCTGGGAAAGATCCCGCCGCTGGATGTGGAGGGACTGTTCTTTTACCCGGAACCGGGCCAGTATCTGGAAGGAGAACATGGAGAGTTTTATCTCGGCCTGGGGTATTATGAGGGTACCGGACATTTCCTCTCAAAGTGGCAGGCACTCACCGCAACCCCCGGTGAACCCGGAAGTCTTGCAGTGGCAGCGGCCGTAGATGCCTATGAGGAGGAGTACACCGAGGAACCTCGTATGGCGATCGATAAAAGCGGAGAAATGTACTATGCCGCCCATGTACCGGGAGACCTGTATACGATCTACAGTGAAAGCGGCACCGACCTGGCCTTCTGGAATGGATCAGACCGCGAGCAGATCCTCATAAAGGATTTTATTCCGCCCATCAGTACGCAGCAGGGCGGGCAGTGGTCCATCGTACAGGATCTTGCCGCTCTTTGGGATGTCGCCTTTATCATCAGCGCTGATGTCACTGAGGATGAGGAGTATTCGATCGGCTGGCGGACCGGTTATAGAATGGACAGATGGCATATTCAGGCGATCCCGATCGGCCCCGGATCTCTTGATGCTTCCGGGACGCCAAAGGAAATACATGATCTTGTGAACCTGGATGTCTGACCCTTATCTGTACAGAGGATGTGATTATGGAAGAAAAAGATGAGCTGCTGAAGCAGCGGGAGATCATCTCTTTGATCGACAAAGAGATGGCGGAGCTATTTGAGAAACGCATGAAAGCATGCGCCGGGATCGCCGCGTATAAGAAAGAACGCGGCCTTTCCGTTGTTGACCGTTCCAGGGAGGAATTTCTGATCGAGAACAATCGATCATATATAAGCGATCCCGCGATCGAGAGTTATTATGTGGAATTTCTGAAAGGTACGATCGGACTGTCACGCAGGTATCAGGACCGCCTGCTCTCCGGGATGAAGATCGCCTACAGCGGTGTTCCCGGAGCATTTGCCTATATCGCCGCAAAGACCATGTTTGACGGAGCGTCACTTCAATGCAGACAGAGCTTTCATCAGGCATATCAAAGCGTTGAGGCGGGAGAGTGCGACTGTGCCGTGCTTCCGCTTGAGAACAGCTACGCAGGGGAAGTCGGGGCTGTGATGGATCTTGCATTTCAGGGCGGACTGTTCATCAATCAGGTGATCGAGCTTCCCGTGAGGCACTGCCTGATCGGTACAGAGAACGCTGTAAGAGAAGAAGTAAGAAAGGTCATCAGCCATCCGCAGGCACTGCATCAGTGCTCGGATTATATCGCCCGTCACGGATTTTCCACTGAAGAATTCGGCAATACCGCACTTGCGGCACAGTATGTCAGGGATACAGACGATCCTGAGGTTGCAGCGATCGCTTCCAGGGAAACTGCTGAACTGATGGGGCTGAAGATTCTTGATGAGCAGATCCAGGACAGCGGTGTCAATACAACAAGATTTGCTTCTTTTTCCAGGACACTTCGCGGGCAGGGTGAGCAGACAGACGGAGAAGACGACAGTTTTATCCTGGTCTGTACGGTCAGGAATGAAGCGGGATCTCTTGCAAAGGCTCTTAACATCATCGGCGCCTGCGGCTATAATATGAAGAGCGTGCGCAGCCGCCCTCTGAAGGAACTGCTCTGGAAGTATTATTTCTTTATCGAAGCAGAGGGTAACATCAATACCCCTGACGGGCAGAAGATGCTGAGCGGACTTTCAGATGTCTGCTCGGATCTCAGGATCCTTGGATCTTATCGTGCGGGAAAGTTTTAGGTATACAGGACTCTGAAAAAATTCATATCCGCTGAAGATTTTTTCTTTGGGGGATGTATATATGATTAAAGCAAAAGATCATTGCGCTGTCGCAGAAGATGAAAGCGGAGGTGGAACATGACGGAACTGAAGGACAATACCCTGGAACAGGTAACAGGCGGTGCGGCCGCAGAGAAAAGCACGGATCCTGTGGCATACTGCCCCAAGTGCAAGAGTAAAATGAAGTATATCGATCAGGTACGCATTGAAGGAGGCAATACAAGCCGGTTTCAGTGTGAAAACACCACATGTACTGAAAGATATCTGATCAAGACAAATCTCGAGGTTCTGTTCAGTCTGTAAGAGATGAACGGAAAGGAGCAGTCAAATGGCGAAAGGAAATGAGGCTATGGAAAAAATTCAGGATAATAAGCTGGAAGATGTCAACGGCGGCAGTTCTGCGTCACTGATCGATCCGGCGAAGAGTTTTGTTATGTGCGATATCAGCACGACCACTGCTCACTGCAACACCTGCGGGACAGTTACCATATTTACACGCATCCAGGGGTCACGCGGCAAATGCAATACATGCGGAAACGTCCAGCAGATTTAAAGCATCCGATCACAGTTTCATTCATGCGCTGACAGTGCAGCCGGGTCAGGCTGCGCTGTTCTGCGCTGTGCGGCTTTTTGCCGGAAACGCTGCAATGCGGCACTTGACAACATACCCGAAAAAAGCCTATAATCTTTTGTATCCTGCAGGATTAGTACATCGGTAGTATGTCAGCTTCCCAAGCTGAAGAGGCGGGTCCGACTCCCGTATCCTGCTTAAGCCACAAGTCATACAGATAACGCGAGAAAAATGCGCGACGGGAGCTTGCTTCCGGGAGCGCATTTCTTTAAAGGAGGTATCCCATCATGGCAGACAAAGAACAGGCAAAATCCAAAGCAAAGGGCTTTTTCGGTGAATTCCGCGAGTTCATCATGCGCGGCAATGTCATGGATCTCGCTGTTGCTGTTATCATCGGCGGCGCTTTCCAGGCGATCATCAATTCCCTTGTCAATGACATCATCATGCCGCTGATCTCCCTGGCAACCGGCGGGATTGATTTCACGAACTGGTTCATTTCGCTTGACGGTTCAAACTATGCGACTCTTGCAGCGGCACAGGAGGCCGGTGCATCGACGCTCAACTATGGCGTATTCATCACCGCGATCATCAATTTCCTGCTGATGGCCATCGTGATCTTCTGTCTCGTAAAGACGATGAACAGTATTGCCGCCAAGGCAAAGAAAAAGGAAGAAGAGGCACCCACGACAAAGATCTGTCCCCGGTGCCAGTCCGAGATCAGTATCAAGGCAACTCGCTGCCCGCATTGCACGAGCGAACTGGACATCTGATCATGAACTAAAACCGGATCCGTATGCAGGATCTGCGTATAGTGCGTAGAAGGGGGTGCACCGTAATGAGTAACTTTATGGACAGGGATTTTCTTCTCACGAATGAGCCTGCGAAAAAGCTCTATCATGACTACGCGGAAAGCACGCCGATCCTGGATTACCATTGCCATATCCAGCCCCGGGAGATTGCCGAGGATCGGAAATTTGAGACGATCACGCAGGTCTGGCTCGGCGGTGATCACTACAAGTGGCGCCTCATGCGAGCCTTCGGCATCGATGAAAGGTACATCACCGGAGATGCACCGGACAGGGAGAAATTCCTCGCATTTGCAAAGTGTCTGGGAAAAGCTGTCGGCAATCCCCTTTATCACTGGGCACATCTTGAGCTCAGAAAGTATTTCGGCTATGACGGGGTCCTCAATGAAAAGACTGCGCAGGAGGTTTATGATCTGTGCAATAAGAAACTCAATGAGGCAGACCACAGTGTCCGCGGACTGATCAAAATGTCCGGTGTTACGCTGATCTGTACCACCGATGATCCCGTAGATTCCCTGGAGTGGCATGACAAAATTGCGGCAGATGATACATTTGATGTACAGGTCGTTCCCGCATGGCGCCCGGATAAAGCCAAGAACATCTCAAAGCCTGATTTCACCGACTACATCGCAACGCTTTCCGAAGTCAGCGGTGTTGAGATCAGTTCCTTTTCCACACTCAAGGAAGCGCTCGTAAAACGTCTTGATTATTTCGCTTCCAGAAACTGCACTGTCACCGATCACGCTCTTGAATATGTCGCCTGGCGTCCTTCCTCGGACAATGATATCGAGGAGATCTTCAAAAAGCGCCTTGCCGGCGAAAGGATCTCCCGTGAGGAGGATCTTGCTTATCAGACGTCCTTTATGATGTTTGAGGCCAGCGAGATTGCACGCCGCGGGTGGGTGATGCAGCTGCATTTCGGCTGCAAGCGCGACAATAATACGCTGATGTACAGTATGCTGGGGCCGGATACCGGTTATGACTGCATTGATGCCTATCATCCGATGGGTGAGCTTGCAGATTTCCTGAACGCGCTGAACACGATCGGATGCCTCCCCAAGACCATCCTGTACAGCCTGAATCCGAATGATCTGCCGATCATCAATACGATCCTGAACTGCTTTAATGAAGGCCCGACAGTTGCCAAGATCCAGCAGGGGAGCGCCTGGTGGTTCAACGACACCAAGAGCGGTATGGAACAGCAGCTGCTGTCTGTGGCGGAATCCGGCAATCTTTCCGGATTTGTGGGTATGCTGACGGATTCCCGCAGCTTTACGTCCTACACAAGGCATGAGTATTTCCGCAGGATCCTGTGCAACTATCTGGGAACACTGGTCGAAAACGGCGAGTATCCGTCTTCCGATATGGATATTCTCGGAGAGATCGTTAAGGATATCTCCTACAATAACGCTGTCCGTTACTTTGGGTTCAATCTGGAGACAAAATAAGGAGGCAGGTTATGCATAACTCTAAAACCGTCGGACTTCTCTGCGCTGACTCCTCGGATCTTTATCTCGCCAAGGCGGTTTATTTCATCGAGCGCAAGCTGAGTGAGAGCGGCTACCATTCAATGCTGTGTACGACCGGCTACACCTTCCAGCGCAAACAGGAGTCGCTTAAGCTGCTGCTTGCCAAAGAGGTGGATGCGATCGCTCTGGTCGGTTCACATTTCATCGGGCAGAATGAAACGGAAAATGCATATATCCGTGAGGCGGCGGACAGAATGCCGCTGGTCCTTCTGAACGGCGAACTTGATTATCCCAACATCTACAGTGCAAGCTGTGATGACTATCAGGCGACCAAGGACGCGACGAACGCTCTGATCGACGACGGCGTAAAGAGTCTTCTGTATTTCTATGATACACAGTCCTACAGCGGCCGCAAAAAACAGAGCGGCTTCAAGGACGCATGTTCCGAGAAGGGGATCGAGGATACTTTCCATCTTCTTTATGTAGGTGACCGCGAAGATATCGACGGGGTTTCCACAAGAATTGAGCGCCTATGGGAATCCGGCATGCACTTTTCCGGTATCGTCTGCTCCGAGGATTATCTTGCGCTTGGCGCTGCGAAGTTCGCACGCCGATGCGGGATCTCTATTCCGAAGAATCTGCAGGTCATCGGATACAACAATTCTATCCTCACCAAATGCTGCGATCCTGAACTGACCTCTGTGGACAACCATCTGGAGGATATCAGCGAACAGGTTGTCAAAGCGCTTCTTTGCGTACTGGATGGCGGTGCGTTTCCCGAAAAGAAATACTTTGCCGGCGATATCATCAAACGGGACAGCACGAAATTCTGAGAACAGGAGTACAGCCCGCATCGCCGTTTTATCAGCGTGAGTGCTGCTGCACTCACGTATGTTCTTTTTCGGATCTTTGTAAGCGCTATACGATATGCAGATCATTTTCTGGGCGGGAGATTCGACTTCCGCGGTAAATACATACCTGACATGGCCGCAGACCGGGATCGCGCAGGCGTTTGACCGTTACGCGGCGAGTGATGTGCTGATATGCAGCCATGCAGTGAACGGCAGGAGTACAAAGAGCTTTATCGATGAAGGAAGGCTTGATAAGATCGATGGTGAGATCCGCCCCGGAGATTTTCTTTTCATTCTCCCTGTTGGACAGACGGACAATTCACACCTGAAATACTCCGGCGCGATGCTTTATGCTGGGATGATCGCGGATGGACTGAAGAAGCTTGGTGAGCCATATGCGTCGCTTGTGGAAAACGATCCGCACATCGCATCAGCAGCTGTGACAGAGATCAACGGATAAAGGAGAGAACCTATGCAGATCGGCCTGCGTCTCCATGACAGTATCAACCTGCCGCTTCCGGAGCGTCTGAAGGCGGTAAAAGAGCAGGGTTTTTCCTGCGTTCATCTGGCACTGGGCAAGCTTCCCGGCGAGAGCTCCGAACCCGCGGCTCTGACACCCGGCTATGCCATGTATCTGCGGCGCGCCTTTGACGAGGCGGGGCTTGATATTGCGGTACTTGGGAACTATCTGAACCTTGCACATCCAGATCCTGAAGCTATGGAGAAGATCCTTAAAAAATATGAGGCGCATCTGCGGTTTGCTTCGCTTCTCGGCTGCGGCATGGTGGGAACGGAGACCGGAGCTCCTAACCGTATGTATCAGTACAATAAGAAGACCTGCCACTCCCGGAAGGCGCTTCTGGGATTTCTGGAAAATCTGAAGCGCGTCGTGGAAATGGCCGAAAAGACCGGCGTGATCCTTGCTATCGAACCGGTATACAGGCACATCGTCTGGAATCCGGAGGTTGCGCGGGAAGTCCTCGACAAGGTGGATTCTCCCAATCTTCAGATCATCTTTGACCCGGTGAACCTCCTGCACGGCGATAACCTGGATCTGCGACATGAGGTCATCCGTCAGGCGATCGACCTGCTCGGGGATGATATCGCGATGATCCACCTCAAGGATTATGTCCCTGCAAAGGACGGGAGCAAAGAACTGACCGCCTGTGCCTGCGGAACGGGAGAGATGGATTACCGGGCGGTCCTTTCTTTTGCAAAGAAGAAAAAGCCGCATATTCAGGCGACGCTGGAGAATACGACCCCGGAAAACGCCGTAACCGCGAGAAAATATATTGAGAAAATCTATAACGGAGACCTGCTATGAAGTTTGAACCGGTTGCCTGCCTGTTGGTGATCGCGGGGTTTGTGATCGCCGGGATCCTCGTTCATCTGTTTCTGTGATCAGGGAGAACCACGAAATGACGATTTATGTTTCAAGCACGGCTGAAATGACGGGAGACGGTTCCAGAGAAAGGCCGTTTCTTACGATACAGGAGGCTGCAGAGGCTGCAAATCCCGGTGACACAGTGCTTGTCGGCGACGGGATCTATCGCGAGCATGTAAGGCCGGTGAGATCAGGGACCAGAGAGCATCCGATCTCATTTATTGCCGCCAACCCGGGCCATGTGACGGTCTCCGGCGCTGAGACTGTCAGCCGCTGGGAACCGGCGGAAGAAGCGGGAGTATATATCTGCAGGATCGGAAACGGCATTTTCGGAGAGTATAATCCGTTTACAACGCTTCTTGCCGGTGACTGGATCCAGATGGAGGAGCCGCTTCATACGGCGATGGTCTTTCTGGATGATAAGCCGATGCAGGAGGTCGCGGATCCGGCGAAGCTGACGGCGCCGCAGGAATATCCGCAGTCTTTTGAAAATGAACTGCCGTCCGGGACATGGCATACGGAGCAGCAGGGAGGAATGACCGTGATCCGCGCGCATTTCGGGGGAAAGGACCCGAAGGATCACTGTGTAGAGATCACAGTGCGCAGAAACTGCTTTATGCCCGCAGAGAACGGCATAAACTATATCACGGTTTCCGGTTTTTCTTTTGTGAAAACCGCTACACAGTGGGCGCCGCCGACCGCTTATCAGGACGGTGCAGTGGGGCCTCACTGGGCGCTCGGCTGGGTGATCGACAGCTGCGAGATCGCCTGGAGCCGCTGCGTCGGGATCAGTCTCGGCAAGTATCTGCAGGAAGAAAATGAGAACAAATGGACAACCCACCATGTAAAGCATGGCACCCAGACAGAACGTGACGCTGTCTGTCAGGCGGTCAATGACGGATGGTCCAGGGAGACAGTCGGTTCACACATTGTCCGGGAATGCGATATCCATGACTGCGGACAGGCCGGGATCGCCGGCCACCTGGGCGGAGCCTTTTCGCTGATCGAAAACAATCATATCCATCATATCAATAACCGGCGGGATATCGGCGGTGCCGAGATCGCGGGGATCAAGCTCCATGCCGCGATCGATACGGTGATCGCGCATAACCATATCCACCACGCAACACGCGGCCTCTGGCTTGACTGGCAGGCACAGGGAACGCGTGTTACCGGGAATCTTTTCCATGATAATATGCCATATGGGGCTCATGTTTCGGATCCCGCCTTTGGGGAGGACCTCTTCATAGAGGTATCTCACGGGCCGACGCTTGTTGACAACAATCTGCTTCTGTCCGTGCACGCGGCAAGACTCGCCACACAGGGGATCGCACTGGTCCATAATCTGATCATGGGCAGCTTTACGAGTGTGGGGACCGGAACGGATAATAAGGGATCGCGTTTTTCTACAGAGCGATATACCCCTTATCATGTACCGCATTCCACGAAGATCGCAGGGTTCATGACGATCCTTCATGGAGACGCAAGGTTTCTGAACAATATCTTTGTGCAGAATGTCACACCGGGGCAGGACCTGATCGCCGGTACACAGCCCTATGAAGGGTATCCTTCGCCTGAGGATTATTTTGCGCGGTTTGGCGAAAATGAGCAGATGTTCACAGACAGAGACCGGTTCTATGATCATCTGCCCGTCATCTGTGAGGGCAATGCGTACTTCAACGGCGCGCAGCCGTGCAGTCTTGAAAGGAACGCTTTTGAGGAAAAGGAAAACCGCGTGACGGTCTCGCTTAAGGAGACGGGAGAAGGACTGAAACTCCTGACAGATCTCTACCGGTATCTGCCGGGAAGCCTCTGCGGAACAGTATCCACAGAGACACTCGGAAAAGCGTTTGAATCCGAACAGAGATTTGAAGCCCCGGATGGTACGCAGATCATCCTGAACGAAGACTATCGCGGGAAACACCGGGGAGCGTTTCCGATGTGCGGCCCCGTTGAAACAGAAGATAAGAACTGGAATGAGATCCTGCTT
This sequence comes from Lachnospiraceae bacterium, assembly GCA_024687125.1. Taxonomy (GTDB): domain Bacteria; phylum Bacillota; class Clostridia; order Lachnospirales; family Lachnospiraceae; genus Butyrivibrio. Next base: position 28,948 of record JAILFA010000009.1, read on the forward strand.
ACCAGAAAATGCGGTATACGCAGCCGTGTGGATATCCCCGTCCCGGACGCAGGTCTGGTCAGAAACGAACTCCACCAGGCCGTAGAGCGCTTTGCGGATAAGCTCGGCGGCAGGCCGGAAACGCGTCCGGAGGTGCAGGAAGAGACACCGAGAGATGTCGGGGCCAATCTGGTCCTGCTTCACTGCGAGGAGTGTACTTTCCCGCAGGGCGGCTCCTCCTACACCGTCAAAGAAATGTATATCCGCGGCAACGAAGTCTGGATGACGAGTGAGGAAAACCCCGGAGAAGCGATCCATCTGGACTGCGAGTACGGATATTTCAAGAGGATCGAGGATCTGAAGATCCGGACTGCTTTTGCTGTGGATGTGTCCGAAGACAGAAATCTGCTCGGTATCGTGAGTACCGTGGCGACAATGTACAGGATCCTTTCAAGAAGCATGGTTCAGGATCCCCAGGCTGTCTGTGAAAGGATCCGGGATAAAGCAAATGAGGCGCTTATGCTTGCCGGGATCACAATGCGTTTTACGCCGCAGCTCCTGAAGTTCATCAGGAACCGCCGTTTCATCACCCTTGAAGAGGTGATCGACACCATCGCGGAACACGAGGAAGAGCTTGTCGCTGAGGTTGTTGACGAAGGCGCGGTAAACGGGTAAAGTGACATACATATGAGTACTTCCAGGAAAAAATGGTATAAACTCGACAATGCCGCCAAGATGATCCCTTCGACAACGCAGGGGACCAATACGCGCGTCTTTCGCATCTGCTGTGAGCTCAACGAGGAGGTCGATCCTGCTGTTCTGCAGGAGGCGGTCGACACGACGGTGCAGGCGTTTCCTTATTTCAGCTCTATGCTGCGCAAGGGCCTGTTCTGGTACTATCTTGAGGAAAGCAGTGAAAGAGCAGTTGTCTGTGAGGATGATCTGCCCGCCTGTCACCCGCTGTATAAGCCGGGTGTCAGATCTCTGCTCTATCGTGTAAGTTATTTCGGCAGGCGCATCAATGTAGAAATGTATCATGCCCTCGCGGACGGTACGGGCGCGTTTGTCTTTGTCCGGAGACTTGTGACGAATTATCTGATCCTGAAGCATCCGGATGCGGTACCTCCCGACTATGAACGGCTCGAGATGACAGAAGAAGAGGATTCCCGGGACGCGTTCAATCATTACTACATGCACGGCGGCAATGGATTGAAACAGCTCAGGAACATGAGCACCCGCTGGGCGTTCCGTCTAAAAGGCCCCAAGGATCCGAACATGGAGAACCACATGGTCGAGGCGGTGATCGACACCGCGAAGTTCGTGGATCTGGCGCATACGTTCAGTACGACTGTCGGCATCCTGTCCGTGGCTCTGTTCATTGAGGCGATCATCGACGGGATGACGCTGCGCGAGCGCAGCCGCAAAGCTGTAACGGTCGCCGTGCCGGTCAATCTCAGGCAGTATTTTCCGTCCGCGACGAACCGGAATTTTTTCGGTGTGATCATGATCAGCTATCTTCCGGATCAGTATACGGGTGATCTCGGCGAGATCATCGACAGCGTCAAAGCTTCCTTTGAACAGCAGCTTTCCGAGGATATGATCAAAAAGACGATGAGCTCCTATGCCGCGCTGGAGCACAACGTCGCTGTCAAAGTGATGCCGCTGGTCTTAAAGGATCTGAGCGTTCAGGGCTTCGCATCGATCTCAAAGATGGGAATGACCTGCACGGTCTCCAATATGGGACGGATCGAAATGCCGGATGAACTGGCACCCTATATCAGCTATTTTTCCGCTTTTACCACCACGCCGAACGCGCAGATCACGATCGCGACGTTCAGGGACAAGATGACTTTCGGCTGGGCGTCCGGCATCACGACGCACATGGTGATGTGCGCCTTCTGCAGGAAACTGCATGAACGCGGCATCGATACAACGATCGCAACCAATGACCACGATATAAGGGAGGCTTGAGTCTTGCTCTTCTGTAATAAATGCAATGTGAACATCCGGGGCAGCAAAGCCGAGTGCCCGCTGTGCGGATCGCCCCTGATCGGCACGCCGGAGGATCCGGCATTTCCTGTGCTGCCGCCGCATAAGCATACGCTGCGGTCCGTCTTTAAGGTGATCGTGTTTGCATTTCTGGTGCTGATGATCGTCATGGGGACACTCCGCTATATGATCGGCCCCTCTGCGGGATGGGCAACGGCTGTCATGCTCTGGTCTCCACTTGGACTGGCAGGCGTATTCATAACGATGACCTATCGCAACAACATTCTGAAGCTTATATCCGCCGAGTTTTATTCCGTCATGGTACTGGATCTGCTGATCGATCTGGCCACAGGATGGTACGGCTGGTCTGTCGCTTTTGTGATCCCGTCGTGTTTTGTCGCACTGGTCATCGTGTCCTTCTTCGTGGGCAGGGCAGTATTCGGTTCCCACGGCGGATATCTCATGTATCTGATCACAGCGGAGATCCTTTCCTTTTTTCAGATATTCTTTATCCTGGCTGACAGGAATCCGTTCACCTATATCGCCGTAGCGGTGATGGCGCTGATGCTCATCCTTTTCCTGGCGGAAATGATCTTTTTTTACCAGGATTTCAAGAACGCGACTTCCAGGACGCTGCATATATGAGAAGGAAAGCACGTTGACAAAATGGAAAAAAACGGTGAGAACAGGCTGAATCTTGACCGCGGACTTGCTTTTGCCTACCGCGTAGGTGATTTTGTCGAAAACAGGATCGGCAAAATGCTTGCGGAAGAGAAGAGAGCGGCACCGATCCTTGAAGAAGGAACGATGGCCTATCCGCGTGTCTGGTACCGTGTTCCGCTGGCAGACGGCCTTGCCGGAGACGGCTCGGAATATCATATTTATATCAAGGCTGCGCATCCGGACAAGCTGGTCATTTTTTTTTCGGGCGGCGGTGTCGCCTGGGATGCCTATACCGCTGCGCGACCTGTGACCGGCGGCAAGGTCGCGGCGGGACTGCCGAATTATTACTGGAACAATCTGCGGCCGTTCACACAGATCATGAACATCAACATCGGGATCACCGAGACGGGAAATCCGCAGAATCCTTTTGAGGACTGGAGCTTTGTGATCATCACCTATGCGACCGGTGATTTTCATGTGGGTGACAACGAATATCATTACCGGGATGAAGTGTCCGGGGAAGAGGGGGTTGTACATTTTCACGGCTACCGGAATTTCCTTGCCGCCATGCACAAGGCCCGTGAACTTTTTCCGAAGCCGCAGAGACTGCTGATCGCCGGCGACAGTGCGGGAGCCTTTGCTGTTCCGGCACTTACTCCCGAGATCATGGATCTCTGGTATCCGGATGTCCGGGATATCACATGCCTGTCAGACAGCGGGCTGCTGTGTTACCCGAAATGGCGGGAAACGGCGCGCACGATCTGGAAGACCGGCAGGGAGATCTATGAGGCGATCGAGACTGATAATATCCTGCTTGACTGGTACCGGCGGCTGTATGCTGCAAAAAAGGACACGATCCGGTATCTCTACGCGTCTTCTACCCATGATTATCTGCTGAGCGCGTATTACAATGATATCGTAAACAGAGAGTTCACCTCGGACGCTGAGATCCAGGAGGCATTTCATGAAAGACTCCTTGAGCTGCTTGCGGCTCTTAAAGGGATCACGCAGGAGTTTTGTTTTTTCATCAACCGGATCCCGAATCACTTTGTGATCAAAAAGGGAATGCGGGGCGGGACGATCCATACATGTCTCCGCGAGCGCTTTTTTTACACTCCTGCGGAGGAGGGCGTTTCGATGGCCGGGTGGCTTTCCGAAGCACTGCAGGGAAGCGCAAAGGATGTCGGAATGGGACTTCTGGAGGACCGGGATATCCCCAATAAAAGGGAGGAAGCCGGTACGGGGCAAACCCCGAACCGGCTGTTATGAAGAAAAAGCTCTTATTCTCTCTTGTTAATTTGTATGGTAACAGGCAAAAATTTCCAAATAATGATTAAATTGTTAAAAAAATGTAAACAATGAAACGAAATATAAAACTTTTTATCAGATATGACGGAACCAGATATTACGGATGGGAGCACCAGCCGACGGAACCCATGACCATACAGGGCAAACTTGAAGAAGTGGTCCGCAGGATGCTGGGGCTTCCGGAAGGCGAGATCCCGCTGATCATCGGCGCAGGGCGCACCGACGCCGGTGTCCACGCGCAGGAAATGGTCGCGAATTTTCACGCGGAAACGGATCTTTCCGAAGAGGAGATCCTTGCCTATCTCAACCGTTATCTTCCGGAAGATATCGGCGTAGACAGGGCTGTTTTTGCTTCGGAGCGGTTCCATGCCAGGTACAACGCGAAGGGAAAGCATTACAGATACAGATGCTGGTGCGGCGTGAACAAGCCTGTCTTTGAGCGGAAGTACATGACAGTGCTGCAGGATGACGTCGATCTCGAAAAGATGCAAAGTGCCGCCGCACTTTTGGTCGGGACACACGATTTCAAAGGCTTCTGCGCAAATCCGCGGATGAAAAAATCAACCGTCCGCACTGTCGATGAGATCACCATCCGACGGAAAAAAGAAGAGCTGCGGTTTGATTTCCACGGAAACGGTTTTCTGCAGAACATGGTACGGATCCTTGTGGGAACTCTTCTGGAAGTAGGCTGCGGACGAATGGATGAAGAAAGGATCCGGAAGATCCTGGAGGAGGGGGACCGGAGAATTGCCGGACCGACAGCGCTGCCGCAGGGGCTGTGCCTGATCAGAGTGGATTATTGATGCTGATGGTGCTATAATCTATATACAAAGGAGGAAAATTCCATGACTTCAGATGAAAAAAGAAAGCTGCGCAGTGAGTATCAGGAACAGCTCGACGAATGCGAGAAGAAAGCTGATGAGCTGCGTAAGGAGATCGAACGTCTGAACAGCGAACTGAACTGCAGCTTCTGCGGCCAGGATCTTGAGGACGGGACACTTTTCTGCCCGAGCTGCGGACGTCGTGTTATCAAGGAGGTAGATCCGCTGGCAGTCGAGGGCGTCTGCCCTCAGTGCGGTGCCAAAATGGACGAAAACGCCAAATTCTGCATCAAATGCGGCTATCAGGTTGTGTCATCGGCAGAGCAGGAAGCAGCCGCAGCACCGTCGGCAGAATCCGCCCCTCCCGTGCAGATGCATGCGCCGAGATTCTGTCCCACATGCGGTACGCAGCTGGATGATGATGCGGTATTCTGCTTTAACTGCGGCCTGAAGCTGTAAGAGCAGTAAAGAAGGACAAAGAAAAACCGCGGAGATCGAAATGGTCTCCGCGGTTTATTCATGCTGCCGGATCAAAGATCGAAGTCACCGTGTGTGTCGTTGTTGACGACGAAGTAGACCTTGTTTTCCTCGGGCTTGATATAGAGGTCAACGTTTTCGATCTCGATGATCTTTTTCTTATACGTGCCGGTCCAGATTTCCTTGAACTTTTTTACAAGATCTTCGTAGTGGATGTCCTTGTCCTGATACTGAAGAACTACGTTGGATTTGACAGAACCCGCGTTGGCGATCTTACGGGTTGTCTTTTTGGGAGCCGCCTTTTTGACGGTCTTTGCTGCTGGCTTCTTAGCTGTCTTTTTTGTGTTCGGCATGATCATGATCCTCCGTGATTAAACAACGTCTCCGCGCTCGTGCGCACAACTATAATGTAACGTATCGGAAGGGCGTTGTCAAATTTTGATTTTTCCACTTGCATCGCCCGATACTTTATGCTAATATTTGCTGGTCAATGTTTTGGGGTCGTAGCTCAGTTGGGAGAGCGCAGCGTTCGCAACGCTGAGGTCAAGGGTTCGATCCCCTCCGGCTCCATGAGGCAGAAAACCGAGTGTTTTCTGCCTTTTTTGCTGTATTAAGCGATCACCGGCATTTTCTCCTCTTCCGGCTTTCGAAGGGATGCGGAAAGCGTCAGACTGTCATATAGGGCGCCGGAGAACAGTGCCAGTTCTGCGAGACGCTTTTCGGATCCGGACAGATCCGCATGAAAATCCGCGCCTCTCACGATCATCCGGGCGGAAGAATTTTCGGCGATCCTGGACAGAAGATTTCTGGCATTTTCCCGGAAGCCGAGGACACGAAGCAATGTGGCTTTTTCAGAGAGCATCCCGGAGCGTTCCTTCTGTGTGATGCCGAAGATCAGCTGCAGAAGAGAGCGGCGTATCCTGGAAAGCGTAAAAGCCTTTACCTTGAGTGCGGCGGCATAGGAACCGAAATGCTCACAGGAAAGCCGGGAGTGATAGATGCGCTGTCCGAGGTCCTGTCCGATATCGGCGATCTCCGAAAGCTTTTTCGGATCGGACGCGAGAAGACGGTACATCAGGATCTGTGAAAGGTCATCCGGCTCTGCGAAGCGTTCCGAGTCAGAAACTGCGATCTCGGAAACTTCACGCCATGAGGCATCCGGTACAAAGGGACGGATCGTACTGACATCGTTTTTTATGAGCTCACGAAGTTTTGTGGCACTGGAGATCTCATTGCCCTGCGGCATTCGGCGCATGCAGACAGGCATGATCGCTGAATTCAGCTTTCTGATGCTCCGGACATATTCCATTCCCAAAAGGTCATTCGGACGGTCAGCTGGGATCAGGGCGGAAGGATCTTCTACATCTGTCTGATGACCGGAAGCGCCGACCGCTTTTGAAAAAGCCGCCGGATAGGGATCGCCATCCCGCATCGCCGCGAGTATTCTGTCGTGAAATTCAGGATCTTCCGAGAGCAGATCGATCATTTCGGCCGTGCTGGAAAGAGACTGCAGGTCGCCGGTCTCGCTGCCGAAAAGCATTTCATCCACGATCCCCAGAGCATCCAGCGTCAGAACGGCGCCTCGCGCATAGATCTCCGCAGGAGCAAGACAATAGATGAGAGGGAGTTCCAGGACCAGATCGGCACCGGCTGAAAGGGCGGCGCGGCATCTGCGCATTTTGCTGATGACAGCAGGCTCGCCGCGCTGTACAAAATCTCCGGACAGCAGAACGATGACAGCATCTGCTCCGCGGACATTTTTCGCGTGCTCGATCAGTGCGGCGTGACCGTTGTGCAGGGGATTCAGTTCAGCAAGGATGGCGGCGGTTTTCATGTATATGATTCTATCATAATGATCGTGACAATTACAAAATTTGTCATGGATTTTTTCTTCAGTCTTTGTTATAATTGATGCGTTTCGTTTGTTTTTTCCGCATGAGGGGGAAAGTATGTCATATATTGATAAGATCAAAAAGAAAGCCAAAATGGACAAGAAGACGATCGTACTGCCGGAGGCCGATGATGAACGGACAATCCTGGCGGCTGCCGAGATCCTGCGTGAGGATCTCGCGAATCTGATCCTGATCGGCAATGAGCAGAAGATCAATTCCGATGCCGACAGGATGCACGTCCATTTCGCGCGTACCATGATCATTGACCCGGAAAATGACCCCAATTTTGAAAGCTACGTAAAGCTTCTGTTCCAGCTCCGCGAGGCCAAGGGAATGACGGAAGAAAAGGCCAGAGAGCTGCTTTCCACCAACCCGATCTACTATGGCGTCATGCTCCTCAAAGCAGGGATCGCCGACGGGCTGGTCGCGGGTGCCTGTCATCCGACAGCGGATACGCTGCGTCCGGCTCTGCAGATCCTGAAGACCGCGCCCGGTGTGAAAATGGTCTCCGGATTCTTTGTTGTCGACTGTCCGCACTCGGATTACGGAGAAGACGGTACCTTTATCTTTGCGGATGCCGGTCTGAACCAGGATCCCACGAGCGAGGAGCTTGCCGTGATCGCGGAATCCAGCGCGCGGAGCTTCAGGCAGCTCGTCGGCGGTGAGCCGTGCGTCGCTCTGCTGTCACATTCGACCAAGGGCAGTGCAAAGCATGAGCTTGTGGACAAGGTTGTTGAGGCAACGAGGCTTGCTCATGAGATGTATCCGGAACTCAATCTTGACGGTGAACTGCAGCTGGATGCCGCGATCGTACCGGAAGTCGCTGAGACCAAGGCACCTGGCAGCAAGGTCGCCGGTCATGCCAATGTTCTGATCTTCCCGAATCTTGATGCCGGCAACATCGGATATAAGCTGGTACAGCGTCTCGGCGGCGCCGATGCCTACGGGCCTATGCTGCAGGGTATTGCACAGCCTGTGAACGATCTTTCGAGAGGCTGCTCGTGGGAGGATATCGTCGGTGTTGTCGCGCTCACAGCCGTACAGGCACAGACTCCGTACAAATACAAATAAGCAGATACCGCAACCAGAAGGTCATCATATAAGGAGAATAATCATGAAGATACTTGTCATCAACTGCGGCAGTTCGTCTCTGAAGTTTCAGCTGATCGATTCCGATACGGAAGAGGTTCTGGGGAAAGGCCTCTGCGAGCGGATCGGTATTGACGGCAGTGTGATAAACTTTACGCCCGCAGGAAGGGATAAGATCGTCAGGGAAGTGCCGATGCCGGATCATAACAAGGCGATCGAACTTGTTATCGAAGCGCTCACGGATCCTGATAACGGTGTTGTCAGGGAACTTTCCGAGATCGGTGCGGTCGGACACCGCATCGTACACGGAGGAGAAGCATTTACAAAGTCCGTGGTCATCGATGACAAGGTACTCGCCGCGATCGAAGAGGTGTCTGATCTGGCGCCGCTCCATAATCCCGCGAATCTGATCGGTGTCCGCGCCTGTCAGAAGGCCATGCCGGGTGTGCCGATGGTCGCGGTTTTTGATACGGCTTTCCATCAGACAATGCCCGAGGAGGCGTATCTTTACGGCCTTCCTTACGGCTATTATGAAAAGTTCAAGGTCCGCCGCTATGGGTTCCACGGAACGAGTCATGCTTTTGTTTCGCGACGGGCGGCTGAGATCATCGGCAGGCCCTATGAGGAGCTCAAACTCATCGTCTGCCATCTCGGCAACGGCGCAAGCGTATCGGCAGTCAAAAACGGGAAATGCATTGACACCTCCATGGGACTTACGCCTCTGGAAGGGTTGATCATGGGAACGCGGAGCGGCGATATCGATCCCGCGGTTGTCGAGTACATCGGCCAGAAGGACGGCAAGGATCTGGCGGGCGTCATGAATGTACTGAATAAAAAGTCCGGTGTCTTCGGTCTTTCCGGTGATCTGTCGTCAGATTTCCGCGATCTGGAAGCGGGCTATAACAAGCAGGATCCCGGGGCGACCAGAGCGATCATGACCTTTGCCTATCATGTCGTAAAGTATATCGGTGCCTATACCGCTGCCATGGACGGTGTGGACGGCATCTGCTTCACGGCCGGCGTCGGTGAAAACAGCCCGCTTGTCCGCCGCCTTGTGGCCGGACGTCTTTCCTTCCTGGGGATCACACTTGACGAGGAGGCAAATGATGTCCACGGCAAGGAACGCACAATCTCCACACCGGACAGCAGGGTCCGCGTGATGGTTATCCCGACCAACGAGGAACTTGCGATCGCGAGGGATACAGCGGCTCTGGTCGGCTGACCCGGATACGAGGAAATTCTCTGTTGACAATCACCTGTCGACAGAATATAATAATTGTCGCGCGTCTTTACGCGCCTTTGAACAGATACGGGATACGGGCAGGGGAAACGCCCGTTGCAGTTGAAGGAGGTGTTTACTATGTCGATCTGCCCTAAGAACAAATCATCCAAAGGACACAGGGATCAGCGCAGGGCCAACTGGAAGATGGCCAAGCCCACGCTCGTCAAGTGCAGTCATTGCGGCGCTCTGATGGAGCCCCACAAGGTATGCAAGACCTGCGGCTACTATCAGAACAAGAGTGTGATCGCCAAAGAGGCGTGATCACCGCAAAACAACAGAAATACAGAATCGGGAGACAGAAACCTGTCTCCTTTTTCTTTGACTTTTCTCCCGGCTTCATGTATAATCACTTAGTTATGTTGTGCGTTGTTTGAAAACTCTGTGTTTATTTCGGAGGAACGATACAGATGTCTGAATTTGTCAGAGTGGCGCTCGACGCAATGGGGGGCGACAATGCTCCGCATGAGACCGTACAGGGTGCTCTCGACGCATTGAACGGATCACCGGCGCTGCGGATCATTCTCGTCGGTCAGGAAGATGCGCTGCGCAGACAGCTTAAGAAGTGCGGGTATACGGAGGATGTCCCGGTAAAGGAATCGGAGGATGGTTCGGACTGGGATGAAAACGCAAGACTTATCATCGTCAAGGCTTCTGAGCTCATCGAGATGGCGGAACCGCCTGTGGCTGCGATCATGTCGAAACGCGATTCGTCTATCGTAAGAGCCATGCAGCTTGTCCGGCAGGGTAAGGCGGACGCTTATGTGAGCGCCGGCTCCACGGGAGCAACCCTTGTCGGCGGACAGACGATCATTGGCAGAGTAAAGGGCGTGGAAAGAGCGCCTCTCGCACCGTTTATCCCGACCGAAAAGGGAACATCGATCCTGATCGACTGCGGTGCCAACGTGGACGCCAGATCCTCGGCACTCGTACAGTTCGCAAAGATGGGCAGTATCTACTATAAAAATGCGATGCACAAGGAGAAGCCTACCGTTGCGATCGTCAATATCGGCGCTGAGGAGGAAAAGGGCAACGCGCTGGTCAAAGAGACTTTTCCGCTGCTCAGGGACTGTCCGGGTATCAACTTCATCGGCAGCGCTGAGGCAAGGGATATCCCCGCGGGTGTCGCGGATGTGCTGGTATGTGAAGCCTTTACGGGCAATGTTATTCTGAAGATGTATGAGGGTGTTGGCAGAGCGGCGCTCCATATGCTGAAGAAGGGTCTAACGAAGAATCTGATCACGAAGATCGGTGCACTGCTCGTCAAAAATTCAGTCAAAGAGAATCTTAAGGTATTTGATATGTCGGAATACGGTGGAGCGCCGATGCTGGGACTGAAAGGCCTGGTGGTCAAAACACACGGAAGCGCGACAGCTAAGGAGATCAAGAATTCTATCCTTCAGTGCGCGACATTCCAGGAACTGGCCATCGGGAAACAGATAGAGGAGTCGCTTGCGGGCGGCAGCAACTAAACAAATCCGGAGGGAAACAGTGATGGAAATGGAAAAACTCAAGAGGATCATTGCGGATGTACTTAATGTTGATCCCAATGAAGTGACAGAGGAGACGACATTTGTTGAGGATCTGGCGGCAGATTCCCTGGATATCCTCGAGATCATCATGCAGATCCAGGATGTCTTTGACATTCAGGTTCCGCAGGAAGAAGCGACCAAGATCAAGACGGTCGGCGAAGCGGCAGCGATGATCCGCAATGCCGGCAAAGCATAAGGAAGCATGACTGAGGGAACTGACTGTTCTGAAAGTATCTGAGGAAAACAGATGGCATCCGATAATGATCTGAAAACACTGATGAAGACGATCGGTTATTCGTTCCGCGATGAAACACTGCTCATTCAGGCTCTGACTCACTCTTCCTATGCGAATGAACGCAGGGAAAAGATCAGCGACTACGAGCGGCTGGAGTTTCTCGGTGACGCTGTCCTGGAGATGATCGTAAGCGACGCGCTTTATAAAGAGCATCCCGATCTTAGGGAGGGCGAACTTACCAAAAAGAGGGCGGCACTTGTCTGCGAGCCTTCGCTGGCTTACTGCGCCAAAAAGATCGGACTGTGTGACTATATCTTTCTTGGTAAAGGCGAAGAAGCTGCCGGGGGACGGGAACGGGTCGCCATCATTTCAGATGTACTGGAGGCCGTACTCGGCGCCGTCTATCTTGACGGCGGTTATGATGCCGCAGAAAGATATGTCCGCGAGATCGTTCTGAAAAATCAGGAATCTCTGCGCCTCTTCCATGATTCCAAAACGATGCTCCAGGAGCTCGTACAGGGCAGAAAGCTTCCTCCGCTGTCGTACCGGATCGTCGGAGAACGCGGACCGGAGCACCGCAGGATCTTTACTTGTGAAGCCCTGATCGGGGACAAGGTCATGGGGTCGGGCGAGGGGACCAGTAAAAAGGCCGCGGAGCAGAATGCGGCTTATCAGGCACTTCTTGCGCTGGAAGACAGATCGTAATTCATGTATCTTAAGAGTATAGAAATTCAGGGCTTTAAGTCCTTTGCCAATAAGATCCGCCTGGAGTTTCAGAACGGTATCACTGCGATCGTGGGCCCTAATGGGAGCGGCAAGTCCAATGTGGCGGATGCCGTCAGATGGGTGCTGGGTGAGCAGCGGATCAAGCAGCTGCGCGGTGCCTCCATGCAGGATGTCATCTTTTCCGGAACGGAACTGCGCAAGCCGCTCGGCTATGCTTTTGTATCCATTACTCTCGACAATTCCGACAAATCCCTTTCCATCGAATATGATGAGGTGACGGTATCCAGACGTCTCTACCGTTCCGGGGAGAGCGAGTACCGTATCAACGGAAATATCTGCCGCCTCAAGGATATCAATGAACTATTTTACGACACGGGTATCGGCAAAGAGGGCTATTCCATCATCGGGCAGGGTCAGATCGATCAGATCCTTTCAAGCAAACCCGAGGACCGCAGAGCTCTGTTCGATGAGGCTGCGGGTATCGTCAAATTCAAGGTACGCAAGGACGCAGCGATCAAAAAGCTGGAAAACGTCAAACTCGGCATGACACGCCTCAATGACATCATCTCCGTCCTTGAAAGCCGTATCGAACCTCTGAAGAATCAGTCGGAAAAGGCGCATGTCTTTCTGAAGACACGCGAGGAACTGAAGAATGTCGACGTAAATCTCTTTCTTGTAGAAAATGCCCAGGTGCGTTCGCAGATCGATGATCTTTCGAAAAAGCATGAGATCGCGACCTCTGATTTTGATGAGACAAATGAGCAGTATGAGGAGGCCAAGGGGGAGCACGAGCAGCTTCTTGCCCGGCTCGAGGAACTCAATGCCGGGATCGATAAGGCGGTAAATGCAAAGAGCGACGTATCCGTCAAGCGGGAAGCACTCCAGGGTGAGATCCATGTTCTTGAGACCAAGATCCAGCATGCAAGCGAGGATGAAGAGCATCTGAAGCAGCGGATCGTGGATGTCAAAAAGAGCATCTCGGACAAAGAAACCGAGAGAGACGCTCTGCTTGAAAAGAAAAAGACGGTTGATGATGAACGGGCTGGACTCGAAAAGAACCGTGAAATGGCACGTGACGAGCTCAATAAAGCCACCGCCAGAAGGCAGGCGGCCAACCATGCCATCGAGGATGCCAATACCCGAAAATACAAGGCTCTGAGTGAACGGGCGGAGGTTCAGTCAAGACTCACAGCTCTTCAGACCAGGCAGGAAGAGATCAACAAGAGGAAGTCCGAACTCACGAGCCGCCTGCTTGTTGTAGAATCCGAGGAAAGCCGCTACCAGGAAACGATCAAAGAGCTGAAAGCGGATTTTGACCGGATCGGCGAAGAGATCACCTCCATGCAGAAGGAGATCGAATCGCTGGACGAGCAGCAGTCGCAGTACAGAGGAAAGCTCTCCGATGCGGATGCTCTTCTTTCGCAGGCCAGAGAAAAATACCACAGCGAGCATTCACGGCTGGAAGCGCTGCAGAACCTGACAGAACGCTATGAAGGATACGGCGGTTCCGTGCGCCGTGTCATGGAGCAGAAGAAGCAGAAAAAAGGAAGCGGGATCATAGGTGTGGTCGCGGATATCATCCGCACCGAGAAAAAGTACGAGACCGCTATCGAGATCGCCCTCGGCGGGAATATCCAGAACGTCGTCACTGTCGACGAAAAATCGGCCAAGGAAATGATCGATGTTCTGAAGAAAGAACGGGCCGGCCGTGCGACATTCCTTCCGCTGGATTCCATCAAGGAACCGCAGGAGTTCAAAACCCCCGAAGTCCTGGGGGAAAAAGGGGTGATCGGCATGGCTGATGAGCTCGCCGAGACGGACGCCAAGTACCGGGACGTTGCCAGAACGCTCCTGGGCAGGATCGTTGTGATCGACCATGTGGATCACGCACTTGCCATTGCCAGAAAATATCATTACGGCATCCGGATGGTGACACTGGACGGCGAACTGCTGACCCCGGGCGGTGCCATCAGCGGCGGTGCTTTCAAGAACGGAAGCAACCTGCTCGGAAGACGCAGGGAACTCGAGGAACTGGAAAAACAGGTCAAAAAAGCAGAAGAGGAGGTAGAACAGGCACTCCTCACGATCGAGAATACCAAAAAGGAAAGAAATGAGCTCCGCTCAAGACTGGAACAGCAGAGGTTTCTGCTCAGCAACAAGACCATGGAGCAGAACGCCGCAAGGCTTCGGATCCAGAATGAAGAGGAGAAGAAAAAGAACGAGGCGGACACCTATGCCGGCCTGCAGTCCGAGAGTCAGGATATCACCGGACGCCTGAACGATCTCAATAAGGAGCGTGAGGACGCGGAACAGCTGCTGGAGCATTCCAGACTCACAGAGGAAAGCGCGGGCAAAGAGGCCGCTGAGAAGCAGAAGGAGCTTACCGAACTCCTTGCCGCCGAGGATGAAGCGGGAAACAAGGTCAAGGAATGGGACATCGAGATCGAGAAGATCCTGCAGAGAGAAAGCTTTGAAGAGGAGAACCTGAAGCGCATCACCGAGGAGATCAAGGATCTTGCTTCTTCGCTCAAGGAGATCGAGGACAGTATCCAGACGCGTGCGCAGGATCTTGAGCAGAACAAAAAAGACATCGAGGAGATCAGAAAGACGATCGAAGCCTCCTATGCCGCTGAGAAAGAAGCAGGAGAGAAGTATAACGAGATGATCTCGGAGAGGGACAGCCTGCAGGAGAAGCAGAAGGAGCTGTACACAAAGCGCGAGGAACTCTCGGAAAAAAGAAATGCTCTGGATGCGGAGATCGCCCGTCTGGCGCTCAGACGTGATCAGATGCAGGCTTCACTGGAATCTCAGATCAACTATATGTGGAACGAATATGAGATCACGCTTTCCGATGCCGCGGAGCTGCGCGATGAATCGATGACCGACGCTCCGGCCATGCGCAGGAAGATCTCTTCCCTGAAGAATACGATCCGTTCCCTCGGAGATGTCAATGTCGGAGCGATCGAGGAATACCGCACCGTCAATGAGGAATACACGCTGAAAAAGGGGCAGTACGACGATCTGGCGGAAACGCAGCAGAAGGTCGGAGAGATCATCAAAGATCTCGATGAAAACATGCGCGAAACCTTTTCCAGAGAATTCGCGCGGATCAACAGGGAATTTGATGTCGTCTTCAAGGAAATGTTCGGCGGCGGCAAGGGTGCACTGGAGATGGTCGAGGATGAGGATGTGCTCACAGCAGGGATCCGGATCATCGCCCAGCCTCCGGGAAAACGGCTCCAGAATATGATGCAGCTGTCCGGCGGTGAAAAAGCACTGACGGCCATTGCATTGCTCTTCGCGATCCAGAATCTCAAGCCTTCGCCGTTCTGTCTGCTCGATGAGATAGAAGCGGCACTGGATGAAAACAACGTTGTGCGTTTTGCCAGATACTTGCATAAACTGACAGATTCCATTCAGTTCATCGTTATAACGCATCGACGCGGCACGATGGAATCCGCGGACAGACTCTACGGTATCACGATGCAGGAAAAAGGCGTTTCTGCGCTGGTAAGTGTTGACCTGATCGATAAGGAGATCGAAAACTGATGGCTGACGGGATCTTTAGAAAACTGATGTCTTCCCTGACCAAGAGCAGGAATTCGCTTTCCCAGAACCTCGACAACGTCTTTACGGATGATGCCGAGGTAGATGAGGATTTCTACGAGGAACTGGAAGAAAGACTGATCATGGCCGACATCGGCGTGGTCGCGACGAGCCGTATTATGGACAGATTGCGTGAGCAGGTCTCTGAGGAAAAGATCAGACTCGCGCGAGACTGCAGAGAGCTCCTCGTAGAGACGATCCGTGAGCAGATGTCTATGCCGCCCACCGCGTATGTTTTCCTTAACGGGCGCACGGTACTTTTTGCGATCGGCGTCAACGGCGTCGGAAAGACCACTTCTGTCGGCAAACTGGCCAAGCTGTTCAAGAACGCCGGAAAGAAAGTCCTCGTTGCCGCTGCGGATACCTATCGTGCTGCTGCGACGGAACAGCTCGAGGAATGGACGAAACGCGCAGGGGTCCCGATCATAACTGGCCGTGAGGGTGCTGATCCATCCAGTGTCATCTATGACGCGGTTCAGTCCGCGAGAGCCAATGATGTCGATATGCTGATCATCGACACGGCGGGGAGACTTCACAACAAGAAGAATCTGATGGAAGAGCTCGCCAAGATGAACCGTATCCTGGACAAGGAGCTTCCTTTCTGGAATCGGGAGAACATGATCGTACTCGACGGGACGACCGGTCAGAACGCGCTTTCGCAGGCCCGTGAGTTCGAGAGTGCCGCGAGGCTTTCAGGGATCATTCTTACCAAGCTTGACGGAACCGCAAAAGGCGGCATTGCTGTCGCGATCGTCAATGAGCTGCATATTCCCGTGAAATACATCGGCATCGGCGAAGGGATCGACGATATGACGGCTTTTGACCCCGATGCCTATGTCAGAGCACTCTTCGGGAAGCAGGATAAACCGTCTGAGCAATAAAGAGCGGAGGGCAGACGAATGGCATCAAAAACAACAGGAAAGAAAACCGCACCAGGCCGGTCGGCCGGTACCAGAAAGGCAGAGGATCTGATGACGCTGGAACGCTTCGAACAGGCCTGTGAACGTGTCTCTGAAGTCACGCTGGAGACCAAGCTCGTTTACAGTGATTATCTGAGCGCGCAGACCAAAGGCAAGGTCTATCTGAAGCCGGAGAACATGCAGCGAACGGGCGCATACAAGGTGCGCGGCGCTTACTATAAGATCTCGACGCTTTCCGAAGAAGAGAGAAAGCGCGGGCTGATCACCGCTTCCGCGGGAAATCACGCGCAGGGTGTCGCCTACGCCGCGAAAGCCTATAAGGTTCCCGCGACGATCGTGATGCCGACGACGACTCCGCTGATCAAGGTCAACCGCACCAAGGCGCTTGGCGCTAAAGTGGTCCTCAAGGGCGATGTCTATGACGAAGCCTGTGAATATGCTCTGCAGCTTGCGGCGGAAAAGGGACTGACCTTTGTGCATCCCTTTGATGATCCGGTCGTGGCGACCGGACAGGGGACGATCGCGATGGAGATCGTCCGCGAACTCCCGACGGTGGACATCATCCTTGTTCCGATCGGCGGCGGCGGACTGGCGGCAGGAGTCAGCACTCTGGCAAAGCTCCTGAATCCCAAGATCAGGGTCATCGGCGTGGAGCCGGAAGGTGCGGCCTGCATGCGCGCGTCCGTCAAAGCCGGTCATGTGGTTACGCTGCCCTCGGTCAATACGATCGCTGACGGTACCGCTGTGAAGACGCCGGGCGCAAGGATCTTTCCCTATGTCAAGGCGAACATCGATGAGTTTATTTCGATCCCGGACGAGGATATCGTTGTGACATTCCTTGATATGGTCGAAAACCATAAAATGGTTGTGGAAAATTCGGGACTTCTCAGCGTTGCGGCATTGAAATATCTGGACTGCAAAGGGAAAAAAGCAGTCTGCATCCTGTCCGGCGGTAATATGGATGTCATTACAATGTCCTCCGTTGTTCAGCAGGGGCTTATCCGCAGAGACAGGATCTTCACCGTTTCGGTCCTTCTCCCCGACAGACCGGGCGAACTGCAGCATGTCGCCGAGATCATCGCAAAAGAGCGCGGCAACGTCATCAAGCTTGAACACAACCAGTTTGTCAGCATCAACCGAAATGCGGCCGTGGAGTTGCGCATTACGCTTGAGGCGTTTGGGACGCAGCACAAGGAGGAGATCCTTAAGGCTCTGGAGGCCAAGGGGTATTCTCCCAAGATCGTGAGGACGAATATTTGAATCCCGAATACGAACGCACAGAACGCGGAGAGAACAGGAAGAAATCGGTCCGCACGAGAAAGCGGACAGGAAACCTGGTCGCGATCATCTTTCTCAGCGTCATCTGCCTTGTCGCTCTGTCCTTCTGCGTATTCCTGATGCTCAGGATCGAAGTGATGAAGGACGATGAGGTTCAGATGAAGACCAGTGTGGACCGTCTGAATAATATTGAGAGCGCCGGCTATATCACGAACGCGGATGCGCTGCAGCGCATTCAGGATGAACGTGCACAGGCAGAACAGGAGGCTACGGATACACTGCTTGAGTATATCCGTTCCAGTTATCGCAACGGCAACAGCTCCGTCTGGATGCTGCGCAATCTTTTCGGGACCTTTGCCAACGAGCTGGTCGTCGGCAGCGGTGGCAGTTTCTACTTTTTCCCGATCGACGATACGCTGAAAAAGGCTTTTGTTTCTCCGATGGACATGCAGCCCGATTCTGACGGTAGAATGCGCTATGTCGGTGCTGATCCCTCGGTAGCGGGGACGTTGGGGGTTGATGTATCCCGGTTCCAGGGCAAGATCAACTGGGAAAAAGTGGCAGCGGACGGTGTTAAGTTCACTTTTATCCGTGTCGGCGCCCGGGGCAGTACGGAGGGCAAGATCATTGAGGACAATCAGTTTGAGGCCAATATCGAAGGGGCGCTTGAAAACGGACTGGATGTCGGCGTGTATTTCTACACGCAGGCGATCAATGAAGCGGAGGCCATTGAAGAGGCCGAGTATGTGATCGAAGCCCTGAAACCCTATACGATCACCCTTCCGGTCGTTTTTGACTTTGAGCCTGCTGATACTGATGACGCTCGAACCAATGATCTTTCGATTGAACAGAATACCGCCAATGTACTTGCGTTCTGCAGCCGCGTCAGTGAGGCCGGCTACACGCCCATGCTGTACGGCGGACTGAAGAGCTTTCTGATGATGCTGGACACGAAGCAGATCGAACCTCTGAAGAAATGGTTCGCCTTCTATGATGACACCATGTATTATCCTTATGAATACAGCTACTGGCAGTATACCGCACAGGGGCGTGTGAACGGCATCGAAGGCGATGTTGATCTGGATATCTGTATCGAAAATCTGGCCAGATAAAGACAATCTGAAAAAGAATCCGCTATAGCGCCTCTCATAAACACTTGACACTTTCTCCCCAATATGCAAAAATGTTAATATCCATAGGTATCTGTCGGACGCGCCAGGGAAGGCGCTTATTGTCCGGGAAAGGAAGGCCAGTATGAGCGGAATCGGTGGAATCGGTGCAAACAGATATAACTATAATCAGTACAGAACACAGAACGACCAGCAGAAGCATATGCGAAACGCCTCCAGCGGCAAGAAGATCAATCAGGCTTCTGACGGCGCAGCCGAGATGGCGATCGCCAAGAAGCTTGCAAATACCGCAAAGGGACTTGAGGTCGGCAGACAGAATCTTCAGGCGGGAAGATCGGCCCTTTATATCGCAGACGGCGGCATGGACGGCATCAATGATTACATGCAGCGTATGCGTGAGCTTTCCATCAGAGCCAACAACGGGCTGATGGGCGATGATGAGAGGCAGGCGATCCAGGACGAGACAGACCAGCTTAAGGCCGGCATCAATGACGCGAGCCGTCAGGCACAGTACAATGAAAAGAGTCTCCTCACCGAGGACGGCAGCGTGACGCTCCTTACCAGCAATGAACCTGCGACCATGGAAGTGAACACTGCTGCGGTAGATGCTGCATCACTCGGCATCACTGACTCCGTGACCAAGCTTGACAACTTCGATCTGGATTCCATCGACAAAGCAATGGACAAGCTCTCAACAGCAAGAAGCATTGCCGGCGCTCAGACCAACGCAGTGGATCACACGATCAACTATAATAATATCACTGCCGAGAACACCACAGCTTCGCAGTCCCGCCTTGAAGATGCGGATATCGCTGAGGAGATGATCGCCGTGAACAAGAACAAGACGCTCACGACGGCGCAGATCATGATGCAGAAACGTCAGGAAGAGGATGAACAGACCAAGAATGCGGCGTTATTTGCGTAAACCCTAACCAAACACAGGAATGCAGGACGGCATGCAAAAGAGGTGCATGCCGTCTTGTTGTGAGAAAGGATTTTTCGGTTTAGCCCGGAGACAGACAGAGTATGGACGAAGAACAGCGGATCATCAAAACAGAGTATTCGGAGATCATGCAGAAGTCGTATATCGACTATGCGATGAGCGTCATCATAGCCCGTGCGCTTCCGGATATCCGGGATGGCCTGAAACCGGTTCAGCGCAGGATCCTGTATGACATGTCCGAACTGTCCCTTAGATATGACCGTCCCTACCGCAAAAGCGCACGTGTAGTCGGCGATACCATGGGTAAATACCATCCGCACGGCGACAGTTCGATCTACGACAGTATGGTTGTCATGGCACAGGATTTCAAGAAGTCCCTGACACTGGTCGACGGCCACGGCAATTTCGGCAACATTGAGGGCGACGGTGCTGCTGCCATGCGTTATACCGAAGCACGCCTGACAAAGATCGCGCAGGAGCACTTTCTCGGTGATCTGGATAAGGATGTCGTCGACTTTCTTCCCAACTACGATGAAACAGAGCGGGAACCTTCGGTACTGCCCGTAAAGATCCCTCATTTCCTCGTCAACGGATCCGAAGGTATCGCTGTCGGTATGGCGACCAGTACGCCTCCGCACAATCTCGCGGAGACGATCGACGCGCAGATCGCGCTGATGAAGGATCCCGAGCTTTCCACGAGACAGCTCATGAAATATCTCAAGGGTCCTGATTTTCCGACAGGCGGCATCGTCACAAACGCCGATGATCTCGAGGAGATCTATGAGACCGGGGTCGGCAAGATCAAGATCCGCGGAAAAGTCACCACTGAAAATGAAAAGAACGGCCATATCCGGCTGGTGGTTTCCGAGATCCCGTATACTATGATCGGCGCAGGGATCGGGAAGTTCCTCGAGGATGTTGCGGCACTCGCCGAGAACAAACTGACGAATGACATCGTCGACATCTCCAACCAGTCCTCCAAAGAGGGCATCCGTATCGTCATCGAACTTAAAAAGGATACCGATGTAGAGAATTTCACCAATCTTCTGTATAAAAAGACCAAGCTCGAGGACACCTTTGGTGTCAATATGCTGGCGATCGACCGCGGCAGACCGGAGACCATGGGCCTTAAACGCATTCTTGAGGCCTGCGTCGACTTTCAATTTGAGACGGCAACGCGCAAATATCAGACCCTGCTCAAAAAGGAACAGGAAAAGAAAGAGGTGCAGGAGGGTCTGATCAAGGCATGCAATGTGATCGACCTGGTGATCGAAATCCTGCGAGGAAGCCGTGACAGGGCCATGGCTAAAAACTGTCTGGTAAACGGTGTGACTGACGGGATCCGTTTCAAGACAAGAGAGAGTGCCGCGATGGCATCACAGCTTCTGTTCACGGAAAGACAGGCGGACGCGATCATGGAAATGCGTCTGTATAAGCTGATCGGCCTGGAACTGGAAGCGCTTCTCAAGGAGCACGAGGAGACTGTCGCCAATATCTACCGATACGAGGATATTCTGACTGACAGAAACTCCATGTCCCTGGTCATCCAGCAGGAGCTGCTTGAGATTAAACGGGAGTACGGAAGGAACCGCAGGACCGTGATCGATAATATCGCGGAGGCTGTTTATGTAGCCAGAAAGATCGAGGAGATCGACGTCGGCTTTGTTATGGACCGCTTCGGTTACGCCAAGACGATCGATGCGGCTTCCATCGAAAAGAACCGGGAGGCGCTTGAGAGCGATTTCCGTTTCTTCTTTACCTGCAAGAATACCGGAAAGATCGTTCTGTTTACGGATACCGGACAGCTCTACACTCTGAGAGTGCAGGACCTTCCCGCCGGAAAACTGCGTGATAAGGGTATCCCTGTGGATAATGTAAGCAACTATAACTCCACATCAGAGAGGATCATCCTGGCGGCAAGTCAGTCGGATCTCAATCTCTACCGTCTGATGTTTGTAACAAAGCTGGCCAACTGCAAGATCGTCGACGGCGGTGAATTTGATGTCTCCAAGCGTACAGTAGCCGCCACCAAGCTGCTGGAGGGTGACGAGGTAGTCGATGTTACCGTGCTGCATGAACAGGAGACGATGATCCTGCAGACGCAGGAAGGCTATTTCCTGCGCTTTTCCGTGCGTGATGTGCCCGAGAAAAAGAAGAATGCCGTCGGTGTGCGCGGCATGAAGCTGGGCAGAAACGATTCGATCCGTGCAGTCCATTATCTGGCTGAAGGTGAAGAAAAGAGCGTGGAAGAAGGAGGAGTCGGAATCCCTCTGACTTCCCTCAAGATCGCAGGAAGGGACGGCAAAGGCAGCCGGATGTTCAAGGGATGATGCGTGTGATCGCGGGCAGTGCCCGCCGAATGAATCTGGTGACACCCAAGGGCAATGATACCAGACCTACACAGGACCGGATCAAGGAGACACTGTTCAACATGATCCAGACACTGGTTCCCGGTTCTGTTTTTGTTGATCTTTTCGCGGGGAGCGGTGCCATCGGGATCGAAGCACTCTCACGCGGCGCAAAACGGGCTTATTTTGTTGAGAACAACAAGGAGGCCGCCGGCTGCATCGCACAGAATCTCCAGCATACACACCTTGAGGATAAAGGCACGGTCCTGAAGCAGGATGTGGTACTTGCGCTCCGGAATATCCGCGAAAAGGAAGTCGATATCGTTTATATGGATCCTCCTTATCACCAGGATGAGTATCTGCGCACAATGAATCACCTCATGGCGATGCCGTGGGTGACCGAGAATACGCTGGTCCTGGCGGAGTGTTCCGTTGATGAGGATATCGCGGCGATCGAAGAGACCGGTTTTCATGTGATCCGTGAAAAGAATTACAAGTCAAACCGCCATCTGTTTCTTAAAAAGACCTGTGAGGAGGACAGCAATGAATAAAACAGCCGTGTATCCGGGCAGCTTTGACCCGGTGACTCTGGGACATCTGGACATCATACGGAGGGCGGCTTCCATGTTCGACCGCCTCAATGTCACTGTGATGGTGAACACAGCCAAAACTCCGTTGTTTTTGACGGAGGAACGTGTTAAGATACTTGAGGAAGCGACAGCGGATATCCCCGGTGTTGAGGTTGATTCGTTTCACGGACTGCTCATTGATTACTGCAGGGAAAAGGGGATCCATATTGCTGTACGCGGGCTTCGTGCTATAACGGATTTTGAATACGAACTGCAGATCGCTCAGACGAATCATGAGCTTTCTCACGGCGAATTGGATACGATGTTTCTGACGACGGACCTCAGGTATTCCTATCTGTCCAGCTCCACGGTCAAGGAGATCGCAAGCTTCGGCGGAGATATTTCCGCGTGTGTTCCGTCGTTTGTAGTGCCGCTTTTGTATGAGAAATACAGCAAAAAGCATTGATACGCGAATATCATTGCGGTATCGGATATCAGTTTGATCAAAGGGGGATAATAAGGAAATGGCGTCCGAAATCACATCCGTAAGTGCAATCGAGGAACTGATCGGCGAGATAGAAGTCTATATCGACGGCTGCAAGTACCAGCCTCTCTCCAACAGCAAGATCATTGTCAACAAGGAGGAGATCGACGAGCTGCTCCGGGAACTTCGAATGAAGGTCCCGGAGGAGGTACGGCGCTATCAGAAGATCATCGTAAACAAAGAGGCTATCCTCAAAGATGCCCGCAGCAAGGCGCAGACGATCCTTGACGAGACCAAGGAGCAGTCCAATGAGCTGGTCAGTGAGCACGAGATCATGAAGCAGGCATATGCGCAGGCGCAGGAAGTGATCGAAGATGCCGCAAAACGCGCGCAGAATATCATTGATGATGCCACCCGGCAGGCCAATGCGATGAAGCAGTCTGCGGTACAGTATACAGATAAGCTGCTCCGTGAGTTCGAGCAGGTTCTCGGACGGACGATCGGCACCACGGAACGCACTTATGAGAGCTTTATGAACCAGCTTGTGCGCTACCAGGAAACGGTGCGCGGCAACAGAGAGGATCTGAAGCCTGCGCTTTCCGCTGCTGCAGCGGCTCAGGCACAGGAGCAGGAACCGGAGCAGGCCCCTGTGGATGAAGCGCCGGCACCGGAGTATGACGAGGAATATACGGAAGAGGGAGCTGCAGAAGAAGGAGCCGATGAGTAAAGGTGATTTCGGGTATATCAGATCCCGCAGGAAGAGTGCGGTCTTACGTACTGCTGTTCTTGCGGGATTTTCTGTTGGCATTTTCCTGGCGGGGTATTTATACTACGGGACCAATAAGAATCTCTTTTCCTTCATCGCAGTGATTGGTGCGATCCCGACAGGACTCTCCGCGGTAAATATGATCCTGTATCTCAGAGCAAAGCCGTTTCCCGAGGAACTCTACGCAAAGATCGAACAGCACCGTGCCGGGCTCCTCATACGGTATGAACTCGTGATGACCAGCTATGAGCGCACCTATCAGATCGGCGCTGCATGCGTACAGAGTAAAAATGTCTGTTTGTTTACGGCGGATGAAAAGGCAGATACAGCTGCGTGTGAACAGCACATCCGTGAACAGCTTAAGATCGGCGGCTATGAAGATCTGACCGTCAAGGTGTTCGGGGCCTCGGAACTGCCTGCTTTTACAGCACGGCTCGATCAGCTGGAAAAACTGAGGAACGCTGAAAACATCGATCCTTATGCCGTGGAGGCTGCCTGGCAGCCGGGGACGACGCAGACACCCGCCGGGATCCTGCTTTCCATCTCTCTCTGAAACCGATACTTCCATGAAAGAGATCCTTATCGACGCAAACGGTGCCGGAAAACGCCTGGACAAATTCCTGTTCCGCTATCTTTCCGGCGCGCCGAAGTCGCTTATCTACGCACAGCTCCGCAAGAAAAACATCAATCTCAACAGAAAAAAGGCTGAGGGAAGTGAGATCCTGACGGAGGGAGATACGCTTCAGTGCTTTTTTTCTGACGAAACCTGGGAAAAGTTCATCAATCCGGCTCTCCGGGAAAATGATGGAACTGACGATCCTGCAGATGAAAACAACGGTTCTGCGAGAGCGCTTGTGAAACAGTGCAAAAACTGTTATCGCGCGCATCCGGAGGTCCGCGTCCTCTATGAGGATGAAGATATACTGCTTCTTGATAAGCCCGCCGGACTCCTGACGCAGCGGGCCAGAAAGGAAGATGAGAGCCTCGGCGACTGGCTTCTCGGTTATCTGTTTGAGGAAAAGAACCTTGATCCAAAATCTCTGGCGGTCTTTCGTCCGTCCATATGCCACAGACTGGATCGAAACACAAGCGGGATCGTCATCTGTGCCGGAACTCTGCGTGCGGCGCAGAAAACCGCGGTCCTTCTGAAGGAGCACAGGATCGGGAAGTATTATCTGGCTGTGGTGTATGGGCATCTGCAGGACGGACATACCGTTACCGGTATACTGGAAAAAAACGAGTCGAACAATACAGTAAAGATCCGCACAACAGCGCAGGATCGTTATGAGGATGAAGAGGGACGAAGGGATCCGCGCAGGATCGTTACGTCGTACATCCCGGTAAGCTATGATGAAGAAACCGATACGACGCTTCTTCTCGCAAGACTTGTCACCGGAAAAACACATCAGCTCAGAGCACAGTTCGCGTCGCTCGGGCATCCGATCGTCGGAGATCCCAAATACGGCGCAGGATATACAGGGAATGAAAGAAGATCCGTACATGCAAAAAGTCAGCTTCTCCATTCCTGTTATACTGTTTTTCCGGAGGATGCCGACGACAGGGAAGGATGGATGACTGCTGCAGGACAAGCCTTTTTCTGCTCCCCGGACAACCCTGTCTGGGGGAGATTCCTTAAGGGACTTACGGCTTCTTCGATCAGGGAGCTGATCGACAGCAATAGGGAGCTTTTTGGTGATCTTACGCAGACGATCGGAGGATCAAAGTGAGTACATGGAATTCAAGAGGCCTCAGAGGCTCTACCTTTGAGGAGATGATCAACCGGACAAATGAGCGGTATCTGGAACTCGGCGTAGCGCTGATCCAGAAGATCCCGACACCGATCACACCGATCGAGATCGATAAGGCGACCAGACATATCACGCTGGCCTATTTTGATCAGAAGAGTACGGTCGACTATATCGGTGCTGTTCAGGGGATTCCTGTCTGCTTTGACGCCAAGGAGTGCGCATCGGACACCTTTGCCCTGCAGAATGTTCATCCGCATCAGGTTGCTTTCATGGAAAACTTTGAGAGACAGGACGGCGTTGCCTTTATCCTGCTGTTTTACTCCCAGAGAGACCTGTTTTATTATGTTCCGTTCAGGATACTGAAATACTTCTGGGACCGTGCGGAAGCCGGCGGGCGCAAAAGTTTCCGTCTCGATGAAATGGATATGCGCTATTTTCTGCCCATGGGGGGAGATCGGCAGGTTCTCGTACCGTATCTGGAAGGTATGAAACTGGATCTTACGGATCGTGAAGATAAAGAAGGTTAAAAATTCTTTCCTTGTTTTTGGAATATTCCTGTGTTATAGTGCAACTGTATTTGTTGATCGGCAGAGTAGGAACCGACGCGTCAAGTGCCCCTGAACAGGGAGTTGTCAGGCGGACGAAGGGGAGAGATCCCCGCGATGACGGTTCCGCATCCCGCTGCTGCAGCAGGGCATGAAAACCTCCTGATGTGGTATGGATTTGCTGCTCGGGAGGTGATTTATATGGAAAAAAACATCTGGGTACGTTCTTTCGGAGAACTGAAGAATCTCCGCAATCTCACGATCTGCGGCCTGATGGCGGCACTCGCTGTGGCGCTGAACTATACCGCCAGCTTCGAGGTGGGTCCTTATATCCGGATCGGTATCTCCGGGCTGCCGAATCAGGTCGTCGCTTTTCTTTTCGGCCCGGGCGTCGGCATGATCTTCGGCGCGATGCTCGATATCATCAAATATCTGCTCAAGCCGACGGGACCGTTCTTCCCCGGCTTTACGCTCAGTGCCGCGCTCGGCGGCATGATATACGGACTGTTCCTCTATGGCCGCAAGCTGCCGCGTATCGATCTGGGGGACAGAAAGATCAGTGTGATCTCGGCCTCGGGCATCATTCTGACCGTAGCCGGAGAGATCCTCACAGCGATCTATGGTGTGTCGCTCCTCGGCGATGACGGACAGGCGTCTGCTTCCAATGCGTATCTGATCGCCGGCGTAGCCATGCTCGTTCTTGGAAGTATCATACTGTACTATATTTTCCGACATCTGTTCCTTGCGCAGCTTCTGGTCAAGATCTTTGTGAATATCGTGCTTAACACGCTCTGGCTCAAGCTTCTGTATGATAAGGCTGTTTTTGCGATCCTGCCCGGACGGCTTCTGTCCAATACGGTGATGCTTCCTGTTGATACACTGCTTTTGTTCGCCGTTCTTATTCTTGTGCGCAGGATCGTTCCGGTGACATATTCGGAGAAGGCTGCATGAACTGGGAGGAGGGCATATCGCTTCTCGGAGCGCTTAAGCCTGCCGGTGAAAAGCCTGGACTCGAACGCATCCAAAGCCTCATGCGGCTTCTGGGTGATCCGCAGAAAGAACTTTCCTTTGTGCATATTGCCGGAACAAACGGAAAGGGGAGCGCAGCGGCCATGCTCTCTCAGATCCTGACCGCCGCTGGTTACCGTACCGGCCGCTTTATCTCACCTCATCTGGTAAGGATCAATGAGCGGTATTCCATAGACGGCGAAGAGATCTCTGATGATGCGTATTCCCGGTACGCGAAGATGATCGCTGATGCGAGTGCGGAGCTTGACGGATCACCGTCTCTGTTTGAGCGCCTTACGGCGATCTCTTTTTTATACTTTCGTGATGCCGGCTGTGATGTTGTTGTCCTCGAGGTCGGGCTTGGCGGTCGTTTTGACGCGACCAACGTGATCGACCGTTCCCTGGTCAGTCTCATCATGCATCTTGGTCTGGAACATACGGAACTTCTCGGAAACACCATTGAAAAGATCGCTTTTGAAAAAGCCGGCATCATCAAGAACGGCGGTTTTGTCGTGCTGCAGGACCAGGAGGAGAGTGCGGTACGGACGATCCGCGAGATCTGCAGAGAACGCGGAGCTGCTCTGACAGTCACTTCGGAGAATGAGCTTTCGTACGAGGACGATGAACACTGTACGGGTTCCCCGCTTCCGCGTCTTCGTATCTTATACCGCAGGCGTGCCGGAATGCTGCTCGGACTGCGCGGTGCCTTTCAGGTATCAAATGCCGCTGTCGTTCTGGATGCCGTTGATATCCTGATCTGCCGGCACGGATTCAGGATCCCCGAGGAGGCGGTCGTCAGCGGTCTTTCTTCCGCACAGTGGCCCGGCAGGTTCGATATCATTCACACGGATCCTCTGATGATCCTGGACGGTGCGCACAACCCCGACGGATGCAGAGCACTCGCAAAGAGCCTCAGACACAGACTGACAGGCAGAAATGTGATCCTTGTCATGGGCGTCATGGCGGACAAAAATGTGCGGCAGATGCTGGAGATCATCCTGCACGGATGCGAAAACGCGGATCCTGTGATCAGTATAAATAAACTCATTGCTGCCGCACCTGCAGGTGCGCGTTCGCTTGCGCCGGAAAAACTCGCAGAGATCGCTGCTGAATGCGGGATCGATGCTGCAGCGGCAGCCTCTGTTCAGGAGGGAGTGACGCT
Source organism: Lachnospiraceae bacterium (assembly GCA_024687125.1). Lineage (GTDB taxonomy): Bacteria > Bacillota > Clostridia > Lachnospirales > Lachnospiraceae > Butyrivibrio. The sequence continues at coordinate 57,445 of JAILFA010000009.1, forward strand.
GGCGCTGGATCTTGCACGGAAAGCGGGCAGGGATACCGTCGCAGTCGCATTCGGATCACTGTATCTCGCCGGAGAGATCCTCGGCTTCATGCCTTTCTGAAGACGGAGGAAAAGGATCCTGGAGCATTGGTTTTCCACCGGCAGAGGATTTGACAAACCTATGCGGATTCACTATGATTAAGGCATTACAAGGAAACCGGAGGACAATAAAATGCAGGTATTTGAGGAACTTAAAGCACGCGGCCTTCTGGCCCAGCTCACCAATGAACATGAGATCCGTGAGCTCGTAAATAACGGCAAGGCCACCTTTTACATCGGGTTTGATCCGACAGCGGATTCTCTGCATGTCGGTCACTTTATGGCGCTGTGTCTGATGAAGCGTCTCCAGATGGCAGGAAACAAGCCGATCGCCCTGGTCGGCGGAGGAACCGGCATGATCGGTGATCCCACCGGCAGGAGTGATCTCAGACAGGTGCTCACCAAAGAGACGATCCAGCACAACTGCGAATGCTTCAAGCAGCAGATGAGCAGGTTCATCGAGTTTGGTGATGAAAAAGCAATCATGGTCAACAACGCCGACTGGCTGCTCGATCTGAATTACATGGAGTTTATCCGTGACATCGGTCCCTGTTTTTCCGTGAACAACATGCTCCGTGCGGAATGCTACAAGCAGCGTATGGAAAAGGGTCTGACCTTCCTTGAGTTCAATTACATGCTCCTGCAGAGCTATGACTTCCTGATGCTGTTCCAGAAATACGGCTGCAGGATGCAGTTCGGCGGTGACGACCAGTGGAGCAATATGCTGGGCGGCACAGAGCTGATCCGCAAAAAGCTCGGCGAAGATGCCTATGCGATGACGATCACGCTGCTGCTCAATTCCGAGGGCAAGAAAATGGGCAAGACCGCAAGCGGAGCAGTGTGGCTCGATCCGGATAAGACAAAGCCCTACGATTTCTACCAGTACTGGAGAAATGTGGATGACGCCGATGTCATGAAGTGCCTTAAGATGCTCACCTTCCTGCCGGTCGAAGAGATCGAGGAGATGGAGAAATGGCCGGATGAGAGGATCAATGAAAAGAAGGAGATCCTGGCACGTGAGCTGACTGCACTCGTTCATGGAAAAGACGAGGCGGATAAGGCTGCGGCCGGCGCAAAAGCTCTTTTCGCAGGGGGCGGCGATCTTTCACAGATCCCTTCTGTGACGCTTTCAGATGATGACTTCGGAACTGACGGACGGATCGGTATCCTGACCGTGCTCGTCAAAGCGGGACTCGTTCCCTCCAACAGTGAGGCGAGACGCGCTGTGGAGCAAGGCGGTGTCACCTTTGGCGATGATAAGGTGACAGACAGCAAGGCGTCCTATACAAAAGAAGCTTTCAGCGGAGACGGTGTCATCGTCAGGCGCGGCAAGAAGAGCTTTAAACGGGTGACAGTATAGGAAGCTGACATCTCTGATCATTCAGCTGGCAGCATCGGAGGTCATCAATGCAAAAGACAGATATCTATGTTGCTCAGATGCTTGCTGATCTGGTCGGCCGCAAGACCGGCGAGATCAGCAAGGTTGATTATTCGCCGCAGAAACCGGAATTTCCTGCTTTCGATGAACAGGAAACATCCATTCCGCGCAGCACGCCCGAATCCTGCGCCATTTCTTCCAAATGGATCACCAGACTTTTCAGAGATCTCGCGCAGATCCAGGACAGTTCAGTTCACCGCATCATGATCGTCAAGGATGGTTTTGTGATCGGCGAGACCTCCTATGCACCCTACACAAACGACTGCTGGCATGTGTCGCATTCCCTGTGCAAATCGATCACCGGGATGGCTGTGGGCCTGCTCATCGATGAGGGAAAACTCTCTCTTGAAGAAAAGGTTCTGGATATCCTCCGTGATGACCGCGGTCCGATCGCACGTATGCTGCCTGCCAACGCGATCACAGTGCGTCATCTTCTCACTATGTCCAGCGGTGTGAAATACAACGAAGCAGGAGCGGTCGCCGGTAATAAATGGCTCAGGGATTATCTCAATGCCGGTTCGAATTTCGCGCCCGGCAGTTCCTTTGAATACAACAGTATGAATTCCTATGTGCTCTCAGCGATCATATCCCGGAAGACCGGGGAGACACTGACAGAGTATCTGCGCCCGCGTCTCTTTGAACCACTCGGGATACGCCGCTTTTTCTGGGAGGAGAGCCCGGAACACGTTGTCAAGGGCGGTTGGGGCATGTTCCTCAGGATCGAGGATATGGCCAAGCTCGGTATGCTCTACCTCCAGAACGGAAAATGGCAAGGAAGACAGATCATCCCTGAGGAATGGGTCAGGGAGTCCACGCAGACACAGATCAGGACCGGTATGGATCACTGCGCCGCTTACGGATATCATCTCTGGATCCTCGAGGACAGACCCGGCGCGTTTTATTACAACGGCATGCTCGGACAGAACGTGTTCTGTTATCCGGATCTGAACATGGTCATCTGCACACAGGCCGGCAACGCCGAGGTCTTTCAGAAAGGCGAGATGAGCAACTGTATCCGAAAAGCTGTACGGGGGCTTGATACAGAGACGGCCTCATCGCCTCTTCCGGAGGATCTGCCCGCACTGAACGAGCTCAAGATGCTCTGCAGGAGGCTTTCCGGCAGAACGGCTCCGTCGCCCGGTATCGCTTCCGGAGGCTGGCCGCATGAAATACACGGCAGAAAACAGCGAAACACCGACGCACATGTCCCGTCCGTACGACGGCGCGAGATGCTGCGGCGTCTGTGGAGCACAAGGCTCGACGGGACAAGATATGAACTGGACATTCAGGGCGAGGGCATCTTTCCGCTGATCATGCAGGTATTCCACAATAATTTCACCGACGGGATCCGTTCGATCGGCTTCCGAAAGACCGGCAACGGCGGTTTTTGCATGGATCTCTATGAAGGAGAACAGGTCTACACGATCCCCTGCGGTTTTCACGGCACGATCATCCGAAGCAGGATCGATATGCACGGGGAGATCTACGACATCGCAGTGCAGTCCGAATTTACGACCGATGAATACGGCAGGGCGGTCCTCAAGAATCTGATCTGCTTTGATGAAGAAGCGGCCAGCAGGGAGATCAACATCTATCTGGATGAACGGTCCGCAGGCAGCGCTGATGAGCATGATGCTCCGGAAAAGATCGAAGTCCGCATGGATGAGCATCCGGGATCTGAGATGATCGTTCCCACGCTGCAGATGATCACCACAGACAAGGCAACAGGACTGGACGGATTCTTTATCAAGCTTTTTTCCAGCCACGGCGGGATGGATATCGTAAGGATGGTCTGCAATGCAACGATCAGGCCATCACTGTGCGGAACGCTCATGAAAAATGCAAAGGAGGAGACAGTATGAACAGACCTTTCGAGATCATGCATTCCTATGAACTGCGTATTGAGGAAGCGGTGAAGACCATCCGTAAGCGTGTCTCCTTTACGCCAAAGATCCTTTTGATCCTCGGATCGGGGCTCGGAGAATATGCTGCGGAGCTTGATGTTGAGGAGGAGATACCGTTCAGCGAGATCCCTGATTTTCCGATCTCCACGGCTCCCGGACACGACGGCAGGCTGATCTTCGGCAGGCTTGATGATATTCCCGTGGTATGCATGAAAGGAAGAGTGCATCTTTATGAAGGATATGAACCCTGGGATGTCGTTTTCCCGATCCGTGTGATGAAGGAGATCGGCGTCGGATCTGTCTTTCTGACAAACGCGTCAGGAGGCATCAATTACGGATTCATGGCCGGAGATCTGATGCTGATCACCGATCATATCTCTGTCTTTGCTCCGAACCCGCTGATCGGGCCGAATTTTGAGCGTTTCGGAACAAGGTTTCCTGACATGACGCATGTTTATGACGAAGAATTCTGCGATCTCATACGGGAAGCCGCCCACGAGGAAAAGGTGCCGCTGCAGGAGGGTGTTTACGTGCAGCTGACCGGGCCTTCCTTTGAGACACCCGCAGAGATACGAATGCTTCGGAATATGGGCGCGGACGCGGTAGGCATGAGCACCGTTATCGAAGCGATCGCCGCGCATCACGCCGGGCTTCGCGTCATCGGCATCTCCTGCATTTCCAATGCAGCGGCCGGTATGACAAAAGAACTTCTTTCCGGGGACGATGTCAATCTTACCGCCAATGAGACAGCACCTCTCTTTTCCAGGCTGGTGACGGCATCGATCCGAAAGATCGGAAAGGAACTCTGACTTATCAGCCATGGCTAAAACAGCTGCTTCAAAACCGAAAAAGCGTTCTGTTTTCAGAAGGATCGTCATGATCCTGCTGATCCTATTTGCACTTCTGCTGGTGCTGGCCGCTGCCTTTTTTACGATCCTGACGATCCTGGAATACCGTCCGGATGATGTCGAAAGCATCGCGATCAGAGGTCCTGTAGCGGACGAGCGCCTTGCTTCTGTTTCCCGGGGAGAGACATTAAGGGTCGCGACCTGGAACCTCGGATACGGCGCCCTCGGTGACAATGCCGATTTCTTTATGGACGGCGGCAGCATGGTCGTAACCGCCGATAAAGAACGCGTTGAAAAGAATCTGAAAGGTATCTCTGAGACTCTGCAGACGATCGATCCGGACATTTTTTTCGCACAGGAGATCGATCTCAACAGTGACCGATCCTATCATATCGATGAAACAGAAAATCTTTTCTACTCCGGAAATCCGATCTTTCCGGAGGGGGCGGACAGTATGTTCGCCTGCAATTTCAGAGCCGCTTTTATCCCGTATCCGATCCCGCCGATCGGCAAGGTCAATTCAGGGATCCTGACGGTTTCTTCCTATGCCGTAAGCCAGGCGCAGCGCATCTCACTGCCATGCCCGTTTTCCTGGCCTGTAAGGACGGTCAATCTGAAGCGCTGTCTTCTTGTCAGCCGCATGCCTGTTGCGGACTCAGAGCATGAACTGGTACTCGTAAACCTTCATCTGGAAGCCTATGATGACGGAGAGGGCAAGATCAAGCAGACAAAGATGCTCGCGGATTTCCTTTCAAAGGAAGCAGGTCTCGGCAATTATGTGATCGTCGGCGGCGATTTCAACCAGACATTTTCAAGCGTTGACAGCTCCGCGTATCCGATGCTCGAGGGCAACTGGCATGCGGGGAGTATCGAGGTCACTGATTTCCCCGACGGGTTTTCTTTTTACATGGATCCTTCAGTCCCTTCCGGCCGGTCGATCCTGCACCCGCTCGCTACGGCACAGAATAAAGATCCGCAGCATTTTCAGTATTACATGATCGACGGTTTTATCGTTTCGGATAATCTGGATGTAGAAAACTGTGAAACGCTTGATTACGGGTTTGTCTGCACAGATCATAACCCGGTCGTACTTACGGTTTCGATCCCGGAGAGCTGAGATAAGGAGAATACAATGAAGACAAGGCTTTATAATGCTCGGATACTGACCATGGCGGATGATGCAGAACCTTTCAGAGGCGAACTGTGGACGGACGGGGGCCGGATCATTTTTGCAGGGACCGATCAGGAGGCCGCTGAAAAGCGCAGACTCCCGGGTGATCTGTCTTTTGATGAAGAGATCGACTGCTCAGGCAACCTCCTCATGCCGGGATTCAAGAATGCACACACACACTCCGCGATGACGCTCCTCAGGTCAAGAGCCGACGACCTCCCGCTCGATAAATGGCTGAACGAGCAGATCTTTCCTGTAGAAGCCAAAATGACCGAGGATGATATCTACCATCTGACCAAGCTTGCTTTTCTGGAGTATCTTTCCGGCGGGATCACAGCCTGCTTTGATATGTATCTGACGCCCCGGTCGATCGCCAGGGCAGCGAAAGATGCAGGCTTTCGCATGGTACAGGTCGGGGCGGTCAACAACTTTTCCCAGTCTCCTGAGCTCGTGGAGGAGATGTACCGGGAACTGAACGGAAAGGATCCGTTCAATTCCTATATCATCGGCTTTCACGCCGAATACACCTGCTCCCGCGATCTGCTCGAAAAGATCGCTGCTCTCGCCGAAAAGTACAAGGCTCCTGTCTATACGCATATCTCCGAAACCGCTTTTGAGGTCGCGGGATGCAGGGAACGATACGGCATGAGTCCCGTCGCTTTCCTGGACAGCCTCGGAATGTTCCGGTACGGCGGCGGAGGGTATCATCTTGTGCATGTTGACGACGATGATATCGAGATCCTGAAAGAACGCGGTATGTATGCGGTCACCAATCCGGGGTCCAACACAAAGCTTGCGAGCGGGATCGCGCCGATCTCCAGGTATCTGACGGCGGGTGTTCCTGTAGCGATCGGTACCGACGGACCTGCCTCCAACAACGCTCTCGACATGTTCCGTGAGATGTTCCTCGTGACCGGTCTGGCCAAGCTGAAAGACAATGACGCATCAAGCGTGGACGCTGCGGAGGTCCTGAAGATGGCCACGGTAAACGGCGCGCATGCCATGGGTCTTGATGACTGTGATACTCTGGAAGTGGGCAAACGCGCGGATCTCATCATGATCGATCTTATGCAGCCCAATATGCAGCCGGTCAACAATATCCGCAAGAATCTGGTCTACAGCGGATCCAAGAGCAATGTGAAGCTGGTGATGATCGAAGGTGATATCAGATACAGGGATGGGGAATTCTTCATCGGCGAATCCCCGTCGGATATCTATGCGCAGGCCGAGGAGATCAAAGCAAGGATCGATCGTGAGATGAAAGAACAGAAAGCATGAGCGATCCTGGATATATCTTCATAGCGATCATCATCTTCCTTGCTGCCGCTGCTGCGCTTGGGATCGTGAACGCGAGGCGCATCAGAAAGGATCAGCGGGAAAAGCTGCGCAGATCCTTCGGCACGTATCCCGGACATGAATACGCCCCGGATGAGCTTGCAAGGATCCCGAGGTATTTTGAGAAACACGGAAAGGAAGCCCTTTTTTCTGTGGATGACATCACGGCAAACGACCTCGATCTCTGGTCGCTGTTTGCCAGAGTCAACTACTGCCAGTCGGCGGCGGGAGAGGAAGTGCTCTATCACACGCTTCGTACTCCCGTTTTTCAGAAAGAGGAACTGCAGAGCAGGGAGGAAGAGATCTGCTATTTTGCAGGCGATGAAGAAAGACGGCTCGATCTGCAGATGGCCTTTAAGGACCTCGGCGGTTCCGGAAAGTACTCCGTCTATGATTACCTGGAGCGGCTTTCGGATGTGCCGCGAAAGAGCATACTGCCGCATCTGCTCGGGATCCTGGCCCTGATATGCTCGGTCGCACTCATGTTTTTCAGCTTCGGATACGGGTTTATCGCACTCCTTGCCGTTGCAGGATGGCAGATCGTCACATATTACCGTGAAAAAAGCCTGCTGGATGCGTATCTATCCACCTTTGGCTATATGCTCAGGCTGCTTTCCTGCGGAGAGCATGCAGGCAGGATCCTGAAGTCCGCTGATAACAAGGCACTGCCGACATCCCTCTCCGCGCGCGCAGGGAACATCGAAGGACATCTCGAAGCCATGAGCCGCTTCAGGAGCGGCGCCGGGATGCTCCTCAACGCGTCAAGGACCAGCGGGAGCGGAAACCCGCTGGATATCATTGCCGATTATCTGCGCATGCTCCTGCATATCGATCTGATCAAATTCCAGCAGATGATCCGGGAAGCCGCCGCGCATACGCAGGACATCGACGCACTCATCACCGATCTCGGAATGATCGAGGCGATGATCTCCGTCGCCTGTTTCCGGGCGTCGATACATGAACCCCCGGAAGGAACTAAAGGGTACTGTGTTCCCGAACACAGTGAAGACAAAGCACTCAGACTTCGTGTGAAGGACCTGCGTCATGTTCTGCTGGAGGAGGGGGCCGTTACAAATTCCATGGAGGTCTCACGAGGCGTCCTGCTCACAGGATCCAATGCCTCCGGAAAATCCACCTGGCTCAAGGCACTGGGGCTCGCCGCAGTCATGTCTCAGACGATCCATACAGTCACAGCGTCTTCCTATGAGGCACCGCTTTCAAGGATCTATTCCTCCATGGCGTTAAGCGATGACCTGCAGGGCGGGGAGAGCTACTACATCGTGGAGATACGCGCGCTTTCCCGTGTGCTCGATGCGGCAGGCATGACGGATGCACCGCCGATCCTCTGTTTTATCGATGAAGTGCTGCGCGGCACGAATACCGTGGAGAGGATCGCGGCCTCCGCACAGATCCTGCATCATTTTTCTCACGAACGGGTTCTGCTCTTTGCGGCGACGCACGATCTGGAACTGACGACGCTGCTGGCGGATGTCTTCGACAATTACCACTTTGAAGGAACCCTGACAGAAAGCGATGTCTGCTTTGATTACCTGCTGAAGAAGGGCCCTTCGCAGACAAGAAACGCGATCGGACTGCTGAAACGCTTCTCCTATGACAGCGAGATCACGGCGAATGCAGAAGAGATGGCAAAGCGCTTTGAGACGACCGGTATATGGTCCATGAATGGGGCGTCTGCGCAAAGTCAGGGGGCAAACAGATCATGACGCATGTGACGGTCTATACGGACGGCGCTGCCCGCGGAAATCCTGACGGTCCCGGAGGCTACGGCGCAGTCGTACAGTTTGTCGACGCGAAGGGAACGCTCCATGAAAGAGAGTATTCGCAGGGCTATGACAGGACGACCAACAACCGCATGGAGCTCATGGGTGTGATCATCGCCCTTGAAAATCTGACAAGATCATGCAGCGTGGATCTCTATTCCGATTCGCAGTATGTCATCAAAGCGATGACCGACGGCTGGCTGGAAAAGTGGAAGCGGCTCGGCTGGAAGCGCAGCCCCAAAGACGAGCTGAAGAACAGGGAACTCTGGATGCGCCTCGATCAGGCGATGGCAAAGCACGAGATCAGCTGGCACTGGGTCAGGGGACATGCGGGTCATCCGGAAAACGAGCGCTGTGACGGTCTCGCGACGGCCGCTGCCGATGCGCCGGAAGGACAGCTCCTGCATGATGACGGCGGTGATCTGCGATAGATTTATTGTACTGAAAAAGAAACTGTGCTATAATGGCGCCTATGAATGTCAATGACCTCTTAAATGTTGTAAGCGGCATATCAAGTGATGTCAGCCGCGCAATAGACTCCGGAGATTTCAGCGGCCTTGGCGATCGTACCAAGGAACGGATCAATTACGCAAAGCTGCAGATGACACCGCCGGATCAGACGAGCGGTCTTGCAGGCATGTCCAGATCAAGGGCAAACGCTTCCCTGACATCCTATCAGTATAATCAGCCTCCGAACCTGTCGCTGTTTAGGCGTGACCGCGGACGGAGCGGGATCCTGCAGATCGTTGCGGGAACTGTCGGCGCTGTCTTCAGCGGTATCGGCGCCCTGTCCTTTTTTGGCGGAGCTGCCTCATCATCGGCTGCCGGGGGGATCCTGGGCGGGATCATGGGCGGTTTTCTGACCGGCGGCGGTCTTGTTCTCGGGGCTGTTTTTCTGATGTCCCTGGGACTGATCCATTCCGGTGTAAAGAGCAAGAAGCTCCTGCAGAAATACTACGAATACGGCGCGGCGATCGGTAACGCCGAGTTCATGCGGATCGACCGCATTGCCGCATTGACAGGATCCACGACCAAGGAGGTCACAAAGAACCTCACGGCAATGATCCGTAAGAACATGCTCCCCGGTGCACGCTTTGACCGTCAGAAGACGACGATCATCCTGACGGAATCCGCTTATGAACAGTATAAGGCAGCCGAACAGGGACGGATCGAGCGGGAAGCCAAGCAGCAGATGCGCGGGGAACTCCCGGTCAATACCGCATCATCCAATCTGGACGGTGATGTACAGAAGATCATAGACGACGGAAATCGTGCGATCGTACAGGTCCGTGCGATCAATGACGAGATCCCGGATACCCGTGTGATGTCCGACAAGCTTTACCGTCTGGAGGAGATCATGAAGAGGATCTTTGAGCAGGTCAGGAAGGATCCATCCAGTGCTGCGGATCTCAGAAAGTTCATGGATTATTATCTTCCCACGACGACCAAGCTGCTGACCGCGTATGTGGAACTCGACAGGCAGACGGTGCAGGGGGAGAATATCGTTAAGACCAAGGAAGAGATCGAATCCTCCCTGGATACGATCAATGATGCGTTCGAGCAGCTTCTCGACAGCATGTTCTCCGATATGGCGATGGACATTTCAACGGATATCTCCGTTATGAAGACGATGATGGCACAGGACGGCCTCTCGCAGACGAGCGGGATGGGAATGCAGTAAACGAAAGGAGAAAAGAGAACCATGGCTGAAGCATTTGAAGATCTTAAGGAAGAGGTACATGCCCCTACACTGACCTTTGATACACCGGAAGAGGTGCAGGCGAAAGAGGCAGAGGCGCAGAAACGCCCCGAAGTATCTGACGCGGAGCGCGAAAAAGGCATGGCGGAGGATGCCCGTCTTACCCCTGAAGAGATGGCTCAGGTCGATGCTTTTGTCGATCAGATCGATATCAGCAACAGCCAGGCGATCATGAACTACGGCGTCGGAACACAGAAGAAGATGGCCGATTTCTCCGAAAAGGCGATCGACAATGTCCGCAGCAAAGACATGGGCGAGGTCGGCAACATGCTTTCGAGTCTCGTCACACAGCTCAAGGACTTTGATGTCGATGAGAACGAAAAGGGATTCATGGCATTCTTTAAGAAGACCGGCAACAAGCTCGTCGCGATGAAAGCAAAATACGCCAAGGTTGAGACCAACGTCAATGCCGTCACGGGAGAGCTCGAAAAGCATCAGATCCAGCTCATGAAGGATGTCGAACTGCTCGATCGGATGTACGATCTGAACCTGAACTATTTCCGTGAGCTGACCATGTATATCATCGCCGGCAAGAGACGACTTGCCAAAGCCCGTGACGAGGAGCTTGTCGCCCTGCAGAAAAAGGCCGAGGAGAGCGGTCTGCAGGAGGATGCGCAGGCGGCCAAGGATTTCGCGGCACAGTGCGACCGCTTTGAGAAAAAGCTCTATGATCTGGAACTGACCAGGACGATCGCGATGCAGACCGGACCGCAGATCCGTATGGTGCAGAATTCCGATACGGTCATGGCGGAAAAGATCCAGTCCACGATCGTCAACACGATCCCGCTCTGGAAGAACCAGATGGTCATCGCTCTGGGTGTTGAGCACGCGAGCCAGGCGGCCAAGGCGGAGCGTGAGGTCAACGATATGACCAATGAGCTACTCAAGAAGAACGCCGACAAGCTCAAGACTGCTACAGTCGAAGCGGCCAAGGAATCCGAACGCGGCATCGTGGACATCGAGACGCTCCGTCACACCAACGAACAGCTCATCTCGACGATCGACGAAGTCCTTGCAATCCAGAAGGACGGCAGGGAGAAGCGCAAGGCCGCACAGCAGGAACTGGTCGATATCGAGAATCAGCTCAAAGACAAACTGCTCCAGGCTGCAAAAAGTTGAGTACTTGTGCCCGGTATTTCACGGGTACTAGTACGAAACTTGTTCCATCGAACGAATGTGAGATGGAACTTCATTTGAGAGAGGAAACCATGGAAGATATCGAATTTCGTTACGATACACAGCTGCTGCTTGACAAATACGGACTTGACGAGGACGAGGCGGATGATCTGGTCGATGAGATCAGGGATTATATCCTAGAGAATTTCTCCGGCGACTGCCTGCTCGTCGCGGGAGATACCGGTGAAGACGATGTAGGCGGCGAAAAGGCCATTATCAAGCTCCACTACCACACCAATGAGCCCTGGCTCGTGCTGGAATACTGCCGGTCCGTCGGTGAGATCTATGACATTGTCGTAGAGGATATGCAGCGGCAGACAGCAGGACTGAAAGGGTGAGGTTTTACATCGCCGACTGCCATTTCTTTCACGAGAGCCTGAATGTCCAGATGGATAATCGAGGCTTTGCGTCGGGGCAGGAGATGAACAGATACATGCTCGATCAGTGGAACGGGCGTGTCAAAAAGAAAGATGAGGTCGTCATCATCGGCGACCTCTCCACAGGGAATGCGGAAGAGACGAACGCGCTGCTCGAAGAGCTGAACGGGCGTCTCTTTCTTGTGCGCGGAAATCATGACCGGTTCGGGCGGGACAGCAAATACCGGACAGACCGTTTTGAGTGGATCCGGGACTATGCGGAGCTTCATGACAATAACCGAAAAGTGATCCTCTGTCACTATCCGATCATGTTCTATAACGAGCAATATCGCAGGAGAGTGCCGAAAACCGGCGGATTTACAGAAATCGAACCTTTATCTGTTGATGAGCTTGCTCCGAAAACATATATGCTCTACGGACATGTGCATGATACGACCGATGAACGCCTCATGCGCAGCTTCATCGCGCAGACAGGAAACACAGTGCGCACGGATAAGGCAGGGAGAACCTATCATATTCCCTGTCAGATGATCAACTGTTTCTGCATGTTTTCTGATTATATACCGCTTACGCTGGATGAGTGGATCGAGAATGACAGGATCCGTTCAGGCGCGGGACAGGACCAGACGGATCAGGCTTTCGGCGTCTGAAGGGAGTGCCTGTTCGTCTTCCTCTTCCGGCAGAGCCATTCCGGATGCACATTGCATGGCATAGCGGATCAGGATCTCCGAGGAAGTAAAGCGGACGGTGTTGTCTTCAGCGCCCAGTACAACGGCGATCAGATCCTGTGCCCCCCCTGCACCTTCCACATGAGCGGAAACAACGATACAGGAGCCGGCCATATTGGTCGTACCGGTCTTGAGCCCGTTGACCTCAGGAACATTGTAGAGGAGGGCGTTGGTGGACTTGAGCTCCGCATGCAGTGTCGGCAGGGTGACATTTGATCTGGAAGTGATCTCCGTGATCTGCGGATAGACTCTGAGCAGATAGGAGGAGAGTTTGAAAAGATCCTCCGCACTCATGAGGTTCTGCTTCTTTGCGGTACTGATCGAATCCTCAAAATAGGGCAGTCCGTTGCAGTTGTTGAAGACTGTATTTTCGGACAGACCGATCTCAATTGCTTTTTTCTGCATTCTTTCCACAAAGGCTTTCTCGCTTCCCGCTGTGTGTTCGGCAAGAGCAAGCGCACATTCGTTACTGGAGGCGATCAGCATGCCCTGCATCAGTTCGCGTACGTTTGTTTCCTGTCCCTGTTCCATCGGGATCACACGGTCCGGTCCCTGGGAAAGCTTTGCGGCGTTTGCTGAAAGGATGACGGTATCATCGAGATGGATCTCGCCTGCCGAGACGGCATCCATCAAGACCGCATAGGTCATCAGTTTTGTGGTACTTGCGATCGGAATGGCCAGATCTCCTCGGAATTCTTCATAGATCTCACCGGTCGTGGCATTGCCGGAGAGTGCTCCCCGCATTTCGTCATAAAACCCGTCATCCCGCAGGGAATCCATATCAATGCGGAGCTTTCTCTCCGATGTATCCAAAATGATCCCGTTTTCAGTGACCTCGATATTGATGTCGAACAGGAGGGAAACGTCGGTGAGGTTGATGAAGCAGTCGTTCTTTCCTTCCGTATTTTTCCCCATATAGGTGTAGTACTTGACTCTTTTGCCGTCGATGCTGATGCTGTTGCTCTTGAGATCACCTGCCGAGTAGGAACCGTCATCCGCAAAGGGCTCATTTTCTCCGCCGACAGCCTGGTATCTGGCGCCTGTGGTGATCGTAACACTGCTTCCGTCAACGGAAAGCTCAAATTCACGCGGTGTATCGACCAGTGCGCCGGCCAGATCCCGCAGGGAGATGTACCGGTTATTCTCATAGTCGGCGTGGATCGCCTTGACGATGACCGGTGTGCCCGCGCCCGGACTGCAATAGAGGTTTTCTGTCAGTTGGAAGGTCTTGGCTTTAGCGGTGAGCGTGAGAGGCGGCATGGAGATCCCTGAAAGAGCTTCCGCAAGATCGGAGAGCAGAGGGATCTCTAAGGCGGCTTCACCAGTCCCTGACTCTGCGACAGGAGAAATCCTCCGGTAGATCACGCGGCCTTCGGCAATATTCCCAAAGCGGCCGAGATCACCGGTCACAGGGAGAAGAAGCAGTTCATCGGTGACGGAATAGGGGTAGCTCTGACCGTTATAGGAGAGAACATAGGGATCTTCATAGGTAAAGGTTCCGGCTGCGCCGCAGGCGGCGGCATATTCATCCGCTGAGGGAAGAAGTCTGGGGCCATAGGATGCAAGGTATTCTTCGGGCTGCATGCCGGTGGCATTCGCGAACAATTCGCGGACAGCATCCGATGAGATCTCTTCGGAACTCTCGGAGGCAGTCATGCGGATACGGATCAACTCAATGAGAGCATCGGCGAGGCCTTTTTCCGCGTTCTTTTTCGCCTGTTCATAAGTTTCCGGCATCAGGGATGAGCTGAAAGAGCTGCCGTCGATGGTAAGTCCGGCACTGATCAGGATTTCGGGAAGATAATCGCGGACGTGTACGGTATTGCCAAGTGCTGCCTGATCGAGCCAGTCCTGTGCTGTCTGTGTGGCATCAGACGTGTGATCTTCACTGGTCACCCAGTTTCCGCTCAGTTGTTTCTCGGGCACGGGTATCCGGCGATAGAGGAGAAAGCAGAGTCCTCCCAGGAGTACGGACAGTGTGATGAGAAAGAGAATGAGCAGAATGCCGCCGACGCCGCGGTGACGATTTCTGCGCTTTTTTCTCACAGGATGGGTTTGTCTCTGCGCATAAGGGCGCTCATATTCTTGATCATAGGAATAAGCCGAGTTCATAGCAGGGAGTATTATAGCATGATTTTTTGAATTTGTGATATAATCACAAACAGTTTCGGATCAGGAAGAAAGGTATGCAAATGAAAAACACCGGTTCATTTCACAGGTTCATTAAACGGCTTCTGACCGTATTTGGGGTTGTTCTGGCATGCTTTTTTATCCTTATTGTCATTGTGTTCGTGAAATCCTGCAGCGATGTAATGCCCAAGAAAAGCGGCTCCTATTATGTCGAGCTCGCAAAGAAGAATCAGGCTGACGCTCTCGGGGATGTGGATATCGACGGTGAGATAAGTGGAGCAGACACTGATCCGAAAGATACGGTAAAAGACGAAGAAACAATACGGCAGAAATATCTGAAAATGCTTGCTCCTGCGGATGATGCGCTTGACTACAAATGGGCAAATGATCATTCCGAGTCTTCGGTGATCGGATTCAAATATGCCAGAGATTCCAAGGCCTATGAGAGCTTATTCGGGTTTCCGAAACCGACCCTTCAGGATCTTTACGATGCGATCGATGGTAACACGAATCTCAGTGAGAAGCACAGGACTTTTCTGCGGGATTTTTCCCGCGACTGGCTGGCAATGTATCCGGATTCCGATCTGAGCGTCTTTTATTACAATCTGAAAACACTCCGGATCACGGAACTGACGGACTGCGAGATCATCATGCGCGCCATGAGCACAGGTGTTGCCGCCTGTTATGTACCGAGAGACAATGAGCTGTGCATCAATAAAGAGGCGGATATCTTTGACCGAACCTCCAATGATTATGTTGTTATGGTGCATGAGCTGCTGCATGTCTGCAGGGGCACGAAAACAAAGATTGGTGGCGATGCTGTGAGCATCTCTTTCTTTGAATCTCAGGATATGGGACTGTATGAGGATGAAGCGCTGGACACCTATTTTGCGCTTCAGCTGCAGGGGCTGGATCAGAAAGCAGTCTATTATACGCTGCAGTCCTCCTACTACAGACAGCTTATGCCGCTGGTAGATTATGACGGAAACGACTATATGAATCACTCGGTCAACTGTTTTATCGAGAAAGTGCAGGAGGCCTTTGACAGATACGGTATTAGTCAGGAGGCTCTCCATTATATCAACCTGGTAGACAGTCAGGCAAAAGAGCATTATAAGCCGTATTCGGATCGTGACTATTCTGATTTCAGCGAACTCTATGAAACACAGGTTCAGATCTACGCGCTTCAGCATCTGAGCAGTGACATGACGCAGGAAGAGACCGATCAGGCCTTTGAGGAATTCTGGGAGGATATCACCTTTAACTTTGAGAATCTGCCGGATCCCTATCCGACGATGAAAAAGGAAGAGTACAGACCTTACTGGGATGCTTACGTGCAATCCCTGCAGGGAAACGGATCCTTATCAGAATGACATGTCAGGAGATCCCAAACAGTCTTCCGATGATCTGGACAAGTACGGCGCAGATCCAGGCGACAGCGCATTGCCAGAGGATGACGCAGAGGGCCCACTTGCTTCCGAGTTCTCTGCGGATCGCGGCGATCGCGGCAACGCACGGCGTGTAAAGAAGCGAGAATACAAGGATCGAAGCCGCGGTCAGCGGAGAGAGAGCGGCTCCCACCCCTTCCGTAAAGAGGATCCCGAGTGTGGAGACCACGCTTTCTTTAGCCATAAAGCCGCTGATCAATGAAGTACAGATCCTCCAGTCGCCCAGACCCGCAGGTGACATGATCGGAACAAGAAGACCGGAAAGGGCAGCGAGAATGCTGCTTTCCGGATCATCTGTCAGCCTCATATGCATATCAAAACTCTGCAGAAGCCAGACGACGATCGTCGCTACGAGGATCACGGAAAAAGCGCGCTGCAGAAAGTCTTTTGCCTTATCCCAGAGGAGCTGCAGCACGTTTTTGAGGCGCGGCATGCGGTAATTGGGCAGTTCCATCACGAAAGGCACGGCATCTCCGCGAAACAGCGTCTTGCGGTAGATGACGGCGATCAGGATACCGATGATGATCCCGAGCAGATAGAGCCCCATCATGACCAGACCGCCGATCTTCGGAAAGAATGCTGCCACAAAAAAGGCATAGATCGGAAGCTTGGCTGTGCAGCTCATGAACGGCGTGAGCAGGATCGTCATACGGCGGTCACGCTCACTGGGAAGGGTTCTTGTAGCCATGACGGCGGGAACCGTACAGCCGAAGCCGATCAGCATGGGTACGATGCTGCGTCCGGAGAGACCGATCCTGCGCAGCAGTTTGTCCATGACAAAAGCGACGCGCGCGATATAGCCGCTGTCCTCCATGAGCGACAGAAACAGGAACAGGGTCAGGATGATCGGCAGAAAAGACAGGACGCCGCCGACGCCGGCAAAGACACCCTTGATGATAAAGCCGTGAAAGACTTCATTGACGCCGATGTCGGTGAGTCCTCTGTCTGCTGAAGCCGTCAAAAGATCGATGCCGCTTTCCAGAAGGCTCTGCAGGCCCGCTCCGATGACAAAGAAGGTCAGGTAAAAGATCGTCAGCATGATCAGCAGAAAGGCGGGAATGGCAGTATACCTGCCGGTGAGGATCCTGTCGATCCGCTCGCTCCTCGTGCGTTCCCTGCTTTCTTTCGGCTTTTTGACGGTAGCGTCACAGACCCTGCGGATAAAGGAAAAACGCATATCTGCGATCGCTGCAGCTCTGTCAAGACCGCGCTCGTTTTCCATCTGCAGGACGATATGCTCGATCATTTCTTGTTCGTTGCTGTCCAGATCCAGTGTCGCAAGGATCTTTTCATCGCCGTCGACGGCCTTGCTCGCTGCGAAACGGACCGGAAGATCGGCACGGATCGCGTGATCCTCGATCAGATGGGATACGGCGTGCAGGCATCGGTGTACTGCGCCGCCGTGGTCGTTTTCATCGCAGAAATCCTGTTTCAGAGGCTTTTCTCTGAAATGAGCCACATGGATCGCGTGGGAGATCAATTCGTCGACACCCTCATTGTTGGCGGCGGAGATCGGAACGACGGGCACGCCGAGCATCTGCTCCATCAGATTGATGTTGACCGTTCCGCCGTTTTCCCGCATCTCGTCCATCATGTTCAGGGCGACGACCATGGGAATGCCGGTCTCAAGAAGCTGCATCGTCAGATAGAGATTCCGTTCTATGTTAGTCGCGTCGACGATGTTGATGATACCGGTCGGCTTTTCCCTGAGGACAAAGTCTCTGGAGACGATCTCTTCGGTCGTATAGGGCGACATGGAATAGATCCCCGGCAGATCCGTGATCCGTGTATCAGGATGTTTCCTGATCGGACCGTCCTTGCGGTCCACAGTAACACCGGGGAAATTTCCGACATGCTGGTTGGAGCCGGTCAGCTGGTTGAACAGCGTAGTCTTGCCGCTGTTCTGATTGCCGACCAGGGCGAAAGTAAGGAGTGTCCCGTCCGGGAGGGGATCACCGCTTCCTTTGGGATGGAATCTGCCGCTTTCACCGAGACCGGGATGCTCTGTCTTAAGGTCTTTATGCTCGCCCGCAGTATCCTCGTCCTGCGCGGGTTCCACAGCGATCTGCTCCGCTTCTGCGAGGCGCAGAGTCAGTTCATAGCCATGGATCTTAAGCTCGACAGGATCCCCCATGGGAGCGAATTTTACAACATGAACAAAGCCTCCTGGGATCACGCCCATATCGAGGAGGTGCTGCCTCAGCGCTCCCTCGCCGCCGACTGTCAGGATCCTGCCGCTTTCACCTGGTTTGAGTTCTTTGAGTGTCATCGTCTGTTATCGCAATTCATCAAAGTGCCGACAGGAACGGAGCGAGGAACGAAAGCATGAGGCTGGCGATCAGCAGGATGATCGCGCCTCCGAGGCGGGAAGATATCTGAGCAAACGGCATGAGCTCCATGCGGTCCGCGGCGGAAAGAACAGCCACATCGCCGGTACCGCCCATATTGGACATGCACAGGCCTGCCGTGACACCGGATTCAAACGGATAAAATCCGACCAGGCGGCCGATCAGTCCCGCACCGATGAAAGCACCGATACAGGTCGCGGCGCAGAGGAACAGATATGTGAGGCTGAAGTTCCGGATCACCGTATCGATCTCGAGATAGCATACGCCGATGCCCAGAAGAAGGACGTTGGTCAGATTCTTCATGACAAACTGGAACCACTGGAAGCAGGCGATCTCAATATACTCCGGTACGATACCGGTGATCTTGAAGACGGCAACGGTGATGATCATCCAGGCGTAGGCATGGATCGTAATGCCTGTGCCGAGCGCGTTCCATGCCCCCTGCAGGATATAGCCCCAGGCAAAGAATCCGCCGGAGACAAGAAGGCCGATGCCCATATTCTGAATGGTCAGATGATCGCGTTTCTGCTGCATCTCGGGGCTGATCTCAAGATCGGCGGATGAAACGTTCACGGAGCGCATGAGCTGTCCTTCTCCGTTCCAGGAGCCTCTGAGCACCTTGACGAGAATTCCGGCCAGCACGATCGATACGGCGTTGCCGATGGCGACGGCGGGTGTCATGACAGAGAGCGCTTCTGCGGCTGTCATGGATCCGGATCCCTCAAAGATCTTGGAAAGAGGCGAGGCACCGGCACCCATGCCGCCGCCCATGATCGGCAGTACGATCAGAAGCAGGGCATTAAGGACCGGATATCCCATGATCGCGGAGACCAGACAGCAGAGACCGAAGGCGCAGATCAGACCGCCGAAGATCGCAGGAAAGTAGCGCACAGCCGCTTTGATCAGGAGCTTTCGGTTCATGCCGAGGATGGACCCTGTGATCAGCGCTGCAATGTACCAGTCCAGGAAGCCGCCGGTTGTCTTGAAAAAGGTGCCGATGTTGCCGACGAGGTCCAGTTCGCCGAAAGGAAGGGTCATGTTGTAGACCGTCTCACCGTCAACGACTGTCGCAGCGGGAATGAGGTTAAAATAGACAAGCAGGGCGGAACCAAAGATCACAACGATAGCACCGCGATAGGTTGCAAGAAGTACGACGGCGGCAATGAGCAGAAAGATCTGCCAGGGAAGATGGAACAGTCTGATGGGCTGCTTTTTTTTGGTCTGATCATCGGACATGCGGATATCCTCCTTACTTTTTGTTGTGAAGAAGAGGAATAAATACAGAACAATTATATCACTGTCGTTATAAATATGATATAATCATTTCTCTGTGAACAACATGTAGTATGACCACGAAGCTCAGATAAACCTGACAGGTTCTAGAAAAGGAGAAAAAATATGGAACAGACTGCAGAACAGGCACTGGATCTGGTAATCAGACCTTTACCACAGTCGTCGGTCAACGGGATCATTTTTTCATTTGTCCTCTGCATAGGCCTTCCGATCGCACTGATCATCTATGGCAAAGTGAAAATGAAGGCTCATATCATGAGTGCTGTGATCGGTGCCGGCTGCTTTATGCTTTTTGTCATGGTCATTGAAGGACTGGTCAACAACGCGGTAGCCGGCGCTGCGGGCGACCTGATCAATCAGACCTGGTTCTATGCGATTTACGGCGGACTGGCGGCCGGTATCTTTGAAGAGACCGCGCGTTTTATCGCAATGAGGTTTCTGATGAAAAAACCGCTCGAAACTACCGAAGTATTGATGTACGGTTTCGGCCACGGCGGTATTGAGATGTTTTTTGCCGGAGGTGTTACCGCGGGGTTAAACCTAATGCTGTCGCAGATGATCAATCAGGGTCAGGTCGGAACACTCCTCAATAATCTGGATGACGCAAACAGAGCGCTGATGACGCAGCAGCTGGCTGCTCTTTCCGCGGTCGAGAGCTGGCAGTTCTACATGATCGCAGGTGAACGGATCGCAGCCCTTGCCATGCAGATCGGACTTTCCTATATCGTTTACCGCGCTGTGAAGGAAGGCGGAGATATCAGATTCTTTATCCTGGCGATCCTGCTTCATGCAGCTGTGGACGGAGGAGCGGTATTCCTCAAAGACTTTCTCCCGCTCATAGCAGTGGAAGGATTCATCTTTGCCGCATCTGCGGCGATCTGCCTGTTTGCCTGGTGGCTGCATAAAAACGATCACCAGGAAGGCGAAAATTCTGTATACATGTAAAGTTCAGGGGAAACATCCCCGGGAGGTGTATGATGTCGATCAAGGATATACTTTTTGGAAGTGATGAGGAAAAAGCCGCGGACAATGCCGCCAGGGAGACGGAAAATGCGGATGGCGCTCTTGTCTCCAGGGATATGCTCGTCGGTGAGATCATCATGAAGTATCCGGCTGCTGCCGATTTCCTGATGAGCTGCGGTATGGGATGCATCTTCTGCCCGTCTTCGCAGATGGAAACACTGGAGATGGCTGCCATGGTACACGGCCTGGATGCAGGAGATATCTGCAACGCCCTCAACGAAACGCTTGCGAAGAATCTTCAGACGGATGAGGCTGCGTCAGAGAACGTCAAAGAGGCCGTAAATCAGTAACGACCGATAAGGAGTATCTATGTGGTACGATGAAAGCGTCTTCTATCAGATCTATCCGCTGGGCTTTGTCGGTGCGCCTTATGAAAACGACGGCGTTCTGACACATCGCATCGGCAAGGTCTGTGATTGGATCCCGCACCTGCAAAAGCTCGGTATCTCCGGCGTGATCTTCAACCCTGTATGGGAATCGGATACCCACGGATATAACGCCAGAGATTATCGGAAGATCGACTGCCGTCTCGGTGACAATAAGGACTTCAAAAAGGTCTGTGATGACCTGCATGAAGCAGGAATGCGCGTCATCCTGGACGGCGTCTTCAACCACGCCGGCCGCGGATTTTTCGCATTTCAGGATGTGCTTCAGAAACGCTGGGATTCCCAGTATAAGGACTGGTTCAACATCAGCTTTGACGGGAACAATGGCTATAATGACGGCCTGTGGTATGAAGGCTGGGAGGGCAACTTTGATCTGGTCAAGCTGAACCTGCGCAATGAACAGGTAGTGAATTATCTGCTTGACAGCGTTAAGTACTGGATCGACGAATTCGGGATCGACGGTCTCAGGCTCGATGTTGCCTACTGTGTTGACCGGGATTTCCTGAGACGCCTTCGAAGCGCTGCCTGCGGATGGAAAGAGGATTTCTTCCTGTACGGCGAGATGCTGCACGGCGATTACAGACAGGTCATGAATCCGGAGATGTGCCAGTCAGTCACCAATTACGAATGCTACAAAGGACTGTATTCCAGCTTCAACAGTGCCAATCTCTTTGAGATCGTGCATTCCTTAAAGCGCCAGTTCGGTCCGGAAAACTGGTGCCTCTATACGGGAATGCATCTGACGAGCTTTGTCGATAACCATGATGTTACACGTGTGGCGAGCATTTTGCAGGATGAACGGCATCTGCCGCTTATCTACGCGATGCTTTTCGGCATGCCCGGGATCCCGATCATCTACTACGGAAGCGAATGGGGCGCAAAAGGAGATAAACACGACGGTGATCCGGCGCTTCGGCCCTGTTTTGACAAGCCGGAGTGGAATGATCTGACCGACAGGATCGCCGCGATGACCAGGGCAAAAAAGGAAAGTGAAGCGCTGAACTACGGGGCTTTCAAGGATCTGGTACTGCAGAACAGACACTGCGTCCTCGAACGTGAGTCCGCGAATGACCGCATCATGATCGCGATCAATATGGAAGATCACGAAGTAACCGAACATTTTGATGCCCGTGCCGGGAGAGCGCATGACCTGATCACCGGTGAGACAATCGATTTCGGCGGCGGGCTTAAGGTTCCCGCTTATACGGCTTATATCCTGCAGCCGTACTGAGGAACCGCTAAGAGCCGCAAGTGTGCACAGGAGAAAAAATGTCCGAGACAAAGACCATCCGCATAAAATATTTCAGTGATGACATTCCGCATCTGGAATATATCGACGGCAAGAGTGACTGGATCGATCTGCGTGCATCCGAGGACGTCGAACTGAAAGCGGGAGAGTGGAAACTGATCCCTCTCGGCATCGCCATGGAGCTTCCTGCCGGTTATGAGGCGCATATCGTTCCCCGCAGCTCCACCTATAAGAATTTCGGCATCATCCAGAGCAACCATATGGGCGTAGTGGACGGTTCCTACTGCGGCGACAACGATCAGTGGTTTTTCCCGGCTCTCGCTGTGCGTGACACGAAGATCCAGAAGGGCGAAAGGATCTGCCAGTTCCGGATCATGGAGAACCAGCCCAGGATCATTTTTGAAGAGACGGATCATCTGGGGGGAAAAGACCGCGGGGGATTCGGCAGCACAGGAAAGAACTGATCCCAGTAAGGAAAACAGATCGTTCACGTTCATCTGCCAGGCAGATCTGGTTTCTCTGTAATTTCATAAAGTAAACACATTTTGAACACATTTGAGAGGTATAAAGAGTATCGTGCGCGGAAACAAGTGCTTCCGCGGCATAATACTTTATTATGAGGAGGTTTCATCGTGATCGAGGTAAAAGGCATCACGAAGCGGTACGGCAGTCATACGGCTGTTGACAACTTAAGCTTCACGATGGAGACAGGCAGGATTTATGGATTTCTTGGGCCTAACGGCGCAGGGAAATCGACGACCATGAACATCATGACCGGCTATATCGCCGCGAATGAAGGAACCGTTCTTGTGAACGGTGTGGACATCATCAGAAAACCGGAGGCGGCGAAAAAGCAGATCGGCTATCTGCCGGAGCTTCCGCCCCTGTATCAGGAGATGACAGTCCTGGAATATCTTCTTTTCGTCGCGGAATTAAAGAAGATCCCTAAGAAGGAGCGCCGGGATCAGATCGCACGCGTCCTGAAGATGACAATGCTGGGAGACTATCAGGAGAGATTGATCAGAAATCTTTCCAAGGGCTATAAACAGCGCGTCGGACTCGCGCAGGCACTGATCGGCTTTCCGGAGATCATTATCCTTGATGAGCCTACGGTTGGCCTTGATCCCCAGCAGATCCTGGAGATCAGGGATCTGATCAGGTCGCTGAAAAGCGACCATATCATCATGCTCAGTTCCCATATCCTGTCGGAAGTAAATGAAGTCTGTGACGAGGTGATGATCCTGTCGCACGGAAAGCTTGTTGCCAGCGGTTCCCCCGCAGAGCTGGAAGCAAAGATGCAGAAGAAATCTTCGCTGAACCTGACGGTTCTTGGCGACGAGGAGAGCACACGCGCAGCGCTTGCGGCTGTTCCAGGGATCGATCAGATGACCTTTGGTGAGACAGCAGAGGACGGCGCTCTTTCGGCAGTCCTGGAAAGTGACGGCGATACGGATATCCGGACAGAGGTTGCCAGGGCACTTGCCGCGGCTGCGATCCCGGTCACCGGAATGCAGCTGGAGACGCGTTCTCTGGAGGATGTCTTCCTGGAACTGACGGGTTCGGACGAAGCGGTTGATGAGGACACGGAAGCAGGAGAAGGAGAAGGAAAGGAGGAGCTGTCATGATCGCGATCTTTAAAAGAGATTTCCGCTCCGCTTTCCATACAGTCATCGCGGAGCTGTTCATCGGACTGAATATCCTGATATTCGGCTTTTTCTTTTATCGTTATAATCTGCTCGGACAAAACACCAATTTAAACGGGGCTCTTTATAATACTTCATTCATGGGACTGTCTTTCATGATCCCGCTTCTCTGCATGCGTTCCTTTTCTGACGAGAAACGCAACCGCACGGATCAGCTGATCATGACAGCACCGGTATCTGTCGGTCGTATCGTGCTCGGAAAATTTCTGGCTCTGGCTGCCATTTTCTCCATACCGACGGCATTGTTCCTGGTGCTGCCTCCGATCATGCGGCGGTTCGGGGAGATACCATGGCTCTGGAATTACGCGGATATCCTGGCATACTGGCTCTACGGGCTGATGCTGATCGCCATCTGCATGTTTATCTCCTCACTCACGGAAAATGCGATCATCAGTGTAGTGCTCTCCATCGTCGTGATCTTCGGATTTCTTCTTCTCGGAGACAGCTTCAGCAATATCCAGATCGCATGGATCAAGGATCTCCTGAATGCCACTGTCAATATCAATCAGCGCCTGATGTCTGTCTATCTGGGATGCTCTGATCTGACAAGCTATGTGTTTTTTATCAGTGTCGGCATACTGTTTTTGTTCCTTACGGCGCAGGTCATTCTGAAAAGACGTTATACCGTATCGCGCGCAAATCTGTCTGTTACGGCGTACAGTTCAGTATCGATCATCCTTGTCGCTGCAGTGACAGTCTGTCTGAATATCCTTGTGCTGAAGATCCCTGATCATATCCGAGAGGTCGATCTCACGCAGGAAAAGGTATTTTCCATCAGCCAGGATTCCAAAAATGTTGCAGCGAACATCGGAGATCAGATCACTTTTTATTTTCTTGCGCAGGAAAATGACGAAGCAGGGTCTACCAAGGATCCGACCGTGGAGCGGATCCTCAAAAACTATCAGGATGCCGGCAGGAATATGACCCTGTCCTATGTCGATCCCGTCACAAATCCGAAATTTTATCAAAAGTATACGGAGACGGATCCGGGATATTCTGGTGTGATCGTCGTCAATGAAGCAACAGGAAGGAGCAAAGCCATCCCGTACATGGACATGTACGAGACATCCATCGATTATACAACCTACACCGAACAGACGACGGGCTATGATATTGAAGGACAGATCACGAACGCACTGCAGTATGTCACTCTGACAGATGACCAGCTCGTACAGGTCGGTATGCTGACCGGTCACGGTGAAATGGCGTTCGAGGATACCTATGCGACTCTGATGGAGAATGCCAGCATGCATGTGGAGGATCTTTCGCTCCTTACGGCAGAATCGATCCCGGAAAACATGCAGCTTCTGATCATCAACGGACCAACGATGGATCTGACACCACATGAAGCTGAGCTGATCATCGGATTTCTGGAAAAAGGCGGGAATCTTCTCCTGATCACCAATCCGGACGTAACCGTCGAAACACCGAATCTTGACAGTGTGCTTGCCTGGTATGACCTTTCGCTTTATAATGGTGTGATCGTGGATATGCAGGAAGGCAATAACTACGGATTCCTGTTCAATACAGCAGCATACCTGCTGCCGTTCCTCTCGGCGGATGATCCGGTTACCGCATCGCTCTCCACATCCGGTGTCGGAACAGTATTTCTGCCGGGAGCGCAGGGGATCAAAACAGGCGCGGAGGGCGGTGAAATATCGTATGTGCCTCTGCTGACAACCTCGGACCAGGCCGTCCTGAGTGATGAACCTAACGGCGCACCGATGAGCTACACGGTAGGACTTCGAGCGGAAAAGACGCTTGATTCCGGGACAAGCACAGCAATAGTCTACACGAGCGCGCTGATGTTCACACAGCAGGCCGATGCCTATATCTCAGGCATGAACAGCCGGCTCTTCAGCAAGACCATCTCGGCTCTGGGTCAGCTGAACACTGATTATGTATATATTCCGGCGAAATCTTTCAACAGTTACCTGGTCATACCGAACAATCTGCGCAACTTCTTTACGGTGATCGGGTTCACACTGCTGATCGCCGCAGCAACCATCATTGCCGGCATCTTTGTCTGGGCAATGCGAAGGAGGAAATAAGATGAAGATCAGAACACGTTATGCCCCGAGTCCCACCGGCAGGATGCACGTCGGCAATCTGCGCACAGCTCTCTATGAGTATCTCGTTGCCAAGCACGAGGGCGGAGATTTTCTGCTGCGCATCGAGGATACCGACCAGGAACGCTATGTGGAAGGGGCAGTGGATCTGATCTACGAGTCTCTTAAGGACGCAGGTCTTTCCCACGATGAGGGGCCTGATATCGGCGGAGAGGTCGGGCCTTATGTGCAGAGCGAACGTGTAAAGTCCGGGATCTATCAGAAGTATGCCGAGGAGCTCGTCGCCAAAAAGGAAGCCTATTACTGTTTCTGCACGAAGGAGCGTCTTGAGAGCCTCAAACAGAATATTGACGGCAAGGAAGTGCTCATGTATGACAAGCACTGCCTCTCGCTGACAGAGGAAGAGGTGCAGGAGAAGCTCGCGGCAGGAGTTCCTCACGTGATCAGGCAGAACAATCCGCGCGAAGGCAAGACGGTCTTTCATGATGAACTATACGGAGATATCGAAGTCGACAATGCCGAGCTTGACGATATGATCCTGATCAAATCCGACGGTTATCCGACCTACAATTTTGCCAATGTGGTGGATGATCATCTGATGGGGATCACGCACGTCGTGCGCGGCAACGAGTATATCTCATCCACGCCGAAATATAACCGTCTTTATGAAGCCTTCGGCTGGGAGATCCCGGTATATATCCACTGCCCGCTGATCACCGATGAGGAGCATAAAAAGCTCTCCAAGCGGAGCGGTCATTCCTCCTTTGAGGATCTGACAGATCTGGGCTTTCTGCCTGAGGTCGTGGTAAACTTCGTCGCGCTGCTCGGATGGTCTCCGGAGGACAACCGGGAGATCCTGTCATTGTCCGATCTGGTCGAATGCTTCGATTATCACAGGATCAGCAAGTCGCCGGCAGTATTTGACTATCAGAAACTCAGGTGGATGAACGGCGAATATATCAAGGCCATGGATCCGCAGAGATTCTATGATATGGCGGCAGCGGAGATCAAAAAGGCGGTGCCCGGATTTGAGGGTGATGAAGACAAGCTCCGAAAGATCGCGTCCATGGTGCAGTCCAGGGTGGAGCTCGTATCTGATATCCCGGAGATGATCGGTTTCCTGGAAGAACTTCCGGACTATGACACGGCATTATACTGCCATAAGAAAATGAAGACCGACGAGGCGTCCTCCGCGGGAGTTTTAAAGGAGATCCTGCCGTTTCTCGAGAGCCTGGAGGATTATCACAACGATGCGCTCTATGCGAAGATCTCCGAATGGATCACTGAGCACGGCTATAAGAACGGCTATGTCCTCTGGCCGCTTCGCATCGCGCTTTCCGGGCAGGCAACGACACCCTGCGGTGCAACAGAGATCCTGGAGCTCCTGGGCAAAGAGGAGTCTCTTTCCCGAATCAGAAAGGGGGCAGAATTGCTTGCATCAAAGTAAAACCGAATACAGGATCCCGGGGAACGCTTCACAGATCCGCGCGATCAGACACAAGGACGGGCCCTGCTGCGTTCTCGCGGGGCCGGGAAGCGGCAAGACCTTTGTGATCGTTCAGCGCCTGAAGTATCTGATCGAGCACTGCGGCGTTCCTCCTTCCAGGATCCTGACCATCACCTTTACCCGGGCGGCAGCTCAGGAAATGAAGCAGCGGTTCGACAAGATCACCGATCAACGCTATCCGGAAACTCCATTCGGAACCTTTCATTCCGTCTTTTATCACATTCTTAAAACATCCGGCCATCCGGCCGAAGAACCGCCGGGGATCCTCACTGAAACTGAAAAACAAAAGATCATGAAAATGATCCTGACGGATCTGCATGACAGTCATCCCGAGATCGTCTGTTCGCCCGATCTGTGCAATCTATGGCTCTCTGAGATTGCAAGGCGCAAGGGAGAGGGGACTGATCCGTCCGCATGCAGTACAGACTGTTCGATCAGCGACATTCCTTACAGAGAATATTTCCCGGACGCATATCAGGAGTACCAGAAAATCTGCGGTGAGCTGTCAAAACTTGATTTTGAAGACATGATCGGAAAGTGTCTCAGACTTTTTCACGAAAAACCGGAGATCCTGCGTCAATGGAGAGAGCACTTTCAGTATATTCAGATCGATGAGTATCAGGATATCAATAAGATGCAGTCTGAAGTGGTCACGCTTCTGGCCGCGCCGGCGAATAATCTGTTTGTTGTCGGGGACGACGATCAGTCGATCTATGGATTCAGAGGCTCCAGACCGGATATCATGCTCGCTTTTGACCAGATGTATCCGGGAGCGCAGAGGATCCTTCTCGGTGTCAATTATCGCTGCCGTAAAAGCATCCTCGACGCCTCAGCACTTGTTATCCGTGAGAATCGTGTGCGTTTTGACAAAGAGATGAAACCGGGCAGGACAGAAGAGGCAGGTGAAATAGACGTGTTTGCCTGCACGGACAGAGAGGGCGAAGCGGAAAAGATCCGGGAAGCATATCTGAGAAGCAGAGAAGAGCACCGCAGCTTCTGCATCATCGTACGGACGAACGCCCATGCACAGAAACTGGCGGATCTGCTCGCAAAAGGCGGTATCAAAAGCGCTTGCCGGGAGGTTCGGAACCCATATACAGGCGATGAGATACAGGATATCCGGGCCTATCTGAATCTCTCCGTCCGGGTCTCCGTGGAGGATCTGCTGCGTATTCTGAACCGACCGTCCAGATATCTTTCACGGGAAAGTATAAGAGGCGGTGCAGATCTTTTTTCACAGATGCACACATATTACTCAGGACGCACTGCACTGAATGCGGCTGTAAGCAGACTGGAGCGCGATATCTGGATGCTCTCGAATATGAGACCTGCGCTGGCGATCCGCTATATCCGAACAGTCTTAGGGTATGACCTGTATCTGAAAAACAGCTCAAAAATACAGGATCCTCAGGCGGCGATAAAGCAGCTGGATGACCTGCAGAAAGAGGCGGAGGATTTTTCGCGTACGGAGCTTTTTGTCCGCCATATCGAGGAAAGCGCAGCAAAATCTCCGACGACTGCTGCGATGCAGAAATACCTCGAAACAGCGGACGACATCCGTGTCATCACCATGCATGCCGCCAAAGGGCTTGAATTTGATACCGTCTGGATCCCATCTGTCAACGAAGGAATCCTGCCTTCCCGGAAGAGCGTTACGCCTGAGCAGATCGAAGAAGAGCGGCGGCTTTTCTATGTCGCGATGACGCGTGCACGAAGACGGCTGTATATTTCTTACCTGACTGGAGATGACAATTACGCCTATGTCCCTTCAAGATTTTTAAGGCCGCTGAAAGGATCTGTGGTCAGACAGCCTGATCGTGTGACTGCCCGTGATAGGTGAGCAGTCTTCCGACGTGCCTGGTCTCAAAGAACATGTCTTTCTTTACGATCACGATGATCACTGTGACGAGCGTCACCACGATCGTTTCCACACATTTTGTCTCCTGTGTCATCGCGATCTTTTCCTGCAGGAAATTGACGACAAAGTGGAAGATCATGCAGGCAAGGATCGAGCGGTCACTCGCCAGATATACCCAGGTGATGATAAAGCCCATGGGGATCCCGCTGACAAAGAAATTGACAACATATAACGGATTGACCATGAGACTCGCCTGATAAGTGCCCTGGATAAAGATCAGCGGAAAATGCCAGAAGGACCAGAGAACACCGAAGATCATTGATTCCCAGAACCAGTTCATATACTGTCCAATCGAATCCTCACAGTATCCCTTCCAGCCGATCTCTTCGATGATCGCGGCCAGAGTGACTGTCAGCATCGCTCCGGCGATCCCGACACCAGAGAAAGAGAAATCCTCGGTGAAGGAGAACTGTGAAAGAGACTGCCCAAACAGAAGAGACAGCAGGATCGAACTGACGATGATCACGGCGAAAACGATGACAGCGAGCAGCACGTTCAGCCATTTTACCTTATAGAAACCGACGACCTTATTCTTCAGATCCTTCTTGAGCAGATCCGAGCCGGATACGAGGACAAAGACCGTAGATACGACTCCTGGGGCGAGCAGTCCGATCAGCATGAGGACTGCTCCAAGATCCTCGGAAACAAAGACCGCGGGGATCCAGAAGATCCAGGTAAAGAGATAGGCCATGACAAAGAACAGGGCGGGCCTGAATCGATAAGTGTCCTGAGGGGCAGTGTTCATGATGGTCTGTTCATTCATTTCTGATCTCTCCTTCTTTTTTTGAGGTTGATTGTTCAAGTTTACGGATACTTTTCGGAAACCATATCATTACTGCGATCGCTGCCTGACAGATCCCTGCGATGATGATCACCAGGGCGGCGCCTCTTCCGACACCTCTTTCACCGATCATGCCGATCGCGTCCGCGGCGGCACCGGATACCGCGTAGGCAACCACATAGCCAAGCTGTGACAAAAAGCCGACCAGTCCCCAGACCCGTCCCTGTGCTTCATCGGGGATGTTTGTCCGGGTAAGATAATCAAGACAGTTGTTCGCAAACGGAAGAGCGGCAAAAAACAGGAATCCGAAGAGGCAGATTGGGATCATGTTTTCAAAGAGGCTGAAGCCGATCATGCAGATACCTGCAAAAGCCAGCGCGGATCCGAGTGTTCGTACATAATGACCTTTCAGACCGATGACGCCGAGGAGAAGACTGCTTACGAGCATTCCGCATGCACAGAGCGTTTCTGAGATACCGAGAGTTTTGGCGTCCTCAAAAGAAAGGATCAGCGGTTCCGCCAGGATCTGAAACATGCCGAGAAATAACGAGATCCCGGAGGAGACCAGTACCAGGATCAACACGCCTCTTATGGAACGAAGAATGCGCCAGCCTTCCCTGGCACTTTCAAAGAAACGCTCTCGATTTTCCGGGAGGTTTGCGGTGATGCCTTTCCTGACCACAGCGGCACTGATCACGGTCAGGAAAAAAGTGCTGATGTCGATCAAGAGCAGGAGTCTGATATCACTCATTGTAAGCAGAAAGCCTGCAATGATCGGTGAGAACAGGTATCTGGCGCTTCCGGCAAGAGATACGAGACCGCTTGCTTTGGAAAATTCGTCTTTTGTCAGCAGATCTGTGATCGTTGCACGAAAAGCGGGTTCCAGGAGGGCTGAAAAACATGCGCTCACAAATACCCCGATACAGATCTGCGGCAGGGACGCACCGCCGTTCATCATGCAAATGAGTATATAGATGATCCCGAGAGCGGAGCAGCCGTCACCGATCATCATGAGAAGCCTGCGGTCGTGACGGTCGGCCAGGACACCGGCAGGAACGGACAGGACAAGCGTCGGAAGAAAGCCCAGGAGCGTCACCAGAGCCATCCCCGCGGCGCTGCCCGTGCGCTGAAAAACATATACACCCAGGCCGAAACTTGTAAGTCCGCCGCCGATCGATGAGATCAGTTCGCCGGTCCACAGAAGCATGAATTTTCTGAAACTGGAGTTATCTTTCATGTCTCTTCCTCTTTACCGTATCAGTTCCCGGATAAAATCCATCGTGCCTTTTTCCGCACCGAGCAGCTTTTCAGTGATATCAATGAATACATCGATCTCATCCCCGGTAAAGTTTCCGTGGTTAAAGAGATCATTGCTGATCAGGAGCAGTATCCGGATACGAATCGGAATATGATCACAGTGAAAGATTCCCTGATCAGTACCTTCCTGAGCAACTTCGGCAAGCATCGGGACGACAGTTTCGATCAGTCTGTTCAGGATCTTTTCGTGCATGATCGTATTTTCCGGATGCATCAGGGCATCCTGGATCGGCAGTTCCTCCTGAGAAGGGCGAAGAGAGGAGATGATCCCGACGATCTTCTGAGGAACCGGCAGATCAGCCTGAAGGATCTTTCTTGCGGCCTCTGTTTCCTGATCGATCATCATATCGATCACTTCCTCGAGCGTCTGTTCCTTGCTCTCAAAATAGTAGTAATAGGTTCCCTTGGCGATACCGGCTTCTTCAATGATGTCGTCTACGCTGGTGTTTTCATAGCCGCGGGACAGGAACATCCGGTATGCGATCTCAAGAAGCTTCAGTTTTCTTTTTTCACCTTTTTTCATTTATGATCCTCAAAATTCGACTTTCGGTCGGTTTTTTATTTTAAAGGATCAAAAACAACCTGTCAAGGATTTTTTCGACTGTCAGTCGATTTTTCTAAAATGAAGTAATATCAGTGCTTTCTTGACCGTTCAGAAGGGGTTGGGTATAATGATTCTGTATGCATAAATCCATTGACGAAAAAAGACTCTCCTTACGGAACAAGATCATAGCTGCTCTCGTCATCATCTTTTTTGTCGGGATCATCCTGATGTATTACCGAATGCTTTACAGTGAAAAGCGCAGTAATATCATCAAGAGAGGAGAAATGACCGCCAGGGAATCGGCGGATCATATTGACCAGTACCTTACCACAAATATGGATAACATAAAGCTGGCCGCTTATACACTGGATGAGATGCTCCGGGAAAACAGGACTGATGAGGAGATCCAGGACTATCTTGTCACGCAGTCAACCGCGGTGAGAACTGCGGTCATAGAGAATATGACCGGTCTTTACGGCTATATCAACGGCAGGTTCTTCAGCGGGACCAACTGGATCCCTCCAGAGGGTTATGTTGCCACGGATCGCCCCTGGTATACCAATGCCATGGAAACGCCCGGTGAACTGACGATACTGGATCCCTATGTCGACGTTCAGTCAGGCAATGTCATGCTCGCACTCGGCAAGACCCTGTGCGACGGCGTCAGTGTGATCTCTGTTGATGTATCGCTGGATCAGATCCAGAAACTCACCGAAGATGCCGTCAAGAGCGGAAACTCTGACATGGAAATGCTGATCAACGACAAGGGGGTCGTCGTTGCGCATTCCGACAAAGAAGAGATCGGCCTCGATTACAGCATGGAGAATAACTCAATCGGAGCTGCGATATTTGAGAAGTTCAAAAGCTCTGACGACCTGAGCTTTGATCTCGTTTTTCGGGAGAATACCTATGTGGTTTATTCCGCTGTACTGAACAACGGCTGGCTCTGTATCTCTGTCAAGAACGCGACGAATGTGTTCAATTCCCTGAATTCCCTCCTGGTCATCACGATCACGGTCCTGCTTGCGGTCACCCTGATCATCAGTATCATCATGAAGCGATCGAGAAAGTATCTGCATCTGTCTGCCAGAGCGATCGCCGCCAATGAGGCCAAATCCGAATTCCTGTCAAATATGTCCCATGAGATCAGGACACCGATCAACGCCATGCTCGGCATGAACGAGATGATCCTCAGGGAGAGCGATGATACGACGATCCTCACCTATTCCGATAATATCCAGAAAGCCGGAAAGAATCTGCTTGGGATCGTCAATGAAATCCTGGATTTTTCCAAGATCGAAGCGGGGAAAATGGAGATCATCCCTGTGGATTATGACCTTTCTTCCCTTATTAAGGAACTGATGAACATGATCCATACCAGAGCGGAAGACAAGGGGCTGCTCCTTGACTGCGAATTTGACCGTAATATCCCGAGACGCCTGAACGGTGATGAGGTCCGCATCAAGCAGATCATCACCAATATCCTGACAAACGCTGTGAAATACACGCACAAAGGCGGTATTACATTTCAGGTCGGCTATGAGAAACTGAAGGATGACCCGGAGAGCATTCTGCTCAAGGTTTCCGTTACAGATTCCGGGATCGGGATCAAACCGGAGGATCTGAAAAAACTCTTCAATCAGTTCGAAAGGATCGAAGAGACCCGCAACCGGAACATTGAAGGAACCGGTCTGGGGATGAACATCACCAAGATGCTCCTGGAAATGATGGGCTCCAGGCTCGAAGTACAGAGTGTATACGGTGAAGGCTCGACCTTCAGATTTTCTCTGAAGCAGAAAG
This sequence comes from Lachnospiraceae bacterium, assembly GCA_024687125.1. Lineage (GTDB taxonomy): Bacteria > Bacillota > Clostridia > Lachnospirales > Lachnospiraceae > Butyrivibrio. The sequence goes on from JAILFA010000009.1 coordinate 91,556, forward strand.
TCGTTAACTGGGATCCTGTCGGAGATTATGAAGAGAGCTACAAAGAACATCTGACTGAAGACCGGTACCATGAGAAATTCAAAGCTCCGGACGCAAGGATCCTTGTTGTGGATGATAACTCCATGAACCTGATGGTCTTCAAGAGCCTGGTCAAACAGACCTGTGTCCGGATAGATACAGCCTTAAGCGGTGATCAGGGGATCCAAAGCACCATGGATACACAATACGACATGATCTTTCTCGATCATATGATGCCCGTAAAGGACGGCATCGAGACGCTTCATGAGATCAGACAGAACGCAGGGAATCCCAATAAAAAAACACCCACCATCTGCCTTACGGCTAATGCGATCTCCGGGGCGAGAGAGGAATACCTTGCCGCAGGATTTGATGATTATCTTACCAAACCGATCGATCCCGAAAAACTCGAAGACGTGATGCTTTCGTTTCTCCCGAAGGACAAGATCCTGTTTGACGAGACCGCTGTCAGCGCGCCTGCAGATCACAAGGAAAGCAGCATAGACGTAGCCTCGGCACTCAAAGACACTTCGATCGATCCGGAAGCCGGTATCAGAAACAGCGGATCGAAAGAGTCCTATCTTGCGCTTTTGAAGATCTTTTATGAGGATATCGACGATAAGAAAGATGAGATCGAAAAGTATTATCGCGAAAATGACGTGAAAAACTATACGATCAAGGTACACGCGCTCAAAAGCTCCGCACGGATCATCGGAGCGGGTGATTTCGGCGAGATGGCACAGGAGATGGAAAACGCCGGCAAAGCCTCGGATACCGACTATATCCGCAGTCATCATGACCTGCTCATGGAAGAATTACTCAAGTTCAAGGAACCGTTATCAGCAGTTCTGGCAGATTACATCAAAGAAGCAAACAAGCCGCTTGCGGATCCGGATATCCTGGATGCCGTATTTGATGAGATGTGCAAAGGGGCAGCGGATATGGACTGCGAAATACTTGACGGGATTTTCTCTGAGATGGAGGAATACCGTATCCCTCCGGAGTATATAGAGTTATATGACAGTATTAAAGAAGCATCGGATCAGTATGCGTATGACAGAATCCTGTCACTGCTGCAGGAACGCGCAATGAAAGAGTGACATCTATGAGTTATTGGATTGTAATCGTCGACGATGAACCGTTTTGCCTGACAAACGCGAAAAATCTGCTGCGCGAGCAGAATATGCGTGTCAGTTGTCTGCGATCCGGAAAAGATCTTCTGACATTCATGGAGACGCATGATCCGGATCTGATCCTTCTGGATATTCTGATGCCCGAAATGGACGGTTTTGAGACCTACCATGCGCTCAGAGTCTGTGAGGGCAAAAAGGGAGTACCTCAGACACCGGTCATCTTTCTTACCGGCGAAGACAATCATGAAACGGAACGAAGAGGGCTCAAGGCGGGGGCTTCAGATTTCATACATAAACCTTTTGACAAAGACATCCTGATCAAAAGGATCAACAACGCGATCATCAACAGCAAAATGATCGAAAACCTCACAGAAGAAGCAACCCTGGATAAGCTTACCGGCTTTCTCAATAAATCCAGCGGAACGGAAAAGATCTCGTCCCTTTGCCAGGAAAGCGTCGGTTCCCTTGTGATCATGGATCTGGATAATTTCAAACTCGTCAACGATCTGTACGGTCATGATATGGGGGACCGTATCCTCGTGGCATTCGCGGGGATCGTGAGACATAATGTCAGAGCGGATGATGTAGTCTCACGGATCGGCGGTGATGAGTTCATGGGGTTTTTCTCCGATCTGACAGACGATCATGCTGTAGCGTCATTCGCGAAGAGGCTGAACACAGAGCTTTCCGAGGAAGCGGCTTCCATGATGGGAAAAGAGCACGGCATTCCGCTGGGGATCTCCATCGGTGTAGCGGTTTCTTCAGATGAGCAGAATGCGTTTCAGATCCTCTTCCGTTATGCGGACAGCGCCTTATATGAGGCAAAGCGCCAGGGCAAACACGGATATGTGATCTATAAACAGCTTCTGACAAAGCAGGATAACGATAATGATCTCGAACAGGATCTGGAAAGGATCACTCAGATCGTCGCGGAGCGCGGCGAAGGAAAAGGAGCGATGATCCTCAGCCAGGAAGCCTTTACATGGAACTATCAGTATATCGAGAGATTCGTCATTCGTTACGGCGGCGTGGCGACGCGCATACTTTTTTCGATTTCCTCAGACGAACAGGGTGTGTTGTTTTCCGAGATCGTTTCCGAATTCGGAAAATCTTTACAGAATACCCTCAGAAAGATCGATATCATCCTGCAATGGCAGCATAACCAGTATTTTGTCGTCCTCCCGCAGCTGAAGCAGAAGGATATGCACAGAGTGATCGAGCGGGTACTGGGTGCCTGGGAAAAACGCGGTTATCACGAACGCGTCAGGATCGACTATGTAACATCGTTCCTTTCTGCAGAGAACGATCAGGCAGAAGGGAAATGATCATTATCCGTCAGTGAGGTCGGACATGAATCTTAAAAGCAATGAAAAGTATATTGTTTTGATCGCGACGCTGGGCTCTGTCGGGCTGATCATCGAAAACTATCTGCTGGGCTGGGAATTCTGGGTCCCGCCGATCGTGCTGATCGCGATCGTTCTGATCTGGGCTGTGAATCTTACGGACAGGATCGAATATGGCATCAGAAAGCTGTTTTATTTCGTTATCGCTGTCCTCTTACTGTTTTATCATGGAATACACAGGAGCAGCCTGTACGATACAGGTATTGTTACTGTAATGATCATGGTCATCTACTCGATCTTCAACAGTGTCTATATGATGAATATCCTTCTGGCGGAATTCACTGTCATCTGGTTCATTCAGTTCCTTGATCTTCCGGAGGGGGAGCCGATCATCTATGACAGACTGACCATATCGAGGCTCCTTCTGCATGCGCTCATCGTCGTGATCATCTATTATTTCTGTGTGCGTTCCATCAACGAACGGGTTGATGACGAGGAGGAGAGAAGATCCAGGGAAGCGCGCATCGAAGCCAACGATGCCAGTATGGAGGACTTTCTGTCCAACATCTCCCATGAGCTGCGTACGCCTGTCAATGTTGTCAACGGCATGTCCGATCTGCTCATCCGCAAGGGGATCGACCTGGAGGGGGCTGCCATCAGAAATGCGGGAATGCGTCTGGCGTATCAGATCGAGGATATCCAGGACTATACGGAGTGTAAGCGGGGCAAAGTCTTCATCGAAGAAGACAATTATATGAGCACCTCCCTGATCAATGACGTTGTTACGAATTTCCGCCTGAATGACAATTCAAGAGATCTTGTACTTGTGGTCGACATGAATCCGGCTGTTCCGACGATGATGCGCGGGGATATCAGAAAGCTGCACAAGATCTTCCGGCATCTGCTTGAAAACGCCGTCAAGTTTACCAGAAAAGGCGGCATTTATGTGAAGATGTATACCGAAGCAGTCGAAAACGGTGTAAATCTGTGCATTGAGATGACGGATACCGGTATCGGAATGGACAGAAACGCGATCCGGTCTGTCACCGAAGGTATGTATCAGGAGAACAAAAAACGCAACCGAAGTTCCGGGGGCATCGGACTGGGCCTTTTCATCGTTTACGGATTTGCTCACCGTTTGGGTGGTTTTGTCAGAATCGAGAGCGAAAAAAGAGCAGGTACGACGATCCGCGTGACGATCCCGCAAAAGGTGGTGGATCCGACTCCCTGCCTGTCCCTGAAGGATTCTTTTGACGGTTCGATCCTGTTCCATGTTAAGCCGGATAAGTACAAGGTCGCCAGACTGCGTGATTTCTACCGTCACATGGCGGGCAATCTCGCGTCCGGCATACATGTGCCGCTGTATCCGGCTGAGACTGTCTATGAAGTGGAACGGCTCAGGGAAAAGATGCATGTTACCCACGTATTTATGGGGCAGGAAGAATACGAAGAAAACAAGGGATACTTCGAGGGACTCGCAGGCGAAGGCATTGTTGTCGTGGTATCTGCAGGATCTGACGTGAAGACGCCGGAAAACAGCAGAGTCGTCCTGATGCCCAAACCTCTGTATGCATATCCGATCATCAGGATCCTCAACTACGGGACAGGCATCAGAGACGCGGAGGACGAAAAGGCAGTAAATAAGCCGGTATTTAATGGAGTAAAGGTTCTGGTCGTCGATGACGAACCCATGAATCTGGTCGTCGCGACATCGCTGTTCAGGAATTACGGGATGATCGTGGAAACAGCGGCAAGCGGCAGAGAGTCCATCAGAAAAGTTCGTGACAACGATTATGACGTCGTTTTTATGGATCATATGATGCCGGAAATGGATGGTGTTGAAGCCATGAAGCAGATCCGATCCGTCGTCAGCGACACGGACAGAAGCGTTCTTGTCGTGGCACTTACCGCAAATGCTGTTTCCGGTGCACGAGAGATGTTTATCCGGGAAGGCTTTGACGGCTTCATCGCCAAACCGATCGACACATCGGATTTTGAACGGGTGATGCAGCGTATCCTGCCGGGAACACGCAGCGAAAAAGGAGGTGCAGAGAAATGAATCATTTCCGTTTCTTAAAGCCCGCCTTTGACGCAATCAAAGATAAAGACCGCGATTTTACCGAGAGGATCTTCCTGATCCTGACTCTTTTATCCGAAGTGGCTGTATTTATCGCTTTTATAGCGGATCTGATCACGGGAGAAAACCCGTATGAGCTTATGACGCTGATAATCACGCTGATCGCAGTGCCGTCCATCGTTCTGATCAGTCTGCATTTTGACGCCATTAAGACAGCGATCAGGATCATCGTTCTGGCACTGGTATTCCTGATCCTTCCCGCACTGTACTTTTTCGGCGGAGGCATTGAAGGCGGCGGGTTTATCTGGATCATTTTCGCTTTCATGTATGTCGGTCTTGTTCTGAGCGGCAGATGGCGGAACATCATGTTTACGATGATCGCTCTCCTGGCGCTGGGCTGCTATCTGGCTTCGTATTATTATCCGGACCTGCTGTATCCGCACTCCAGAGAGATGTTCTATGTGGATACGTTTGTTTCTCTCATCATGGTCGGCGTTCTATGCTTTGGAATGACCTGGTCGCAGGGACTTCTGTTCAAAGAGGAAAACGAGCGCGCCAAAAAAGAAGCGGAGAGAGCTGAGGAACTGACCCGCCAGCAGAACCGGTTCTTCTCAAGCATGAGTCATGAGATCCGTACACCGATCAATTCCATCCTGGGATTAAACGAACTGATCCTGCGCGATCAGAATGCTACGGATGATATCGCAAGAGACGCTTCCGGGATCCAGGGCTCCGGAAAGATGCTTCTCGCGCTGATCAACGACATCCTGGATTTTTCAAAAATGGAAGCCGGAAGCATGGATATCGTACCGGTGGATTATAAGATCGGCGACATGCTTTCCGAGGTCGTCAATATGATGTGGCTCAGGGCGCATGACAAGGGACTCGATTTTGAGGTGAGCGTTGATCCGGAAGTCCCCACAGTGATGTATGGGGATGAAGTCCGCATCAAACAGGTGATCATCAATCTGCTCAACAATGCCGTGAAATACACAAAGAGCGGGCGTGTTGAACTTCGCATCGAAAGCAGGGACATCGATCATGATACCGTCGAACTGCTGATCTCCATCACGGATACCGGCATGGGGATCAAAAAAGAAGATATCCCATATCTGTTCGATGCTTTTAAGCGTGTCGATCAGGGAGAGAACAGGCATATCGAAGGAACAGGTCTCGGACTGTCCATCGTCAAACAGCTGGTCGAACTGATGGAAGGCACAGTCACTGTAAACAGTATCTACGGAGAAGGCTCCACATTTACGGTATCGATCAGACAAAAGGTGACCGATCACAGCAAGGTCGGCGAACTGAATATCCATAATCAACAGAATATTCAAAGAAGTCTCTATGAGAGCAGCTTTATGGCTCCGGAAGCCAGGATCCTGATCGTGGATGACAATGAAATGAACCTGCTCGTCGAGAGCCGTCTCCTGGAAGATACAGATATCGGTATCGATAAAGCTCTGAGCGGAAAGGAAGCGCTGGAGCTGACTCTGAAGAACCATTATGACACGATCTTCATGGATCATCTCATGCCCGGAATGGACGGAATCCAGTGTCTTGAGCTGATCCGTGAACAGACAGGCGGACTGAACCGCCATACGCCTGTCATTGTACTGACTGCCAATGCCGGAAGTGAGAACAGAGAGATATACAACAACGCCGGCTTTGACGGATATCTGGTAAAGCCGGTTTCCGGCGCGGCTATGGAAGAAATGCTCATCCATCATATTTCCGCCGATAAGGTGATTCTCAGAAATGTGATGGTCGGAGATGATGAAGAGATCCATACTGCCGATCGTTTCGCGGAAAAGCTTCCGGTGATCATCACCTCTTCGAGCATGTGTGATCTTCCGGATGCTGTGGTCAGGAAACTGAGGATCCCAATCATCCCGTTTATCATCCGGACAGAGGAGGGCGAATTCAAGGACGGCGTCCATATGGATGCATCGGAACTGATCCGGCATATCAGTTCAGGAAAAAAGGCTGTTTCCTCTCCGCCGGATGAATCGGCCTACACAGAATTCTTTGCTGATGCATTAAAGAAAGCGCATCACCTGATCCACATCGCGATCACGACAAGCATGAGCACTGAATATGAGACAGCATGCGAGGCGGCACGATCATTTGACAATGTCACGATCATCAATTCGGACTGCCTGTCCAGTGCGACAGGTATCCTTGTGCTCATCGCCTATAAGCTGACCCAGCAGGGGCTGAAGGCAAGTGAGATCGCACGTGAACTGGAAAATGTCAAACATCGGCTCAAGTGCAGCTTTATCATTGATACAACGGAGTTTATGGCAAAGAAGGGACTGGTCAGTGAACGCTTCCACAGGATCGCCGATTTGCTCAGCATTCATCCTGCGATCCGCATCAAAGACGACAAAGCCGGTCTTGCCGGTCTGTGGTTCGGAAGATCCAGGCGCGCATACAGAAAGTATATCCGAAAAGCTCTTCCCGTGGACACCGTCCCTGATGCCGATGTTGCTTTCGTGACTTATGTGGATCTCCCTGAGGAAACCATCACCTGGATCGAGGAGGAGATCCGTAAAACAGTTTACTTTGAACATATCGTGTTCATACAGGCTTCCGCGGCAATTTCGTCGAACTGCGGACCGGGCAGCTTTGGCATACTGTATTTCCTGAAATCAAATAAATCCTACAATCTCGGTTCCTTCATCGATACGATGAAGGCAGCCGAAAAGGCAGCGGAGATCGCAGCCGATCATGATGCATCCGTTGAAGAGGCAGACCTTTCCGAGGAAACGGAATCCTATGAAGAGGCTGCTTCTTTCGAGGAACCTTATGTACACGAGGCATCGGAAGAACCGAAATGGTATCAGTTCCTTGACTGTATCGATGCGGAGGCTGCTGTCAAAAACAGCGGTTCGGAGGAAGCATTTAAGGCGGTCCTGAAGATCTTCTATGATTCCATCACGGAGAAGCACGTGGAACTCGAAAACAGCTATCAGACAGAGGACTGGGAGAACTACACGATCAAGATCCATGCCCTCAAGAGCTCCGCAAGACTCGTGGGTGCCCTGGAACTCGGAGAAAATGCGCAGCTTCTGGAAACAGCCGGAAAAGAGAATAATATCGGCTATATCAGAGAGCATCACGCCTCTGTCATGGAGGATTATCTGCAGTTCAGAGAGGAGCTTTCGATCGTGTTCGCAGATGAGGATTCAGAAGGTGCTGACAGCAAACCGGTCGCGGACAGCTTTCTCATGGAGAGCATTTATGAAGGTCTGCGGGAAGCGGCAGCTGATATGGACTGTGACCGGATCGAAGACATCATGTCTGAAATCAGAGAATACGAGATCCCGTCCGCTGAAAAAGAAGTGTTTGAAAAGATATGTGAAAAGATCGATCTGTTGGATTATGTCGGGATAATAGCGGCTATAGACGGGCATGATCAGTCGAAAGACAAGTAACAGCAAGAAGGGGGAGTTTTATGGTGCAGAAGGTACAGGAAAAGGTTAAAAAGATCCTGCTCGGAGAGATCAGGTATACATCGTCCAATCTGGCGTTTAATATCCTGATCTCCAAGATGCAGAAAAAAGTGAAGGCGGATCCGGCGTGCATGGACGCCTGCCTGAGTGAACTTGACGAGTTTTTGACGAAGTATCCGATCGTTGCCAAGGTCGATCTCGCCAATATCGCTGTACTGTGACAGAACACAACACAGAATACAAGGAGGTACGGTAATGCTCATTACTTTGGAAGAAACCAGAAAACTGATCAATGACGGAAAGATCCTTCATATAGCTGCTGATGAAACCATGCTCGCCCAGCTTCCGCAGGGAAAATGGATCGGCGGTACTACGCCATACTTCATCGGCGATGAAGGCGGCACCATGACAAAGGAAAAACTCTTTGTAAGTGTGATCGATTACGCCGAGGATGCAAGGATCGCTGTCTATGGAAAGTATAATGTCTTTCAGATCGTCGAGGAATGCTATGACAACGGGCTCACCATGCTCATCATGCCCTATGGCTCCGAGGTCGCGGCCAAATACGCCAAATCCGCACCTGATGTTGAAGAACTCCTCATGCATCCGACGATCGGATGGATCTCCGGCTACGAGCTGAACACCGTAGGAGAGGCTAAGGTCTTTGACGGAACAACAGGAGCGTCGTATACAGATAAAGCTGTTGTCATGTATATCAAACTCCCTGAAGAGAAGAGCGCGATGATCAATATGATCAATATCTTCACGGACGATAAGACTGACCCGGTCATTCGGTTCGAAGACAATGATCTGAGTGTCACAGACTGTACCGTAAACGGACAGAAGGTCAATTTTGCCGAGTATATCGCCAAAAAGGGGATCGATCCCAAGATGCCCCTGGTCGCCGACTATAATGGCTCTTATCTGAACATTTCCATCAAGGCCGTTGATGAGGGGAAAGTACACTTTTATGCTCCTGTGTTCAGAGATATCGAATACCGGTTTGCTACAAAGGTTGACGATTATGCTGCTGAATTCAGGAACAGGGTCGAATCCGCTGGTGCCCGAAATCCGGTGTTCTCGTGCAACTGTATCCTGAATTATCTCTATGGAGAACTGGAGGGCAAGAAAACTCCTCCGTACACCGGACCTGTTACCTTTGGTGAAGTGGCCTATCAGCTGCTGAACCAGACACTCGTATACTGTGAGATCCTGGGATAAGAATTGAATACGATGCTGGATACGGTAATACAGATCAATGAAGCAGTAAACGATTTCGTCTGGGGGACCCTGGGACTGGTCCTCCTGCTCGGAACCGGACTGATCTGTACGCTGATCACAAACTGCTTTCAGATCACAAGGCTCAGGCACTGGTGGAAGAAAACATTCAGGATTGCCGACAATGAGGGCCGCATCATTAATGACGCGGGTGCGCTGTCGCAGGTTCGGACATTCTGTACAGCGCTCTGCGCAACGATCGGCACCGGCAATATCGCCGGAGTCGCAACAGCCATCTGTGTCGGAGGGCCGGGGGCCGTGCTCTGGATGTGGGTCGCTGCCGTTCTTGGCATGATGGTCAAATACTCCGAGAACCTGCTCGGTCATTATTACAGACGGAGAAACTCGGAGGGGGCCTGGTCCGGCGGGCCGATGTATTATCTGCAGGACGGACTTGGTTCCATAAAGCACTGCAGAAAACTGGGAAGATTTCTCGGCATTATTTTCTGCATTTTTACTGTACTGGCATCCTTTGGGATCGGAAACATGGGACAGATCAACAAGATCACCATCAATTTCCAGTCAACCTTTCTGTCTGGAATTCAGACGGGTATGTTCCTGGGTGCCCCCAAAGCGAACTGGGTCATTGGGATCGTCCTCATGAGTGCCGTGGCCGTGATCATCCTTGGCGGTTTCAGAAGGCTTGCCGCCGTTTCGGAGAAACTGATCCCGTTTATGTCAGCAGCCTATATCATTGGATGTATCGTGATGATCCTGCTCAACATCACGCAGCTGCCGCAGGTTTTTGCATCGATCTTCCGATTTGCTTTCGGTCCGGCGGCGATCGCCGGCGGAGCAGCCGGAACAGCCCTGCAGACAGCACTCAATACGATCAAGAACGGATGCAAACGAGGTATCTTTTCCAATGAGGCAGGACTTGGTTCTTCCGTCATGGTCCACAGCAACAGCTGTCTTCGCGAACCTGTACGCCAGGGGATGTGGGGGATCGCCGAGGTATTTCTTGACACGATCGTGATCTGCACGATGACCGCGATCGTTGTTCTGTCCTCCGGTTATATCGATCTGAACACAGGTCTTGTCAAAGACGGTGTCAATGACGCCACCCTTGTGGCAAAAGCGTTCGGAAATATCCTTGGGCGGCCCGGCGAATGGTTTGTTGTTCTGATGATCACACTTTTTGCCTTTACAACTGTCATGGGCTGGTCTTATTATGGAGCTAAGGTAACGGAGTATCTCCTCGGAGTAACATTTGCCCGGATATATCGGCTTGTGTTTATAGCCCTGATCGTCTTTGGCGCAATCATGGAATCCAACCTGGCATGGGACATCTCTGATACGTTCAACGGTCTGATGATGATACCGAATCTGATCGGCGTTCTGGTACAGATTCCTCTCATCATAAAACTGACGAGGAATTATATTGAGAGAAGGATCCTGAAGCATGAGATCGAGCCGATGCTTTCGTATGATCCGGATATACAGAAGGACGCTGCCAGAGCAGTCAGCAGAGGGATCAACTGAACAAGAAGAAAAACCTGATACATGGTTTAGGGAGGTTAAGGATGAACGAAGGAAAACAGAGGGAGATCTTCATCGCGATGTTCAAATACAGCGTGGTTGTCAAGGGGATCGAGCGCAAACTGACAGATCTCGATTTCAAGGTGACGACGGTATCGGAACGTCTGGATGATCATATGGAGCACTTCGGAGGGCGTGCTGCTCTGTTCATCCTGTATCTCACGGGAGATATCGCGGAAGATTCCGCGCAGAGAGCGCAGCTGTTCCGCCTGTGCGGCATTGCCGAAGACAAAAAGCAGAAGATCCTTCTGATCGTTGAGGAAAGAAGTTATGAAGACCTGATGAACCATCTGCCTGCACTGAGGTCCTATGCCTGGATCAACCGGCCGGTAAATATGGAACTGCTGGAACAGACAGTCTTTCGCGTGGTCGATAACATCGATCCGGCAAGCGGTGAAACCATTGCAGACAAAAAACCGCGGATCCTGATCGTCGATGATGATCCCTCTTACGCGAAAATGGTACGAGAATGGATCAAGGACAAATACAGGGTCGATATCGTAACCGCAGGTATGCAGGCGATCACCTTTTTGCTCAAGGTCAGGGAGACGGAACCGATCAATATGATCCTGCTCGATTATGAAATGCCTGTCGTTGACGGCCCGCAGGTGCTCCAGATGCTCCGCCAGGAACCGCAGACAGCGCAAATACCTGTAGTATTCCTGACCGGTATCGGAACAAAGGAAGCTGTCGGCCGCGTCATGGAGCTCAAACCGGACGGTTATGTCCTGAAATCAACCACAAGAGAGGATCTTCTTGCATTTCTCGCAAAGAAACTCGGATAGTTTTTTGTGCACCTCATCCGCAAACGAAACGAGATTATAACACGTAATCCTGTTTGATTCCATAGGCTGGATTATGATATAATCATCCACATGCAGATCAAAGTAACGACAGATCATCGGTATGAACCGCACTGTTATCGGGAAAAAGACACGATCATTTTCTGCGGGTATTTTCCCAAGACAGCAAAATGCGGGATCATATTTTATAAAAAGGACGGATCCGATCCGATCACCGTGAATCTTCCGGAGAATTGCCGGATCGGCAGAATGTACGCTGTCAGGATCCAGGGGATCGATCGCGCCTACGACCGGTACAGGCTTTTGTCAGGCGGTAAAGACTTCGCGGATCCGTGTGCATTTCTTGTATATGGTCTGGAGGATTTCGCAAAACCATCTCCGGAGGACAGGATCTACGGCAGAGTCTTTGACATTTCACCGGCGGACCTTATTGAACGCAACGAAAAAAGTGCTCTGCGTTTACGAAGAAATGATGAAGATGAACAGCTCTACCTGCTCCATGTGCGCGGGTTCACGATGAGCCCCAGCGCCGGTGTGGAACGCTCCCACAGAGGAACTTTCGCCGGTGTCATCGATAAAGCTGACCACATCGCAAGCCTCGGAACGACCACGGTGGAACTGATGCCTTCCTATGAGCTGATCTCCAGAGAGCCGGCGGGACCCGAGAACGCTTCCGCGGCCAAAACAGAAAAAGAACTGCCGACGCGATGCAATTACTGGGGCTTCAAAGAGGGCTTCTACTTTGCCCCGCGAAGTGCGTATGCCTCCGGTGATCCCTGTGAAGAATTCCATGAAATGGTCAGCTGTCTTCACAAGCGGAAGATATCCGTCATCATGCAGTTCTGGTTCCCCGAACGGTATCCTGCAGCATTGATCCTTGCCGTCTGCAGACACTGGCTTCTTTTTTACGGTGTTGACGGCTTCCATCTGATCGGCGGCAGACTGCCTGCGGAATCACTGGCAGCTGATCCTGTTCTAGCTGATGCAAAGATCTACTATGATACCCTGGATACAGCCAGGATCGCCGCGTCCGGGGGCTCACAGAACCTCTCGCTGTACCGCGATGATTTCCAGATCGCTGTCAGACGCTTCCTGAAATCCGACAACCTTTCGATCAGCCCCTTTTTCGGGGAAATGACCAGGGTGAACGAGGGCTGCGGTCATGTCAATTATCTTGCCGATTACAGGGGATTTCGTCTCGCAGACAGTGTGGCCTATGAACATCGGCACAACGAAGCGAACCATGAGAACAATGCGGACGGCACAGATAATAATCTGACCTGGAACTGCGGTGTGGAAGGCCGCAGCAGGAGAAAAACGATCCTGCGCCTCAGACGCAGACAGATCTTCAACCAGCTGGTGATGCTGTTCTTTGCGCAGGGAACGCCGATGCTCTTCGCCGGAGATGAATTCCTGCATTCCCAGGACGGCAACAACAATCCGTATTGCCAGGATAACGCGATCTCCTGGGTCAACTGGAAGATGGAGCAGAACGCGCTCGGACAGGATACGCTGTCATTTGTCCGTTTTCTGTCCGCTTATCGAAGGGAGCATAAGATCCTGCGTCAGAGCCGCCCGTTCCGGCTGATGGACTACAAGGCTTTCGGTTTCCCGGATCTTTCCCTGCACGGCATGGAAGCCTGGCAGCCGGATTTTTCGGACTATTCACACAGCGTTGCCATGCTTTACTGCAATCTGTACGCCAAAGAACAGGATCCTGCGTTTCTTTACTGTATCTATAACTGCTCCTGGGAAAGCAGACGCTTTGCACTGCCTACGATACAGAAATCCCTGCACTGGACGGTTGTCATAGACACTTCCAAAGAAGGCGCTGAGATCCGTGATCACGATCTCAGCGGTGAAAAGACCATCCTTCTTGCCCCGAGGAGCTGCGTGATCATGGAGGTGCGGGGCAAATACAGGATCGCTTCCTCAGAACAGCGGACACCTTTCTGAAATGAACATGAACGTATCGACAGACATGCATGACGCTCTTAAGCGCGCATCCGAAAGGGTGCGTGCTCTTTCTGATACGCTCGGACGCACACCGACCGCATGCGTGATCACCTTTGGATGTCAGATGAACGCCAGAGATTCCGAAAAACTGGCTGGTATCCTGGAAACCGCCGGATACCGGATCGTGGAAGAGGAATCCGCGGATTATCTCATCTACAACACCTGTACGGTAAGGGAAAACGCCGACAACCGCCTGTTTGGGAGACTCGGCGCAGTCGGAAGCAGCAAAAAGAACAGCCCCTGGAAAAAGATCGCCGTCTGCGGCTGTATGATGCAGGAGAGCATCAATGTCGACCGCATCAGAAAGAGCTATCCGTTCGTCGATCTGATCTTCGGGACACATAATCTCTATACCTTTCCGGCACTGCTCGATGCATCCCTTGCCCCCGAAAACGAGGGCTCGATGCTGATCGATGTATGGAATCAGGAAAAAGGCATTCTGGAGGACCTGCCTTCCAGAAGAAAATATCCTTTCAAGAGCGGCGTCAATATCATGTTCGGATGCAACAATTTCTGCACCTACTGTATCGTACCCTATGTGCGCGGCCGCGAGAGGAGCAGAAAACGCGCAGATATCCTGGAAGAGATCCGGCGCCTTGCTGACGACGGCGTGATCGAGATCATGCTACTCGGACAGAACGTCAATTCCTACGGGCTCCGTGTTCCGGAAGAGGAGAGAAGGCTTTACGGCGATTTTCCGTCACTTCTTTCCGAAGCAGCGCGTATCCCGGGGATTCAGCGCGTACGTTTCATGACATCACATCCCAAGGATCTGTCCGATGACCTGATCGAGGTGATCCGGGAAAACCCGGTGATCGCAAGACACATCCACCTGCCGCTCCAGTCCGGATCGGACAGGATCCTGAAGCGCATGAACCGGATCTACACAAAGGAAAAGTACCTCACATTGGCGGAAAAGATCCGGAACCGTATTCCGGATGCGGCGATCACAACTGATCTGATCGTCGGCTTTCCCGGCGAAACGCCTGCCGATGTAGATGAAACGATCGATGTTGTTGAGAAGGTACGCTTCCAGAACGCTTTTACATTTATCTATTCCAGGCGAACCGGCACTCCGGCTGCGGCGTTCGAGGATCAGGTGTCACGCGAGACGGCCCAGGAAGGATTTGACAGGCTCCTTGGTGTCGTACAGCGCATCGCACGGGAAGAAACCGCTAAAAATGCCGGCAGGGAAGGTCTTGCTCTTGTGGAGACCGTCAATGAAAACGACCCGCTGCTTGTGACAGCCAGACTCTCAGATAATCTGCTCGTCCATTTTCCGGGAAGCGCGGAGGATATCGGAAAAATGATCCCGGTCAGGCTGGAGGAAGCCTGCGGGTTTTACTATCTTGGAAAGCGGGTAGCACGGGTTTGAGAGAACTGGACGAAGAAGAGAAGAAAAGCATATCCCCGATGATGCAGCACTATCTTAAGACCCATGAGGAGGTCGGTGACTGCATCCTGTTTTACCGGCTCGGCGATTTCTATGAGATGTTCTTTGACGATGCCGAAGTCGTATCCAGGGAGCTGGAGCTGACACTGACCGGCAAAAACTGCGGCCTCAAGGAGCGCGCTCCAATGTGCGGCGTTCCGTTCCATTCCGCGGAGACCTATATCACCAGACTTGTAAACAGAGGATTCAAGGTCGCGATCTGCGAACAGATGGAGGATCCCAAGGAAGCCAAGGGGATGATCGCGCGCGAAGTTGTCCGGATCGTTACGCCCGGAACGAACCTCTCGAT
The DNA here is from genome assembly GCA_024687125.1 of Lachnospiraceae bacterium. Classification (GTDB taxonomy): domain Bacteria; phylum Bacillota; class Clostridia; order Lachnospirales; family Lachnospiraceae; genus Butyrivibrio. The sequence continues at coordinate 106,960 of JAILFA010000009.1, forward strand.
GGAGTCGATCGATGCCGCCTCGAACAACTATCTCTGCAGCATCTATTACACACCGGAGAGCACGGGACTCGCGACTGCGGACATCACGACCGGCGAGTTCCTTCTGACGGAGCTTTCTGACCTCAGGTCGTGCCTTGATGAGCTGCTCAAGTTTTCACCCAAGGAGATCATCTGTAATGAGGCTTTTCAGCTGAGCGGTATCGATACGTCTTTTATCAGGGAAAAGATCGGGGCGCCCATCTTTCCGCAGAATGCAGCAGAATATGATACGGAGAACGCTTCGCACGCTCTCTGCGGGCAGTTTCACGTAAAGAATCTGTCCCTGCTGAATATTGAAGAATTCCCCTGCGGAACTATCGCGGCAGGCGTTCTCATCAGCTATCTTACGAAGCTTCAGAAGACAAATCCAGGGAACATCACACGGCTTATTCCCTATATCTCGGGCAGATACATGCTTATTGACGCAGCAACCCGAAGAAATCTCGAGCTCGTTGAGACCCTCCGCGATAAAAAGCGCCGCGGATCCCTGCTGCATGTTCTTGACAGGACGAAGACAGCGATGGGGGCAAGGCGGCTTCGCACCTGGATCGAGCAGCCGCTGATCGACCCGGAGGAGATCGGGAAACGCCTGGACGCTGTCGATGCACTCGTACGGATGCCGATCGCCCGCGAGGAGATCAGAGAATATTTAAGCCCTGTTTACGATCTGGAGCGGCTTATGTCCAAGATCAGTTTTCATACCGCCGGTCCACGTGATCTGCTTGCGTTTGCGTCCTCCATTTCGATGCTGCCGGCGATCCGGACGGCGCTCACGGATGTCTCCGAAGACAGATGTGCTGCGCCACTTAAGGAACTTTATGACCGGATCGATCCTCTGGAAGATCTTTGCCGTCTCATCCGGGAGACGATCATCGATGAACCGCCGCTGTCTGTGCGAGAAGGTGGTTTTATCCGGGACGGCGTGAACGAGGATATCGACAGGTACCGCAAGGCCGATACAGACGGCAAAAAGTGGCTTCTTGAGCTTGAGGAGGAGGAACGCGAGCGTACAGGGATCAAATCTCTCAAGGTAAAATTTTCCAATGTCTTCGGTTATGCCTTTGAGGTAACCAACCAGTTCCGGGATAAGGTGCCTGAGGATTACATCCGCAAGCAGACGCTGGTCAACGCGGAGCGCTTTATCACACAGCGGCTCAAAGAACTTGAGGATACGATCCTGAATGCCAAAGAGAGACTGAACGCTCTCGAATACGCGTGCTTCTGCGAGCTCAGGGACAGGATCGCTGACGAGATCCTGAGGATCCAGCAGACGACGGATGCGGTCTCTGTACTGGATGTCTACGCGTCACTCGCCTGTGTTGCCGAAAAGAACCGTTATGTCCGTCCGAAGATCCGCACCGATGGAAAGATCAGCGTGACGGCAGGGCGTCATCCGGTCGTGGAGCAGATGCTCACCGGCGCTGATTTCTTTATTTCCAATGATATCCAGCTCGATGAAAAAAAGCACAACGTCGCGATCATCACCGGTCCCAATATGGCCGGAAAATCCACCTATATGCGGCAGGCGGCGCTGATCGTGCTCATGGCACAGATCGGCAGCTTCGTACCTGCGGACAAGGCGGAGATCGGGATCGTGGACCGTATCTTTACGAGGGTCGGTGCTTCCGATGATCTGGCAAGCGGACAGTCTACATTCATGGTCGAGATGAATGAGGTTGCGAATATCCTGCGCAGCGCCACCAGGCATTCCCTTTTGATCCTCGATGAGATCGGACGGGGAACTTCGACCTATGACGGGCTTTCCATCGCATGGGCAGTCGTTGAATATATCTCAAACCGCAGGATCCTTGGCGCGAAAACACTTTTCGCCACGCATTACCATGAACTCACCGAGCTCGAGGACAAGATCGACAATGTCATCAACTACCGGATCGCTGTCAAGGAAAACGGGGATGATATTGTGTTTCTCCGAAAGATCGTGCGCGGCGGTGCGGACAGGAGCTATGGCATTCAGGTCGCAAAGCTCGCCGGCCTGCCTGAGATCGTCATTGACCGGGCAAAACAGATCCTGGAGGAACTGATCGATTCCGAGATGACGAGGAATGTGCGCGACATCGAGGTGAAAAATGAGGAAACCGGAAAAAATGAGCGGATCAAACCTCTTGATGATGTGGACAGGAATCAGCTTTCGTTCTTTGACACAGTACGTGATGAGGATGTCCTCAAAGAGGTGCGAGAGATCAATATCGACCGTCTCACGCCGATGGACGCACTGAACACGCTGTATAAATGGCAGAGTATGCTGAAGAACCGCTATATCGCAGGAAAGGATCAGGATTCATGAAGACGATCCGTGAGCTGGACAGTATCACCGTCGATCAGATCGCGGCCGGTGAGGTTGTAGAAAAACCTCTCGGCGCTGTCAAGGAGCTTGTGGAAAACGCGATCGACGCGGGAGCGCGTCATATCACCGTTGAGATCACGGACGGCGGGATCCGGATGATTCGTGTTACGGATGACGGCGAAGGGATCGCACCGGATCAGGTGCGCCGCGCCTTTTACAGACATGCCACGAGCAAGATCACTTCGATCGGTGACCTGCTGACACTGTCATCCCTGGGTTTCCGAGGTGAAGCACTGTCAAGCATCGCTGCCGTATCACGCGTTGAAATGATCACAAAGACCGCAGAGGAGATCACAGGGATCCGGTACCTCGTCGAGGGCGGCAGTGAGACCCTTTATGAAGAGATCGGCGCTCCTGAGGGGACGACCATTGTCGTCCGCGATCTGTTCTACAATACGCCCGCAAGATCAAAATTCCTGCGAAAACCTCAGACAGAGGGTTCCTATATCGCTGAATGCATGGAGGCTTTTGCGCTGTCACGTCCGGATATCGCCTTCCGATTTATCTCTGGAGGCGTAGACCGGTTCCATACCTCGGGTAACGGAGATCTTAAGGAGAATATCTACCGTATCTACGGCCGTGATATTGCCGCACAGATCCAGCCGGTATCCGCCGCGTCCGGTAATCTCAGGATCACCGGATATATCGGGAATCCCTCCATCAATCGCGGAAGCCGTGCTTTTGAAAGATTCTTTGTAAACGGAAGGCAGATCAAAGACCGGTTCCTCTCTATGGCTCTGGAGGAAGGCTACCGCGAATATGTGATGCAGCACAAGTTCCCTTTCGCGGTGCTGCTCCTCGAGCTTCCTTCCGATGAAGTAGATGTCAACGTCCACCCGGCAAAGCTCGAGGTACGCTTTCAGAATTCCTTTGCCGTTTCTTCTTTTGTTACGGAAACCGTCCGTCAGGTCCTGCACAGCCATGAGATGATCCCTGATGCGCTCCTTGATGAAAAGGAAGAGCACGCCGAAGGGTTCTCCTTTGCGGAAGACAATGCCGCAGAGCGCTATGGGAATGCGCCGGAAGCAGAGCCGTTTGAAAAGATTCTCCTGCAGAATGCACCGAAGTCCGTGCAGATTGAAGGGGATCCCCAGGAGAATCCAGCTTCACTCCTGGCATACGGTCTTAAAGAATCGCCTGTGGAAATGAGTGACCGCGCTGCTTTTGAACAGGAGAGAAACGGTCAGCTCAGGATCCTGTCCGAAGAGAAAAGAAAGCAGTACAGGATCCTGGGACAGGTGTTCGAAACCTACTGGCTGATCGAATCCGATGATGATCTGCTGATGATGGATCAGCACGCGGCACATGAAAAAGTAAACTATGAACGGATGATGAAAGCCTGGCATGATAAGGCGATCCTGTCCCAGCTGATCGATCCCCCGGCGCTGATCGAACTTTCTGCAAGAGAGGCCGATCTGCTGAAAAACTATATGGAATATTTCCTGAACCTCGGATTTGAGATCGAATCCTTCGGAGAAAAAGAGATCCTGCTGCGCGGTGTCCCGCTGGATCTCTACGGAGCAGCGGATGAAAAGGAATTCTTCCGCGCGATCCTGGATGAAATGACCGAGGATACCTCTCTGTCCAGAGATCCGGAGACTGTGACATCAAAGATCGCCGGTATGGCCTGCAAAGCAAGTGTCAAAGGGAATACTCGCATGACCTTCGAAGAGATCGAAGCACTGCTGGATGAGCTGCTCACGCTCGACAACCCCTATCACTGTCCGCACGGTCGGCCGACGATCATCACGATGAGCAAATACGAACTGGATAAACGGTTTCATCGGGTCGTGGGATGAAAAAGCTCCTTGTGCTCACCGGACCGACTGCTGTCGGCAAGACAAAGCTGTCACTTGCACTCGCTAAGGCACTGAACGGAGAGATCATCTCGGCGGATTCGATGCAGGTGTACCGGCGCATGGATATCGGCACGGACAAGATCCGCCCCGAAAAGATGAACGGTATCCCGCATCATCTCATTGACATCCTGGAGCCGGCAGAGCATTTTGATGTCTTTGCTTTTCAGAAACTCGTTACAAGGCTGATCAACGAGATCACGGACCGCGGTCATCTTCCGATCCTGGTCGGCGGAACAGGCTTCTATATCCAGTCCGTTCTCTATCAGGTGGACTTTACACAGGCATCCGACGGCGGCGAATACAGACGCATGCTCGAGGAAAAAGCGCGGACAGAGGGCCCGGAAGCGATTCACAGGATGCTCGAAGAGGTCGATCCGGAAACAGCTCGGGAGCTGCACGCGAACAATGTGAAGCGGGTCATCCGGTCACTGGAATACCATCATCTCACCGGAGAAAAGATCAGCGCCCATAACGCCGGCCAGCGCGTCAAACCGCCGGCCTATGACTTTCTGTACTTTGTCCTTACAGATAAGCGCGAGAACCTGTACGAACGGATCGACCGGCGTGTCGATCAGATGATCGAAGAGGGACTTGAGGAAGAGGTCCGCAGTCTTCTTGCGGAAGGCCTGGACGTAAGCGCGCAGTCCATGCAGGGCCTCGGATATCGCCAGATGGCCGCATATCTGACCGGGGAGATCACAAAAGAGGAAGCCATAGCAAAGATCAAGCAGGAGACCAGACACTTCGCAAAGCGGCAGATGACATGGTTCAGACGGGAGAGGGACGTCATCTTTCTTGACAGACAGGATTTTCCGAATGATGACGCGATCCTGTCGCATATTCTCAAAATGATCAAGGAGCACAGGACAGATGAATGAAAGAGAAACCGCCGCAAGGCAGACAGCATACCGTGAATTCGGTCTGTCACCCGAGGTCATCGCCTTTGGAGAAGAAACAGAAAAGCTGCTCCGTGAACGATTTGACCGCATTGATGACAACGCGTTCGTGACACAGGCCAAGGTTCTGACGGCCATGCAGCGCGCCGGTGTCAGCGAAGCTCATCTCATCGGGACGACCGGTTACGGCTACAGTGACATCGGACGTGACACGCTGGAAAAAGTATATGCCGGGATCTTTCACTCCGAAGACGCCCTGGTAAGGCCGCAGATCACCTGCGGAACCCACGCGCTCGCGCTTGCGCTGCAGGCGAATCTCCGTCCCGGGGATGTCCTTCTTTCGCCCGTCGGAAAGCCCTATGACACGCTGGAGGAAGTCATCGGGATCAGAGAATCCATGGGTTCGCTTGCGGAATTCGGCGTAAAATACCGACAGGTGGATCTTCTCCCCGACGGTTCTTTTGATTATGAAGGCATCAGAAAAGCGCTGGAGACGCCTGTCAAAATGGTGACGATCCAGCGGTCCCGCGGCTATGCTTTACGGCCGACACTTTCTGTGGAACGCATCGGAGAACTGATCACATTTATCCGTGGTATACAGCCTGAGGTGATCATCATGGTCGACAACTGCTACGGCGAGTTTGTCGAGCTTTCAGAGCCATCGGATGCCGGAGCGGATCTTGTTGTCGGCTCTCTCATCAAGAATCCGGGTGGCGGACTCGCACCGATCGGAGGATATCTTGCTGGCAGGAGTGAACTGATCGAGCAGGCAGCAAGGCGTCTGACCTCTCCCGGATTGGGAAGAGAAGTCGGGGCGACGCTCGATGTCCTCAGATCCCTGTATCAGGGTATTTTTCTCGCTCCGACAGTCACGGCATCGGCACTCAAGGGCGCGATCTTTGCGGCGGCTCTCTATGAAAAGCTCGGTTTTACCTGCTATCCGAAAGCAGAAGAAGAGCGGTATGACATCATCCAGGCGATCACGCTGGAAAAAGAAGAATGCCTGCTGGCTTTCTGCGAAGGCATCCAGTCCGCGGCACCGGTAGATGCGCATGTCAAACCGGAGCCCTGGGATATGCCCGGCTATGATGTGCCTGTGATCATGGCTGCCGGCGCCTTCATCTCCGGGGCCTCGATCGAACTCTCCGCCGACGGTCCGCTCAAAGAGCCCTACAATGTCTATTTTCAGGGCGGCCTCACCTGGCCCCACGCAAAGCTTGGCATCCTCAAGACCGTACAGACCATGGCTGACAAAGGACTGATCCATCTTGTATAACCATCTTCCATATACGAACAGGGAGGAAGTATGCGTATTCTGATAGTTGAGGATGAAAAAGCCCTCGCTGAGCTGGTATCTGACCGCCTGAAACGGGACCGCTACGCCGTAGATGTCTCGTATGATGGTGAAGAGGGCCTTGATAATGCGCTGTCGGGGATGTATGACCTGATCATCCTTGACATCATGCTCCCCAAAGTGGATGGTATAACCATTCTCAAAGAGATCCGTAAGCAGGATAAAGAGGTCAGGGTTATCATGCTTACCGCAAAGGGCGAACTCGAGGATCGTCTTCTGGGATTTGAAAATGGCGCAAATGATTATGTCCCGAAACCGTTTCATGTAGACGAACTCGCGGCGCGTGTAAATGCACAGCTGAATATTTCAAAGGCAGTAGAAAATGTGCTGGAATTCGGCGATATTGTTTTAGATTACCGCGCGTCAAAGGTGCGATGCATAACAAACCGGGAGGATGTAGGAGTAAATAACAAGGAATTCCAGCTTCTGGAGTTTCTGATGAATAATCCAGACCGGATCCTGCCTCGGGAAATGATCTATGACCGTGTCTGGGGGATGGATTCAGAGGCGGTATCCAACAACCTGGAAGCCTACATGTCTTTTGTCAGGAAAAAACTGAAAGCGATCGGTGCGAAAACCTCCATAAAGACTGTACGGAACATGGGGTATCGGCTGGAGTACGAAAAATAAAGGCACATGAAAGAGTTAAGAAGAAAAACCACATTCACACTGATATCCATACTTAGCTTCATTCTTATAGCAGTCATGGTTCTGTTTAATATACGGACTTACGCTGATGAAAAAGAAGCGGTCAAGCGGAATCTTGATGTTTTGGAGAACAAAAAGATGACGCGTGACCCGGGCGCCGGGAAACCGCCGGCTGAGCCGGAGAAGCAGGGTGAGCCGGAAAAGCCCGGCGAACGAAAAATGAAACCCCGTGACATGGAAAATGTGATGATCCTGGATCGCGAAATCTATGTTGTAGAGATAAAGGACGGAGAGATCGCAGAGGTATTTTATTCCGATAATACATCCGAAGATTTTGATGTATATACGGCGGCGGAAGAGATCATTGCAAAAGAAGATCATGACCGGATAGAACTGACAAATCTGTATTTCAGCAGATATTCGTATAAATATGATCATGACGAATCCATAGTGATCACAAACAATAACGAAGTAAGGAAGAAGCTTTGGGCGATGCTGGCGGAATCTCTTTTGCTGGCCATTTCAGCGGAAATACTGATCGTCCTCATATCACGGCTTATCACAAAATGGATAACAAGACCGGCGGAAGAAGCTTTTGAACGGCAAAAAGAGTTTATTGCCGATGCATCTCATGAGTTAAAGACGCCGCTTGCGGTGATCATGGCTTCATCCGATGAAATACGGAAATCAGATGATGATCAGAAGTATATCGACAATATCCGGTATGAATCAGACCGCATGAACAGGTTGATCACAGGTCTTTTGAACCTTTCGCGTCTGGAAAGCGGTGAGGATGTCGTCTCTTTTAAAGAAGAAAATCTTTCGCGGATCCTTGAAAAGACCTGTATGGCATATGAAGCAGTCGCTTTTGAACAGGGAGTATCCATAAGTACAGATATCGAAGAAGAACTGGTCTGTAAGTGCAATAAAGAAGAGATCGAACAGATGACTGCTACGCTGCTGGATAATGCAGTCCGTCACAGCCACAGGGACACTGCCGTCAGGATACTTGCGTCTGCAGGCAGAAAAAAGGGGATCGTAGATATTCAGGTGATCAATACCGGAGACCCGATACCGAAAGAGGACGAAGAAAAGATCTTTGAACGATTCTATCGGGGAGACAGAAGCAGAAGCCGCGAGGACAACAGATATGGATTAGGACTTGCGATCGCCAGAAGGATCGCCCGGAACCATAACGGAGATATCAAGGCTCATTCTGAGAACGGGGAAACCATCTTCAGGGTTACACTTCGTAAATAGGCTTTTTGCTGCGCTTTCAGAGACACCGTAAATTTTTCATATTTACGGTGTCTTTTTAATGTTCATTTAATCTTGATACCTTATCATAGCACCATAAACAAGGAGATAAACCCTGCGGAAGAAAGCGATGGTGAAGGACATGGGCGGATACAGAGAAGTATTTCAGAGAAAAGAGATCAAATATCTGCTGGATGATAAGCAGTACCGGGAACTGATGACATTTCTTGACAGTATCGCAAAAGTTGACGAATACGGTTTATCAAGGATCAACAATATCTACTATGATACGCCGGATCACAGACTGGTCCGCGCTTCGATCGAGAAGCCGCTGTATAAGGAAAAACTGAGGCTGCGGACCTATGGAAAAGCAAATAATGAAACAAATGCATTTATTGAGATCAAAAAGAAATATGCGGGAGTCGTTTATAAAAGACGGATTTCCGGGAAATATCAGGATATGTATGCGTATCTTTCAGGAGAGGGCAACGACATAGGAACAACACAGATAGCGAGAGAGATCGAAGCATTCCGGCAGCTGTACGGAGAACTGATCCCGGCAATGAGCATCTGTTATGACCGCATCGCCATGGCCGGAACAGAGGACAGAGATTTCAGGATCACCTTTGACAGCAATATCGTGTGGGACGACAAATGCAGCGACCTGAGACGGATCACGCGTGGAAAACCGTTATTGCAAAAGGGCCAATACCTGATGGAGATCAAGGTGAGCAACGCTTTTCCGAGAAAACTGTCGGAGAAACTCAGTGAACTGTGCATTTTCCCCATATCCTTTTCGAAGTATGGAGCAGGATATGCAGATATGATTAAGAATACTTTGATCAGAACTCCAAAAACAATTCCTGCAGTACAGGCAGGTGAATGGAAAAACAGAAGAGTTAAAGGAGAGGTGGCATATGTTTAACAGTATTTTCTCATCTATTTTATCAGACAGTACTTTCAGCGGAAACGAGTTCGTAATCATTACGATAACCGCATTTTTGTGCGGGCTGATCATCGCAGGCGGTTATATGATCAAAAACCGATATTCCCGAAGCCTTGTGACCACACTGGTGCTGCTTCCGGCGATCGTGGAGCTGGTCATCATCCTCGTCAACGGAAATCTGGGTGCAGGTGTGGCAGTGGCAGGCGCCTTCAGTCTGGTGCGTTTCCGCTCTGCTCCGGGACGCGGTCAGGAGATCACAGGGATCTTTCTCGCAATGGCAGTCGGATTGGCTGCAGGAATGGGCTATATCGGGATCGCACTGCTGTTCTCCCTGCTGGTGACCGGAGTACATCTGCTTTTGAAATCTGTTCATTTCGGTTCGGAAAACAAGGGTGTGAAGCAGCTAAAGATCTCAGTTCCCGAAAACCTGGATTATGAGAACAGATTTGACGATGCGTTTCAAAAATACCTCAAGGAATACAGCTATGATGACGTACGTACGACAAATATGGGAAGTCTGTACAGGCTCACCTTGAGTGTGGTCATGAAAGATAATGTTTCATCCCGTGAATTCCTGGATGAATTGAGGACACTTAACGGAAATCTTGATATAAGCCTGGGACGCATGACAGAACCCCAGGAAGCACTGTAAACAGCCATGACATGAATGACAATTTCGGATAACGAGGAGGAAAATGATATGCGTAAAGGAATGATCATTGCAATGCTTTCTGCGGCTCTGGTATTATCAGCCTGCGGACAGGAAACATCAAAAACTGCTGAAACAGAAGTGCCGGTGATACAGACCGAAAGCTATGAGGTTTCCGTGGAACAGCTGGACAGCAGTATAAACGGTAAAGATTCTGAAAAGAGCGTAGAGATCGACGCGAGTGATCTTTTTACTGACAGGGATATGCAGCAGACGCCTGATCTTGCGGATGCAGAGTATATTAACGTTTCGAGCGGAAAGGATATCACGATCGATTCGGAAGGAATCTATGTACTGAGCGGGAATGCGAAAAACGTTACAGTTATTGTTGAAGCAGATGATAAGGACAAGATCCAGCTTGTACTGAACGGGATGAAGATATCTAATTCCGACGAACCCTGCATTTATGTAAAGAATGCTGATAAAGTGTTTGTGACCTCCGCTGCGGATGATAATGAGCTCAGTGTGAGCGGAAGTTTTTCTTCCGATGGTGATACCAATACGGATGCAGCGATCTTTTCAAAGGATGACCTGGTGTTGAACGGAACAGGCGTCCTGAAGATCAGTTCGTCCGACAATGGGATATCCGGCAAGGATGATATCAAGGTAACCGGCGGAACGATTGAGATCGCATGCACAGGCAGTGCCATCGAAGCGCATGATGAGATCCTGATCGCAGACGGGACCATTGAGATCACAGCCTGCAACGACGGCCTCCATGCAGAAGATGACGACGATGATACTGCGGGATCCATCTATATAGGCGGCGGGTCAATGAAGATCAACGCTGATGATGACGCAATACACGCAACAACGACCGTGACGATCGATGATGGTGATATTGTCCTGACTGCAGCAGAGGGGATCGAAGGAACACAGATCGTGATCAACGGCGGTAATATTGATATCACAGCATCGGATGACGGAATCAATTCAGCTCAGAAATCGTCTTCTCTTAAACCGCTGTTCGAAATGAACGGAGGGAATGTAAGCATAACGATGGGTGCAGGAGATACAGACTGTGTTGATTCGAACGGGGATATCGTGATCAATGGCGGTACGATCAGCATTTCAGGCCAGTCTACCTTCGACTATGACGGGAATGCGGAATATAACGGCGGCACGATCATTGAAAACGGAGTGCAGACAAATACGATCACAAATCAGGTATTCGAAGGCCACGGAGGAAGAGGCGGCATGGGAACGCAGAACGGCAGTGAACGAAATGAAGGCGACAGAGGACCGCAGGGCGGTAATGAAGGAAATGGAGAGCAATGGGGCAGGAAAGACTTTGAGGGCATGCCGCCTGAAGGTAATGGAAGAGAGCAAAAAGGACATGGCGGACGCCGACCGGAAAACAGACAGCAGTGATCACTCGGGGCAGTGATTTCCGGGATCGCTGATACAGAAAGGGTCAGAAAGTGAAGAACAGAACGACGATCGTGTTCAGCCTGATATATGGTGTTTTACTTGCGGGGCTTGCTGCCTATGTGCTGCTGGACAGCTTTGTGATACCGCACAGATATGCTTCTGTTAAAAAGACATATGCTGTTGAAACGGAAGACAGCGGGGCGACAGCTTCCGACGGGGTAGAGATCACGCTGAAGGAATACCGGGTAAATGATACCAATGTTTATGTGGCCGATGTGAGGATCGATTCGGCTGACCATTTAAAAACAGCTCTGGCGGAGGATACCTATGGAAGGAATATCAAAGAGGATACATCCGTCATTGCCAGTGATCATGGCGCTGTTCTGGCGATCAACGGCGATTTTTACGGAAGCAGGCAGAGCGGTTATGTCATACGTGAAGGCGTGCTGTACAGAGATAAAAAGAAAAGCGGTAATGAAGACCTTGTTGTTCTGAAGAGCGGAGAATTCCTGATCATCAATGAAGACGATGTCAGCGCACAGGAGCTTCTGGACATGGGAGCGCAGCAGATATTTTCGTTCGGCCCGGCACTTGTTATAGACGGCGAGATTTCCGTGGATCCCAGGGAAGAAGTCGGAAAAGCCATGCACAGCAATCCCAGAACTGCGATCGGAGTGATCGATGATCTTCATTATGTTTTTGTCGTAGCTGACGGCAGAACATCTGACAATGAAGGACTGACGCTCCGTGAGCTTGCGGATTTCATGAAGGATCTCGGCGTAGAGACAGCATACAATCTGGACGGCGGCGGATCATCTGCCATGGTCTATCAGGGTGAGATCGTCAACAATCCGACGACCGGAGGAAGAAGGATCGGTGAAAGGAGCGTGAGTGATATTGTCTATATCAGATGACAAAACAGCAAATCCTGTAAAAATGACTGACGGCTGCATGGCCGCAGCGTTGATAACGGCTGTGTTCGGCATGGTCTATGAATCTTTCAGTTTCGGGGTTTTCTCCTTTGCCATGATCTATGCATTCTTGATCTTTGCTTTCGGCGGTGTGTTATTCTGGAGGCTGGTCGGCCGAAAAAGAAGTTCTGTGCCGGCCATGGCAGCCTGTATCTGGAACGCCGGACTGGCGACTCTGACAGTCGGCTGTATTCTGAAAGGCGTATTGGACATCTATGGCTCCTCCAACAGCCTTCTGATCATCTTCCCGATATTGGGCGCTGCGGATCTTGTGATCGGCGGATGCATCATGCTGTTCAGGATCAGCAATACATCGCAGCAGAAAACCGATTGACTCATTTCGAGATAACTCAATTTGCGGTCAGTCGCTCACGTCTTCTATATCCACTCACCCTTTTTCTGTTGAAATACACCTCATAGTGTGCTATCATATATGTTCCGAAACCATGCCGGTCTGACTGCCCGGAGCGCGGAAAGGAACGGATATGGCTAAGGAAACAGGACACTCGCTGACCTTTATGATCAGTGAAGGCAAACTGGACAGGGAGATGCTTCCCTATGAAAAGTTTAAGGATCTCGGACCGCAGGCACTGACAGACGCTGAACTCCTTGCGGTGATCATCCGGACCGGTGCCGGAGGGATCACACCGATGGAGATCGGCAGGCGGATTCTCGGTCGGGGAGGCGGAAACAGACAGGGCTTATCCAGCCTGTATCAGATGAGCGTGAGGGATCTGGAACAGATCCCGGGGATCGGTGAAGTAAAGGCTGTACAGCTCAAATGCATCGCCGAACTCTCCAACAGGATCGTGCGTGAGAGGACAGTCAGGAACTTAAGTTTTCTTTCCCCCAGAAGGATCGCCGAACACTATATGGAACAGCTTCGGCATGAGGAGAGTGAACAGGTGCTCCTGCTTTCGCTGAACTCCCGAATGAAGCTGATCGCAGAAAGAGTTGTTTTCGTCGGTACGGTGAACCGTTCTCCAGCCTCACCGAGAGAGATCTTTCTGGAAGCGCTGCGGCACGGAGCGGTCAATATCATCGTGCTGCACAACCATCCCGGAGGTGATCCGATGCCGAGCGGAGAGGATGTCCGTTTTACAAGGGCTCTTCGTGCGTCCGGCGAGATGATCGGGATCCGGCTTGCGGATCATCTGATCATCGGCGACAAGTGTTACTTCAGTTTTAAGGAACAGGGGTATCTGGAGGATGATATCCCGGAAGGGGGAAGCGCATGAGCGCTAATACGTTTGGTATCGATCTGGGGACAGGCAATATCAAGATCTATGACCGCAGTGCCGACGGCGTGATCGTCGAAAAGAACATGATCGCGATCAAAAACAAGACCGATGTGTTTGCCTACGGCAATGCCGCTTACGATATGTATGAAAAGGCTCCGAGTAATATCAAGATCTCTTATCCCTTATCCGGCGGTGTGATCGCAGATATCAACCATATGGAAACTCTGGTGCGGATGTTCATCACCGCACAGATGCGCGGTCAGCCGAAGTCCGTGGATGTCTATGTCGCGATACCGCATGATGTCACTGAGGTCGAACGCAAGGCATTCCGCGATCTGATCCAGGACAGCAATGTCCGTGCAAAAGAGATCCGTCTTGTCGAAAAAGCGCTCGCTGACGGTTTGGGAATGGATATCGATGTCATGAACTCTCAGGGCGTCCTGATCGTGGATGTCGGCTTCGATACGACCGAGATTTCTGTCCTTTCCCTGGGCGGTATCGTGATCAGCAAACTCATGAAGATCGCCGGACGACAGTTCGATGATACGATCCGCAGTACCGTACGCCGCGAGCTTTCCCTAATCATCGGTGAAAAGACAGCAGAAAACCTCAGGATCTCCCTGCAGGATCTGTATAAGGAGAACCGGGATGCCGTGATCTACGGGCGCGACATTGTCACCGGTCTACCGGTGGAGCGTCAGATCCAGCCTTCGATCATCACACATTCTCTGACGGATGATTTTGATCAGATCCTGGATATGATCAAAGCGACACTGGAAAGGACTCCGCCGGAACTTGCGGCCGATATCTATAAGCACGGCATTTACCTCACCGGCGGTGCTTCGCAGACAAAGAATCTGGCACAGCACATTTCGGACGGTGTTTCTCTAAATGTCAACCTTGCAGAAATGCCTATTGCTTCAGTTTCGATGGGACTTGCGCGGATCATCCGCGAAAGCGCTTTCCGTTCGCTGGCCTATGACATCGAAAGCAGTTATCGATGAGTCCTGTTGTAGAAAAAAAAGAAAGGGTCAGATTCAGGATCCCTTCGCAGTATGTTCTCTTTTTACTGTCTCTTCTGTCGGTCGCCCTTATGCTTGTCACATCGGCGACCGATGTGATGAATACGAGTTTTTTTACATCACTTGAGAGCACACTGGCTCCTCTGCAGAAGGGACTGACAAATGCCGGAAATTTTCTCAAGGAACGCGGCGACGCGCTGAAGAACATCCGGACGCTCGAACAGGAAAACGAAGAGTTAAGACGCCAGATTGACGCACTGCAGACGGAGAATATCTATCTTCAGCAGGAGGAGTATGAGCTGTCCTCTTTGCGTCAGCTCTATGAGCTGGATGCGCAGTATCAGGATTATGAAAAGACCGGTGCCAGGATCATTGCCAAAGACGCCGGAAACTGGTATCACAGTTTTCTGATCGACAAGGGCACGGATGACGGTCTGGCGATCGACATGAACGTGATCGCGGGGTCCGGACTTGTCGGCAGGATCAGCGCCGTAGGCGAGGGTTGGGCCCGTGTACAGACCATCATCGCGGATAATTCTTCCGTGTCCGGTATGGTTCTTTCTTCTTCCGACAATCTGATCGTCACAGGTTCTCTCGAGATGTATCAGAACGGAAAGATCTCTTTTTCCAAGCTTGTTGATCCCGCGGACCGCGTCGCAGTCGGCGACAAGATCGTAACGAGCAACATCAGCGACAAGTATCTTCCCGGCATTCTCATCGGATATATCAGCAAGGTGGACCTGGATGCCAACAACCTGACAAAATCGGGAGAACTGACACCGGCCACCGATTTTGAACATCTTTCTGAGGTTCTTGTCATCACGACACAGAAGAGCGAGTACGAGCAGTCAGAAAAAGGAGTCACAAAGTGAAGCGTTTTCTTGTCATGCTGTTTCTGCTCATTGCCGCTTTTCTGCTGCAGTGCACACTGTGCAGATCTATCCTTGCTTTTTCCGGGATCGCCCCGAATATCATCCTGGTCTTTATCGTTTCCTTCGCACTTGTACACGGAGATATGACAGGACTTCTTCTCGGCTTCTTTTCGGGGATCATGCTGGATCTCGTATTTGGCGACATGATCGGACTGTACGCGCTGATCTACATGTTTGTCGGTTTTGTCTTCGGAAAGTTTTACGAGAGTTACTCTCCGGAAAAGCTTCTTCCTTCAATCTCTCTGATCGCACTGAGCAATCTGATCCTGGGACTGGTCTGCTATATCTTTCTGTTCATGCTGCGTTCCAGGCTGCATTTTGAATTCTACCTGCTGCATATCATTCTGCCGGAGGTGATCTATACGACAGTGATCTCACTGATCCTGTATCCGGCATTTTACTTTATCAACGAGGCGCTGACCGCCGACGAACAGAGGAGGGCCAGAAAGTTTGTTTAGAGAGCTTCTTCTCCGTTTTCTTCGGTTCATACGTACCAGACTTTTCTTTCTGATCCTGCTTGTCACGGCGATGGCAGGACTGCTGATCTATCGCATTTTTGATCTGCAGATCGTTCACGGCGCTGATTATCTGGATTCCTTCCAGCTGCTCATCAAGAAGCAGCGCTCGATCCCCGGATCCAGAGGCAAGATCTATGACAGGAACGGGAATCTGCTGGCCTATAACGAGCTTTCGAATTCCGTGACGATAGAAGATATCTATGAAAGCGGAAAACAGCGCAATAAAACGATCAATGATACGATCCTGACGCTGATCGATATCCTGAACAAAAACGGCGATGATGTCATTATGGATCTGCCTATCAACATCGAAGATGATGCTTATGTCTTTACGGTGAGCGGGACGTCGCTCCTGAGATTTCTGGCGGATGTATACGGCAACGCCAAGGTCGATGATCTCGCATACGAAAACCGGATCAAGACGGCCGGTCAGGTCATGGATGATCTCTGTACCACCTTTGGACTCGGAGAATACCTGGATCCGGATAACCGAAAGGATTTCCAGCCCGGGGCCGGCGTTGACAAGCAGCACGCACTCCGTGTC
Source organism: Lachnospiraceae bacterium (assembly GCA_024687125.1). GTDB lineage: Bacteria > Bacillota > Clostridia > Lachnospirales > Lachnospiraceae > Butyrivibrio. The sequence continues at coordinate 123,632 of JAILFA010000009.1, forward strand.
ATCGGGATCCGATATAAAATGAACCTCAACAGTTATCAGAAATATATCACCACGACGGTCGCGGAGCGTGTATGCGCGAAATCCGTTGCCGATGTCATGGAAAACTATGACGCGCTGCCCGGCATCTCGATCACGGAGGAGATGGCAAGAACCTATATCGACGCCAAGTACTTTTCACAGATCATCGGATACACCGGAAAGATCTCGCAGGAGGAACTGCCGCAGCTTCAGGAGTCTAATCCGGCTTACGACAACAATGATACAGTCGGCAAGACCGGTATTGAACAGTCAATGGAGCTGGAGCTTCAGGGCGTCAAGGGATCGGAAACGATCTTCGTCGATAAGATGGGCCAGGTCATTGAGATCAGCGAACAGACCGATCCGTCTGCCGGTAACGACATCTATCTGACCCTCGACAAGGATCTGCAGAAAGCCGCCTATAATATTCTGGAAGAGCGCCTGGCAGGTATCATCATCGCCAAGCTGCAGAATATCCACTCCTATACGCCCGATACCGCTCCGATCGGTTCCAAGATGATGATCCCGATCTACGATGTTTATTACGCGCTTTTCAACAATAATGTGATCAACACCTCGCATTTTCGGGCGAGTGATGCCGGAGAAGCCGAACGTGCTGTCCTGGAGCAGTATGAGATCAAAAAGGAGAGAGTGCAGGAAGCGCTTCGCAGGGAACTCTTTGAAGACCTGACACCATACGATCAGCTCTCTTATGAATTCCAGGTTTACGAGAGCCTGATCGTTCAGCTTCTCTATGACAACGGGATCATCGACAGCACGCTGATTAACCGCGATGATCCCACATACATTGCCTGGGTACAGGATGAGACGATCTCTCTCGGAGAATACCTCCGCTATACGGTCACACAGAACTGGGTAGATGTATCAAAACTCCCTCTTGATAACCAGTATTCCGATTCTGATCAGATTTATGAAAAGGTTGTTGACAAGCTGTTTGAAAGACTCGACAACAGTCATGAGTTTGAGAAGAGACTGTATAAGTTCATGCTCAATTCCGATCAGATCTCCGGAGCACAGATCTGCGATATTCTGATCGAGCAGAAGCTCGTCGTCCTCTCGGAATCCGAGGCCTCCCTCTGGGAGAGGCGAGGCGAATCCGCCTATACCTTCATGAGCAACAGGATCAGGCAGCTTGATATCACCCCTGCGCAGCTTGCGCTGGATCCCTGTACCGGTTCGATCGTGATCACGGATGTCAATACCGGTGATGTTCTGGCCCTTGTTTCCTATCCGAGCTACGACAACAACCTGATGGCCAACGGTGTTGATGCCGAATACTTTTCCAAGATCCGAATGGATCTTACGAACCCGCAGTACAATTACGCGACGCAGCAGCGCACAGCGCCGGGGTCCACCTATAAGATGGTCTCCGCGACTGCCGGTCTCATGGAAGGAGTCGTTACGACCGCTTCTCATACAACATGTGTCGGCACTTTTGACAAGGTGTTCCCGGAGCCCAAGTGCTGGATCTCACCCGGCGCACATGGGTCGCTCAATGTGACCGGTGCGATCAAGAATTCCTGCAACTATTTCTTTTATGAGATCGGATATGATCTCGGACTGAACGGAGAGAACTACTCTTCGGATCTCGGTATCAGGAGGCTTGCGAAGTACGCTGATCTCTACGGCCTTTCCGAAAAATCAGGCATCGAGATCAATGAGAATGAACCGCAGGTATCGGATCAGGATTCGGTGCGTTCCGCGATCGGACAGGGAACCAATTCCTTTACAACGGTTGGACTTGCGCGCTATGTGACAACTGTTGCGAACAGCGGTACCTGCTACTATCTGACGCTCATCGACAAGGTTGTGGATGCAGACGGAAGATTGTTATACAATAACAGTGCGGAGATCCGAAACCAGGTCTCGATCGATTCCTCCTACTGGGATGCGATCCACGCAGGAATGCACCAGGTTGTGGAAAACATGAAGTACTATGATGGTTTTCCCGTACAGGTCGCCGGCAAGACCGGAACCGCACAGGAATCCCGCTCCAGGCCGAACCATGCGCTCTTTGTCTGCTATGCGCCGTATCACAGCCCGGAGATCGCCGTAGCGACACGAATCGCTTACGGGTATACTTCCAGTTACGCGGCGCAGATTACCAAGGATGTGCTCGCCTGGTATTATGACCCCAAGAATTCCGAGGAGATCATCACCGGAACCGCACAGGAGCTGATCGGAGGCGAAGCAAACGCCGACTGATCCCTGCACCACGAAAGAAGAGTTATGAACAACAGCAAGACACCGTTTCGCATACAGAATTTTGATTTTCTTCTGCTGCTTTTCTGCTGCGCCCTGACCTCTGTCGGGATCGCGGCGATCTACAGCGCCGATCCTTCGCGCGCACAGGATCAGTTCTACGGTCTGCTGCTCGGTGTCGGGATGGCTGTCTTTCTGACCTTCCTGGACTACCATTTTTTCCTGCGGTTTTTCTGGGCATACTATCTTTTGAACTTCATTCTGCTGATTCTTGTGCGTCTGATCGGTTATTCTTCTCATAACGCGCAGCGATGGCTGGTCATCGCCGGGATCCGCTTCCAGCCCGCCGAGATGGCGAAAATCCTGTTGATTTTGTTCTATGCTGCGTTTATCATGAAATACAAGGAAAAGATGAAAAACCTTGTGTTTGACATCATCTGCCTGGTGCTGATCCTTCCGCCGATCTATCTGGTGTTCAAACAGCCCGATCTTTCGACGAGCATCATTCTGGCCGTGATCTTTTTCAGTCTGATGTTTGTCGGCGGAATAACCGGCAAGCTGATCGCGGCGATCGTTGCTCTGGCGATCCCCACGATTCCGATCCTGTTTTATTACGCGATCCAGCCGGATTCACCGATCATCAAGGGCTATCAGCAGAAGAGAATACTTGCATGGCTTCATCCCGAGGATTATGCGATGAATGAAGCCTATCAGACACTGAATTCTCTGATGGCAATCGGATCGGGGCAGCTGTCAGGCAAAGGCATGAGCACCAATGAGATCAGCTCTGTCTTAAGCGGCGGATTCATCTCCGAATCACAGACGGACTTTATCTATACGGTGATAGGAGAGGAGTTTGGTTTTATCGGTGCCTGTGCTGTGATCCTGATGATCCTGTTTGTCTCCGTAGACTCTTTTATCATAGCATCCAGAGCCAAGGATCTGTCAGGCAAGATCATCGCGACGGGAATGGGAGCCTGGATCGGCTTTCAGGGATTTCTGAACATTGCCATCGCGACAGGCGTTCTTCCGAATACCGGTATACCGCTGCCGTTCGTGAGTTCCGGACTGACATCCCTTTTGTCGACCTATGTCGGCATCGGTTTTGTCCTGAGTGTCCGGATGCAGACGGATCGATCCATGGTTGTTTCCGTTTACAGGGATGTTGTCTGACAGGAGATAATATTGCGTTTTAAAGTCGCTCTGATCGCACATGACGCCAAAAAGAAGCTCATGCAGAATTTCTGCATCGCCTACCGCGGGATCCTGATCAAGCACGAGATCTGTGCAACCGCTACGACAGGGAGGCTGGTCGAGGAAGCCGCGGCCATACCCCTGCAGAGATTTCATGCGGGCCATCTCGGCGGCGTTCAGCAGATCTGTGCAGAAATAGAGGAGGGTGAGATCGACCTGGTCATTTTTCTGCATGATCCGATGAAAAGCGGAAAAAACGATCCCAACCCGGAGCATATCATGCAGCTCTGTGATATGCACAATATTCCGATCGCCACCAATCTGGCTTCGGCGGAACTGATGATCAAGGCACTGGACAGAGGAGATCTGGACTGGCGTGAAATGTATAAGTAAACAAATCCGCATAAAAAACTCTTTCTGTCTTATTCTGACAGGTGTTCTGCTCCTTACCGGCTGCGGAAGCAGTCTTCCGATGCAGTTTACCCCCGGACTTGCACAGACAGGCGTCATTCCCAGATATGCTCCGTTTTTTGCGGAGGACCTCTGTGTTCCCGCAGGTGATGAGGGCATTACGGCTGCTTCGCTCGGTGAATCGACCAAAGCAGGTCTCTTCAATGTTACCAGGAAAGAGACTGTTTTCGCCAAGGATATCTATGAACGCATCAATCCCGCAAGTCTGACAAAGATCATGACTGCACTGATCGCCATCGAAAACGGAGATCTGACACGAACAGTAGTTGCTACTTCCAATGTAGTCATCACGGAACGCGGCGCACAGAAGATCGGACTTCAGGAAGGCGACAGGATGACGCTTGATCAGGCGCTGCATATTCTGCTGATCCATTCTGCGAATGATGCTGCGATCCTGGTTGCGGAAAGCGTTGCCGGAAGTGTTGACCGCTTCACCCAGATGATGAATGAGCGTGCCAAATCCCTCGGAGCGACCGGATGCCATTTCGTCAATCCGCATGGGCTGACAGATCCCGATCACTACGTCACGGCATATGATCTGTATCTGATCTTCAATGAGGCAATGCGCTACAAAGAATTCCGCGAGATCATCGACACGCCGCATTATCTTTCTTCCTATCATACGGCAGATGGAACAGAGATCGCAGTGGATATCCGCTCCACCAACGGATATGTTACCGGTGCCTATAAATCCCCGGAGACAGTATCGATCATCGGTGGCAAGACAGGTACCACGGCGGCCGCAGGTCACTGCCTGATCCAGCTTCTGCAGAACGCCAGAGGAGAAGAGTATATCGCCGTCGTCATGAAGACCGGTGACGCCGACGCACTTGTCTCAGAGATGGATAAGCTCCTCCAGCTCGTTGCTGACGGCAGATAGATCCGAATTTTCCGCTTGACTTCCTGTCCGCAGTGTGATATCTTGACATAGTATGCCGCTTGGCGCGGTTTAAGAAGTGCGTGCATGAGCGCACCCACCAAAGCCAGCGAGTCCTGAAGAAAGGGGGAAGAATACTATGTATGCGATCATTGAAACAGGCGGTAAGCAGCTCAAGGTTTCCGAAGGCGATATCGTCAAGGTGGAAAAACTGGAGGCCGATCAGGGCGCAAGTGTCACTTTTGACCGTGTGCTTGCCGTAAGCAATGACGGAAAACTCTCTGTTGCCTCAGACGTATCCGGTGCCAAGGTTACCGGTACCGTGCTTGAGCAGGGCAAGGAGAAAAAGGTCATTGTTTTCCGTTACAAGCCGAAGAGCGGTTACCGCAAAAAGAACGGTCACAGACAGCCTTTTACACGTGTGAAGATCGACAAGATCTCCCTGTAAGATGACGAAAGTCGCGCTGTTTGTTGATGACGAAGGCGCACCTCGCGGATTTGAGGTAAGTGATCATGCCGGATTCGCAGATAAGGGCAGTGATATTGTCTGCGCGGCGCTTTCGATCCTGACGATCAACACGATCAACGGTATCCTGGAGTATACGGGCCAGCAGCCCGAAGTCATTGAGGATACGGAACACTCTCGGATCAGCTGCATGTTCAGGGATCCGCCGAATGAAAAAAGCAGTGTACTGCTTAAGACGTTTTTCCTCGGTATCAGGAGCATCGGTGAACAGTACAGGGATTACGTGCAGATTTTTAACAGGAGGTACCAGTGATGCTTAAGCTTAATCTTCAGTTTTTTGCTCATAAAAAGGGTGTCGGCTCCACAAAGAACGGCCGCGATTCTGAGTCCAAGCGCCTCGGCGCGAAGCGCGCGGACGGCCAGTTCGTAAAAGCCGGCAATATTCTCTATCGCCAGCGCGGAACCCACATCCATCCCGGAACAAATGTGGGTCTGGGCAAAGACGATACGCTTTTTGCCCTGGTTGACGGTGTTCTCCGTTTTGAACGCCTCGGCCGTGACAGAAAACAGGCTTGCGTTTATCCTCAGGATAAGTGAGACAGAACCTACAATTACAAGCCAGATCACGCAAAAGGCTTCAAACTCCAGTGTTTGAAGCCTTTGCTTTCATTATCAGGCGGAAGATGAGATGCCGGATTTCGTAGACAGAGCAAGGATCTTCATAAAGAGCGGCAAGGGCGGTGACGGTCATGTATCGTTTTACCGCGAAAAGTTTGTCGCCAACGGCGGCCCGGACGGAGGTGACGGAGGCCGTGGGGGAGATGTGATCTTTGAAGTCGATGAAGGCCAGAATACGCTCTCGGATTATCATTACGGCGGAAAATACCGCGCGGAAAACGGCCAGGACGGCGGCCGCAAGCGCTGCACCGGAAAGAGCGGATCGGATCTGATCCTCAAGGTACCGGAAGGAACTGTTATCAAGGAGGCGGCAAGCGGCAGGATCATCGCCGATATGTCAGGAGACAACAGGCGAATGGTCGTTCTGAAGGGCGGACGCGGCGGTACCGGCAATATGCACTATGCCACATCCACCATGCAGGCGCCCCGATATGCCAAACCTGGCGGTGAAGCCACGGAAGTAGAGGTTCTTCTTGAACTCAAGGTCATCGCCGATGTCGGCCTGGTCGGTTTTCCCAATGTCGGCAAATCGACATTGCTTTCCCGCGTATCCGGAGCCCGTCCGAAGATTGCCAACTATCATTTTACAACGCTGCATCCCCATCTTGGTGTCGTAAAGCTGGATGATGAACGCAGCTTTGTGATGGCGGACATCCCAGGTCTGATCGAGGGAGCGGCAGAGGGTGCCGGACTCGGCAAGGAATTCCTGCGGCATATCGAACGTACGAGGCTACTGATCCACGTCGTTGATGCTGCCGGCAGTGAAGGAAGAGACCCGCTTGACGATATCAGGATCATCAACACCGAGCTTGCCGGGTATCATGCCGGATTGGAAAACCGCCCGCAGATCATCGCTGCCAACAAGATCGAACTTCTCGGCAAAGAAGATCGTGAAGCGGTCCTGCAGAAGCTCCGTGAAGCCTGGGAATCCCGCGGCGTACCCGTGATGCCGATCTCCGCAGTTACCGGTGAGGGAATACCGGAGCTGCTGAATAAAGTTTATGAAATGAGATGTTCGCTTCCGGAGGATACACTCGTATTCACACCGGAGATCGAACTCGACGAACTGATGGCAAATCAGGAGACCGGCGAGATCAACGTCTTTTATGATCAGGATGAACATGTCTACGCTGTAGAAGGCACCAGGATCGAGCGGATGCTCGGCTACACAAATCTTGAATCGGAAAAAGGATTTGCGTTTTTCCAGAAGTTCCTTCGTGAACAGGGCATTCTTGAACAGCTGGATGCACTCGGGATCGAAGACGGAGATACGGTACGTCTTTACGGTCATCAGTTTACCTATTTCAAGGAGTCATAGAATATGGCAATGCAGCTGACAAGTAAACAGAGGGCATTTCTGCGGAGCCTCGCACAGAATACCGGTGCCACCTTTCAGATCGGCAAAGAGGGCGTGACGCCGGAGCTGACCGCCGCGATCGATGAGACACTGAGAAAGAACGAACTGGTCAAGCTCACCGCCCTCAGGACAGTAGAAGAAGACCTGCGTACGGTCGGTGAGATGATCGCCGGGCGGACACGTTCCACACTGGTTGAAGTGATCGGCAGAAAGATCGTTCTTTACAGGCCTGATCCGGATGAGCCGAAGATCATTCTCCCAAAACCTTCCGGGAATAAGACTGATGCCTGACCGCGAACTTCCGGAAGGCATTCATTCGGAAAAGATCGGCATCATGGGCGGCACCTTTGATCCGATCCATTTAGGACATCTGCTCCTCGCGGAAGCAGCCAGAGAAGAAGCGGGGCTTGACAGGATCCTGTTCGTTCCGACAGGCATATCCTATCTCAAAGAAGGAAGAGATGTTTCCGACCGCGAAGACCGATATCGGATGACAGCTCTCGCGATCAAAGATCATCCTTCGTTTTTTCTTTCCAGGATCGAGACTGACAGACCGGGAAAAACCTACACTGCCGACACGCTCAGGGAACTTGATGAGCAGTATCCGGGAAATACCTGGTATCTGATCGTCGGTGCGGATTCCCTGATGATGATGGATTCCTGGATCCGTCCCGAAGAGATCTTTTCCAGGGCAAATATCCTGTGCGCCGCAAGAGGTGATGACGATCAGATAAAACTGTCCGAGAAATGCCGTTTTCTCAGAGATCGATTCGGTGCAGAATGCCGGGTTTTATCCCTCAGCCGCTTTGATCTTTCTTCTTCGGAGATCAGGGATCGTATCCGCGGAGGAAAAAGTGTCCGATATCAGGTAAGTGACAGTGTTTTCGAATACATTAAGGAGCATCGTCTTTATCAAGAAAGGACCGTCATGTAATGACTTATCAGACACTCTATAAAAAACGGGATGTATGGAAAGGGATCGCCATCCTTTGGGTGATGTACTTTCACCTTCCTCATGATTTTATCTTTCAGCCCTTTTTATTGAAGCTGCAGCTCTATGGATATGCCGGTGTTGATATACTGCTGTTCGCATCCGGCATCGGATGCTATTATTCTCTGCACAGCAGACCGGATTTTTACAGCTTTTTTAAGCGCAGGATCACAAGAATCCTTCCGGCTTACTGGATCTTTCTTGTTTTCTGGTCGATCGTGCAGATCCACAAAAATCAGATCTCAACCCAGTCTATTCTCGGGAATTATCTCGGCATACAGTTTTTTACGGATCAGGGGATCGCTTTCAACTGGTTTATCAGCGGCATTCTGATCATGTATGTCGTGGCTCCGTATTTCTACCGCTTTATCACCGGACGCTCAAATTTTGAAAGATCACTTCTTCTGGTCGCTTTTCTTCTTGTATTTACGATCCCATGGCTTGGCCAGGAACGGGACCTTCTTCTGGTATCCAGGATCCCGATATTCGGTCTGGGAATGTGCTTCGGGCGTCTTGGGATCGAAGAGCGACCGTTCACAAAAATCACCGGAGCCGTAAGTCTGATCATCTGCTTTATCGGTATGGTGATACTTTATCTCGTTGATAATTACGCTTACGCACTCCTTACCGATCTGAGTATCGGATGGACGGTATTTGTACTGATCGCTCCCGGCATCTGTTTCGCTGCATCATTTCTGCCGGATACGATCGGAAGAGTATTTGCCTTTTTCGGAAGATTATCTCTGGAGCTTTTCTTAATGCATCTTCTGATGATCGATATACGTGATCTGCTGGCTCTCCACGCGCTGATCCCAGATACACCGCTCACCTATATCGTCGCCTTGCTTATTTCGGTTCCGTTTGCGCTTTTCCTTAAGTTTCTTGCTGATTTTGCATCTTCCCGTTTGCACTTTTTGCTGAATAGAAATATAATAGAGTCCAAAGGGGAATGATTTGAAGGAATCAGAAACCATTTCGATAAAAAAGCTGCGACGGCAGATGGAAGAGGCGCTGAAACCGGACAGATTCGAGCATTCTCTGGGAGTTGCCTATACGGCGGCTTCTATGGCTATGCGTTTCGGCGCGGATATTGAAAAGGCACTGATCGCCGGCATGCTGCATGACTGTGCCAAAGGACTTTCACATGATGAGCAGATGAAGATCTGCGTAAAGCATGATCTGCCGGTTTCCGACTGCGAAAGACGCAATCCCAAGCTTCTGCATGCCAAAGTGGGTGCTTATCTTGCTGAAAACAAATACGGGATCACCGACCCCGAGATCCTTTCAGCGATCACCTGGCATACAACCGGACGTCCGGGTATGACACTGCTTGAAAAGATCATTTTTCTGGCGGACATCATCGAGCCTTCCCGCAGACAGTTTCCTGAGCTTAATGAGCTGCGTACCGCGATATTCGATGATCTCAATGAGGGTTTAAAACTGACTCTGAAGCACCTGATCATCTATCTGAACAGGGAGGCAGGAGAGATCGATCCGAAAACGGAAGAGACCTGCGAATACTATAATAACCGGTAGAAGAGGAGTAAAGCATGGAAAAAAGAGAAATCGAAGAAAGCCGCAGGATGGCAGAACTGGCAGTGGAAGCACTTTCCGCCAAAAAAGCCGAGGATATCCGTGTGCTCGACATCTCCGAGATCTCTACGCTTGGTGACTATTTTATCATCGCAAGCGGCTCTTCACGTCCGCAGCTCTCAGCCATGCGCGACAGTGTCGAAGAAAAACTCACAAAGGCCGGATATCAGGTAAGGGCGATCGAAGGGGGCGATGACGCCAGATGGATCCTGATGGATTTCGGCGATATCGTTGTTCATATTTTCGACAAGGAAAACCGTCTGTTTTATGATCTGGAACGGATCTGGAGAGACGGAAAAGAAGTGGATTTCTGAGACAAAGATGAGACAGCATGAAGATCCTGTTTTTTAACTATTGTTCCATACCGATCCTTCTGATCATCCTGTTCACCACCTTTATCCGCAAAGCGACAAAAGGGCCGGTGAATCGGAGATTCATTGCGCTTACGATCATCACGCTGCTCAATACAGTGATCGATATCGGCGCCAGCGACTATGAGCGGATGCTCCCTCTGACGCAGACGCAGGTTTACATCGTAACATTTTTCAACTATCTGTATTTCCTGTTCCGGGCTTTGGAGCCTCTGATCTATCTTTACATCCTGTTTTTGCTGACCCGGAGTATCTTCTTTTTCCGTTCCGCTCTCGCAAGATTCCTGATCAATCTTCCCTACATATACATTGTGATCGCTCTTGTGACAAATCCGCTTCATCATCTGATCTTTGCGATAAGTCCCACGTCAGGTTATGAACGGGGACCGCTGATCCTTTCTTTTTACGCCGTCGGTCTCTTTTACATACTGTTCGGATGCAGCTATATGATCATGCGGTTCAGAGTCTTTCAGATCGACAAATGGATCGCACTGGTAGCACTTTATGTTCTGTCGATTATCGCGGTCCTCATCCAGTTCCTGGACGGAAGGATCCTGATCGAGATGTTCGCGACCTCGATCTCACTCCTTTTGATCGCGCTGCTTGTCCTCAGGCCCGAGGAGATCACGGACCCTTATGTAGGCCTTCCGAGCTGGATTGCTTATCAGAATGAGCTGAAAAAGATCACGCTTCAGCACAGTCCAGTTCATATCCTGATCATGCGCTACCTTAATGCGGATCAGGTGCGCGCCTATCTCGGAGAAGGGGAGTACAACCGCTATATTTCACATATCGGACGCGTTTTTGAAGAATACTGTCAGGAAAAAAGCCTGTATTTTGACCTGTATTATGAAGCGCCCGGTACACTTTACTGGCTTTTGGATGATCGTATCTCAGACTACAACATCGATCAGGAACTCGGCTCGCTGGAAAAGCGGATCGATGTCGCGACCAGGGAATTCCAGACTGGCGGGATCAAACTGGATACCAAGGTATGCGTGATCGGTTACCCGATGGATCTTGATAACATGAACGATATCATCCATATGGGACACGAATTCCCGGCTCTGATTCCTGCCGACAGGCGTTTCGTGACCGCGTCCGATATTATCGGATCAAAGCAGTATGAGCTTGGCACAAACATTACCTCCATTCTGAACAGAGCGATCACCAGTCACGCCTTTACGATGTGTTATCAGCCGATCTTTTCCCTGCGTGACCGCAAATTCCGTTCCGCTGAAGCGCTGATCCGTCTCAGAGATGACAGTTACGGATATGTGTCACCTTCCTTCTTTATCCCGGCAGCGGAGAGCAGGGGCCTGATCATTCCGATCGGAGATTATGTTCTTGATTCGATCTTCCACTTCATCTCCGAAAACGATCTTTTCAGTATGGGACTGCAGTATATCGAGATCAATCTGTCTGTCGCACAGTGCCTGCAGATCGATCTTCCGGAAAAGATCTTTACGCTGCAGACAAAATACGGTGTACATCCGGAAGAGATCAATTTTGAGATCACAGAGACAACATACCGGTCGATCGGCGGAATAGCAGAGGAGAACATCCGCCGTCTTGTTGAAATGGGCTACAAATTTTCACTGGATGATTACGGGACCGGGTACTCAAATATCAATCGTCTGGTCAACCTGCCTCTTTCCATCATCAAGATCGATAAGACATTGGTCGATGCTCTGAATACACGTGACGGATCAGCTATTGTACGCGGAACGATCTCCATGATGAAGGATATCCGCAAGCGCGTGATCGCAGAGGGCGTTGAAACGGAGGAGCAGCTGAATTCCCTGATGGCAATGGGATGCGATTATATTCAGGGATTCTATTTTTCCAAACCGCTGCCGCAGGATGAATTCCTGACATTTATGAAAGAATCGGAACAGTTTACCATTTAACTGTGTATCCATATAAGGAGGTGCTTTATGGAAACGATCCTTACGATCGGAAGACAGTTCGGATCCGGCGGAAGAGAGATCGGTCAGATCCTGGCCGAGCATTACGGGATCCGCTGCTATGATAAGGAGCTTCTTTCCCGGGCCGCCAAAGAGTCCGGATTCTGTCAGGAGATGATCCAGACACACGACGAGCGTCCGACAAATTCCTTTCTTTATAATCTTGTTATGGACACCTATTCGTTTGGTTATAATTCATCAAGTTTTGTGGATATGCCGATCAGCCAGAAGGTATTTCTTGCGCAATTTGATACGATCAAAAAGATCGCGTCCGAGGGACCCTGTATCATCGTAGGAAGATGCGCTGATTACGCGCTCCAGGACCGGTCGAATGTCCTGAACCTCTTTATCCACGCGGATCTTGAGGATCGCATCGAACGCGTGATGACCAGATTTCCCGATCTGAAATCCACAGATAAAGCAAGGGATCTGATCGCCAAAAAAGACAAACAGCGACGCAGCTATTATAATTATTATACCTCTAAAAAATGGGGACGATCCGAAAGCTATGATCTGTCATTGAATTCCGCGATACTTGGTATTGAAGGTACCGTCAAAATGATCGAAGATTTTGTCGGTGCGTTCGAGAAAAGCGGCGGAAAACGGCATATCCTGGCGGATCTTGACTGAACGGGGTACCGGTGATATAATTGCAACTATTCGCAAAACACAGGTTTAACGAATAGTTAATAAGGAAAAACCGCTATGCAAAGAAACCAGTCCTCCGTCGACCTTTCATATCATGAGGAACAGGATAAGAAAAACACGCTGAAAATGCGTGAAGTTCTTGCAACGCTTCCTGGATTCTGCAGACAATACTTTCGTGGGATCGCCGACGTATCCTCGGCACGGACACGTCTCGGATACGCTTATGATCTGAGAACCTTTTTCATTTTTATCCATGAAAACAATACAGCGCTTTCCGATGTTCAGATCACCGATTATCCGCTCGATATCCTCGACCGGATCACCCGTGAAGACATTGAAGAATATGTCGAATATATAACGCTGTATTCAAAGGAGGACAAGGAATTCTCCAACGATGAGCACGGCAAGGCGCGCAAATTGTCGGCGCTGCGGTCCATGTATCTGTATTTTTACCGCGCTGAGCTCATTAAGACCAATCCGGCGTCACTCGTCAATATGCCCAAAATGCACGAAAAAGCGATCATCCGCCTGGAACCCGATGAAGTCGCCAGAATGCTCGATGAGGTTGAGGATGGCGGAAAACTCACCAAATCGCAGATGAAATACCATCATATCACCAAATCCCGCGATGTTGCCATGATCACGCTGCTTTTAGGGACCGGGATCCGTGTCTCGGAATGTGTTGGCCTGGATCTCACGGATATTGATTTCAATACGAACGGTCTCAAGATCCATCGCAAAGGCGGCTATGAGACGCTTGTCTATTTTGGCAGCGAGGTTGAACAGGCTCTGCGCGAATATCTGACGACACGCAGCGAGATCATCCCTGTGACCGGCCACGAAAACGCGCTGTTCCTGTCAATGCAGAAACGCCGGATCAGTGTCCGCGCCGTAGAAAACCTTGTGAAAAAGTACGCACAGACCGTCACGACACTGAAGCATATTACGCCGCACAAGCTGCGAAGCACTTTTGGTACGAATCTGTACAGGGAAACCGGCGACATCTATCTGGTGGCGGATGTTCTGGGTCACAAGGATGTTAATACGACCCGCCGTCATTATGCAGCGATCGACGACGAAAACCGCAGAAAAGCCGCAAACAAGGTGCATCTGCGCGATGCCTGATAAAGATCAGCCGTTAAATTCCGTGCTGTAATAAGGAATGATCAGGCTGGTGCCCGCAAGCGGCTGTTCCCCCGCGGAAAGATGATTGATGAACCTGATCTCGGCACAGTATTCACACGCGTCATCGATCAGCCCCCTCTCTCCTGCTGTCAGAAAATGCTCCGCTGCGTTCTCGACCGTATCTCCGGGAAGAATGATCTCACTGCGATAGTATTTGAAGATCTCGGGTCTGTCCGCTTCGTGCGCATCCGAAAGCATCCCATTGAGTGTGAATATCATAAGGAACAGGGTTGCCGTCATGATATATCCGGCGATAAGCATGCGTCTCCTGAGCTGACGCTGTCTGCGAATGCGGTTTCTGATCACGCGCGTCTCGCTGATGCTGTACTGTCTGTTCATCCTGTTCCTCCTCCGGCAATGCCGGTATCTGTACATTGTCTAAACGGTTCGAACATCCGTTCTGATCAAAGTATATCGAACGCCTGTTCGTTTGTCAAGCAAAATCGAACATATTTTCTGAAAATATGTTTGCTTTTTTTAAAAAGGCATGATACACTTGATCTGTAATGGTGTTTGTTTCATGAACGGCAAACCATACGAGGAGGAACAGCCATATGGGTAACGGACGAATCACCAGGAAACAGGAAGAGATCCTGACATATATCAAGGATGAGATCCTTAAGCGCGGATATCCGCCGGCTGTCCGTGAGATCTGCGACGCAGTACACCTGAAATCCACATCCAGCGTACACTCTCATCTGGAGACCCTGGAAAAGAACGGGTATATCCGCCGCGATCCCACCAAGCCGCGTGCGATAGAGATCTGCGACGACAGCTTCCAGATGGTCCGTACCGAAATGACCAGCATCCCCGTCATCGGTCAGGTCGCGGCCGGTCAGCCGATCCTCGCCGAGGAAAATATCGAAAGCTATGTTCCTCTCCCGGCATCCTTTGTGCCGAGAGGCGATTCCTTCATCTTAAATGTCAAGGGAGAATCCATGATCAATGCAGGGATCTTCGACGGTGACAAAGTCCTGGTTCACGCGTGCAATACCGCGGATAACGGCGATCAGGTCGTGGCGCTCATTGATGATTCCGCCACAGTCAAGACATTCTATAAAGAACAGGGACATATCCGGCTGCAGCCGGAAAATGACAGTATGGATCCGATCATTGTAGATGACTGCGCGATCCTCGGCAAGGTCTTCGGCGTACTCAGGCTGTACGGCAGATCCAGGCTGTAACTACGACAGAATAACCAGCAGATGTGAAAAGTATTCAGGCAAAGGCGCGTCGACTTCGATGCGCTCTTCTGTTATCGGATGTACAAAACCGAGTCTCATGGCATGCAGGCACTGTCCCTGCAGATGTGTGAATTTTCTGCTCTTTCCGCCGTATATTTCATCTCCAAGAACCGGATGTCCGATCGATGACATGTGCACACGGATCTGATGGGTACGGCCTGATTCCAGTGTACAGGTGACATAGCTGATCTGATCATTCGGAAAGTATCTGATCAGCTTCCAGTGCGTCTCGGCGGGTTTCCCCTGACCTTCACGGACAACAGCCATTTTCTTGCGGTCGGAAGGGCTTCTGCCGATCGGTGCAATGATATCTCCGGATTCTTCAGGCATCCTGCCGATCACCAGAGCGTGATAAACGCGATCGATCTCGTGTCTGGAAAGAAGGTCTGATATTGACCGGTGCGCCCGGTCGTTCTTGCAGATCATGACCGACCCGGTCGTATCTTTATCAATGCGGTGTACGACCCCGGGCCTCAGGACACCGCCGATCCCGGAAAGTGAATCCGGACAATAGTTCAGGACCGCATTGACCAGCGTGCCGCTGTAATGCCCCGGGGCGGGATGTACAACCATTCCTTTGGGCTTGTTGACGATCAGCAGATCATCGTCCTCATAGAGGATCTCCAGCGGGATATTCTCAGGCTTTACATCAATTGCGATATCTTCGGGGATAGAGATCTCATAGATCTCTCCGTCTTTGATGACCGTTCCCGCTTTGCTTACCTGTTTATAAGGCGTACCTGTGCTTTCAGTGTCCTCCCGACCGCACAGGACCATCCCGCTGCTGATCAGTTTCTGGATATAACTTCTGGAACGCTCCGGGAAAAGTGCGGACAAAAAAACATCCAGGCGCTCTCCCGCCTGGTCGTCATCTACGGCAAACCGGTACCGGCTGTCCATGTTTACTTCATCTCCCGATATTTTTTCTTGATGCCGAAGCTGAGGAACGCAAAATCCTTTTCCTTATAGTAAAACAGGAACAGGATCACAAGGAGAAAAGCCGCGACGGTAACATAGATATCCGCGACATTAAAGATCGGAAAACGTATGATGACCAGATAGATAAAGTCAACGACATAATCATTCTGCAGGCGGTCGATCATATTGCCGACAGCGCCCGCTGAAAGAAGGGAAAGAAGCAGATGGATAAAGATATACTTCTTATCCTCGGGGATCATCAGGAGCACATAGCATATCACGATCAGGATCAGCGCCGCGATCAGGATCAGAAAGATCTTCTGGTTCTGCAGCATGCCGAAGGCCGCGCCGTGATTCTCAAGATAATTCAGTTCCAACACGCCCTTGATGAGAGGCACCGCAGGGCGGTCCTTGAGGCCTTTTACAGCATAATACTTGCTCAGACGGTCTCCCGCGATCAGCAGGATCGTCAGAAGCAGGTCGATGAGCAAAAGGATCTTTTTCTTTTTCGTCAGCTTAAGCATATCTGTTCGATTCCGTATAAGAGTTCATCAGCAGTAACATCACGCATGATCCTGGCGTTCCCGGGAGGATCAAGCAGTATAAAGGAGATATTGTCCCCATCCATCTTTTTATCCGATCGCATGAGCGTCAGGATCTCATCCTTATCCAGTCCGGATTCGCGGACCGGCAGTCCAAAGTCCTCGATCGTCTTTGAGATCCTCTCGTCATCATCCCGACTGATCAGGCCTCTTCTGCAGGATATGTCCAGGGCGGCACGCATGCCGAGAGCAACACACTCTCCGTGCATACGGTTAAATCTCAGGTATTTTTCGACCGCGTGTCCGATCGTATGCCCGAAATTCAGGATCGCTCTGAGTCCTTTTTCCTCGGGATCCTGTTCGACAACATCCCGTTTGATCTCGCAGCACCTTCTGATCATCTCAGAGAGCAGCTCAGCGTCTCGTGCAAGGAGCTTCTCTCTGTGTTCGATCAGCCAGTCAAAGAAGCTGACGTCACGGATGAGTCCGTACTTGAGGACTTCACCGAAGCCGGCGATAAACTGCCTCTCATCGAGCGTCTTCAGCACCTGCGTATTGATCCACACTAGAGCCGGCATTTTGAACGCGCCGACCATATTCTTGTATCCCGAAAAATCAACACCAGTCTTTCCGCCGACGCTGGAATCACATTGTGCCAGAACCGTCGTTGGAACCTGGACAAAGGAAACACCGCGAAGATAACTTGCCGCAGCGAATCCTGCGATATCTCCGGTAACACCGCCGCCGAGTGCAATGACCAGGTCATGCCTGTCAAAATGCTCACCGATCAGAAAGCTGTAGATCTGTTCAATGGTCCCTAAATGCTTGCTGTCTTCTCCAGCCGGAAAGGAAAAGGTACATACCCTGTCTGATATCTGTGAAAGCTCTTCCCTGATCTCCCTTTCATAGAGACCGATCACAGTGGAATCGGTGATGATCGCGATACGCCTACCCGCAAACCCCAGATCCCTAATAAAACCGGCAAGTCCTGCAAAACGATCATGAAAAACGATCTCATAGCAAGGCTTGCCGTTATAGGATACGGAAATACGATTCATTCGAAACGGATACTGCTTTAACTGTGGCTCAGGCTTCCGCTGAGCAGATCCTGGAAATCTCCGGAGATGTCGACGCTTGCAGGTGTTACGATAAAAATATAACGGGAGATCTTCTGCAGCTTTCCGTAGATCGCAAAGGTGGAGCCTGAGGTAAAATCTATGATGCGCTGTGCAATATCGACATCCAGGCCCTCGAGATTCAGGACTACCGTTCTGTTGGAAAGTAGTGTTTCCGTGATCTCCTGCGCTTCCTCCATGGAGGTGGGCTTGATCACACAGACTTCCATGCCGCCAGCTACTGTACTGGATTTACTCATAAGCTTCTTCGGGCTCCTTGCCGGTGTGGATGATTTGGCCGGTGACTTTTTGGGACGGGGCTGTTCTACCGGCGGTTCACTGTAATCATCTTCCTCTTTGGTGCTCTGCGTTCTGCGGAACGGCTCGATGTTACTGCCCGAACCGTCGTAGTATTCATCATCTTCATTATCATCATAGTACTGATCGTCGTCATCCTCATTCATATGAAGCTTGCCTACGATCAGATCGATCACACCTCTTTTTCCAGCCATAATCGAATCACTCCCTGAAATAAAAACATAATAAACGTTATTAATTATGCGTCAAAACGCGAAAACTGTCAAGTTCTTTCATCATCTTACTCGTAGATCAGCTCATTTTCCGTGACTGTGGAGGTATCAAGCACGATAAAGTCATATACACTCAGGCCGTAGGTCGTATTCGGCGCCACGATGGAATACTCGTCATTCTGGTAGAGAATGCGGATCCTGCGGAAATCGGCGTATCCTTTATTGATGTTGTAGACCCCGATCATGGATTCCAGTCTTGATACCGTATATGTTGTCGCAGACCCCGGTTTGGTCAGCCTGTCGCCGTTTCGAAGTGCCGTCTGATCCAGGTAGACATCGGTCTCGGTGATATTGTATACACTGCATTCGACAAATTCGGTCGACTCCGTTCCGTCCTCCAGATAGGTCTGTCTGAGAACCCCTTCCTTGCCGTTGCTCGAGGTCAGATAGTCCACGGGCACAAGATAGAAACTCTTTTCGACGATCGCGGAATTCGGGATCTTGAGGCCCTTGTCATCATTGAGGATGATCTCGATATTCAGAAATCTGTCCGTGCAGAAGGAAGACATGGAATTGTTAAAGGAAAGCTGTACAAAGGAGTCCCCCTTCTCATCCTGTCTGGTCTCCACCTTGCCCCAGGCCTCATTCTGATTCTTCAGAAAACGCACCTTGACATACTCCATGTCCAGCATCTCCTGGGCGCGTTCGGCACTCTCGACAGGGATAACGACGGACCAGTTCTCGGAAGTGACCAGTTTATATACCGGATCACCGGATTCGACCAGCGCGTTTCCTACCAGCTGCGTCTTGACGTATCCGTCCTGCTCAAATGTGTCCCTGCTGATCTGATCGAACGCCAGATCCTCAAAGCCGTCCGTAGAATACAGGATGACCCCGGTCTTTATGGCATTCTTGTAATTGATCGCGCTCAGGATATCTCCTTCATTGAGCGAGCGGATGTTCTGCAGGATACTGTTGTTGGAAAGTTTCTGAACAGTGCCGTCCAGACCGATCTTAAAGTCATAAACCGTCCGAAAATGGTCCTTGTCAAAGCTCTCCGCGAAGGTTGCGATCTGTGTGCGAAGCTCCCCCAGGTTTTCCGAGGAAAGACTGATGGAATCCGCGGCTTCTGCGTTCAGATAATCGATCAGACGGCCGGAGGAATCGATCGTATAGACAAGATTTCCGACGGCGACTCTCCTGCCCTCTGTGGCGAAATAATTGACATATCCGGCACTGTCGCTGTACATGATCTCTTCCTGCCTGAGAGCGATCGCCTCATAGATATTGTCAGCAGACAGCGATCCGGCCTTGACCTCATATCCGACAATGTGTTTTCTGCCGAGATACCCGATGATACTGATCACGAGATAAATAAGAATGACCAGAAAGATCACCACGATCAGAGGCATATGGATACCGCGCGGATATTTTATTATTTTTTTGCTGTTTTTATTGTTTGAACCTTCCATATGCGCCGGGCTGTACCTCGCCGGATCATCTCATCCAATACGAAAGAAGCCGCGGAAATCCTCCCGCGGCTTCTGCATCCTGAGTTTTATTAAAGTGCCATGATGACATTGCTGCGGAGCTTTTCAGGCAGGTCCTGTTTATCCGTCGATATGGAGAGAACCATATCCACCTTGTATTTCTCAGAGAGCTGCTCCAGCCTGTCCATCGCATCCGTGATATCCTGATCCTCCAGGGAAGCGACCTTGAGGAAACTGTCGATATAGATCTGCTGAAGATCATGATCCTGTGAAATGATCCCTGCGACAAAGCCTATGAAAGCCTCCGCAGAAGAAATACCGAATTCGGGGACATCAATCAGACGTATCCTGTTATTCAGTTCATACATGTGTTTGGAACTCTTATCGAGAAAAACGACGTTGCCTAAGATACTTTTGACTTCTTCATTGACCTTGTCCAGAAGTGCTTTGGTCTTGCCCTTGCCCTTTTTACCGACGATCAACTGAATCATGCCTTGTCCTCCTCATTGCTTACAATTTCGGTATTTCCGTGCATTTTCATGCACATGATCATTATACTCTAGCCGCCTGAAAAAGGCAAGCGGTACTTATATCTTATCGCCCATCGGGAAAAAGGCAAAGGCGATCGCACCGGGTCCCGCATAGGTGCCTATCGCAGCACCGACAGAGACGATCGGGATCGTTTCGATCTGACCGGCATAAAGATGATAACTGTCCTGCAGATACTTTTTCAGAAGTTCATCGGAAAGTCCCGTATATCCGAGGCACAGCGGCATGGAAAAGTCAATGCCCCCGAGCTTTTCGATCCTCTGCACGAGCATATTGTTTCCGTTTTTGGATCCGCGCGCCTTGCCGATGACATCGACGATGCCGTCCGAGATGGAAATGACCGGCTTGATAGCGAGGACACTGCCGGCAAAAGCCGCCGCAGAAGACAGTCTGCCGCCGAGCTTTAAGTACTCAAGTGTATCAAAGACGCTGACGAGTGTGGCGGAATCTTTGACACGTTCGATCTCCGAGGCGATCTCAGCAGCGTTTATGCCCCTGTCCCGCAGTCTGACGGCATATTCAGTCAGAATATAATACGAGATGCAGAACTGCCTCGTATCCACGACATGGATCCCTGCGCCGCATTCCTGCGCCGCGATATTAGCACTCTGCAGACAGCCGGAGACCCCGGAGGAGATCACCAGGCAGACGACCTCATCCCCCGCTTCGAGCGCCTCCCGGAAAGCCTCTTCATAGGTGTAGGGAGAGATCTGGCTTGTTTTCGGGATCTCATCCGTCTCGATCAGTTTTTCATAGAACGTCCGGTTGGAGATCGTCACACCATCCTCAAACTCTTCGTTTCCGAAGCGCACCTTGAGCGGTATGACCTTGATCCCCCACTCTGCCGCTTTTTCCTGCGACACATCACTTGATGAATCAATGATGATCTTAACACCCATGTTTCTCCCCCCTGTTGATCAGATGATCAGACCGATTTCGGTATCAGCGGAACAAATTTTCCTTCCGCCGGCGATTCATACAGATCAAGCCTGTGAACGGCAAGCATCTGCGGCTGAAAGGCAAGTCCCAGGCTGCCCAGAAACGCCTCGTACAAAAGAGCCGGCTTGACATGATCCCTGCTTCCTGCATGAAGAATGATCTCCAGTTCCCCATCCTCTCCCACGGTCCAGCCATGGATCAGGGGGATGAGATCAACCGTTGTCTCTCCTTTTTTTGTGCTCTTTTTTACAAGGATCTCTTTGCGGGAAAGGAAGTCTTTCAGAGCGCATCCCGGATCCTCCCGGAAAATGTCTGCATTTCGAAGCTGCATGCGGTACCCTGCAGCGGTGATCACCGTCATTGCTTTCGGCGCGTGCTCCGCAAGGAGCATACAGTCCCGGGCCTCGATCCCCTCATGCATGACCTTGTTCAAGCGCGATACGATCTCATCAGGAGCCAGCTCCTGCGTAAGCCGCATATCGAGGTATTCACCGTCTGAGGTCGCGCCGACAGGCAGAGGCAGAGCTACAGACAGGATCTGATGCGGTGAAAAGCCCTCCGAATAACTCATCGGCAGCTCTGCTCGTCTGTTCGCCTTCTGCATATAACGAACGACATCAAGATGACCCACATAGCGGATGGGACCGTTCTTGGAAAACTTCAGGCGGTAGTCGAAGAATTCTCTCATACTGCCGTCCTTTCCGTCCCGTTTGGCTGGGACTTATCCGCACCAGGGCAGATACCTGTCCCGAACCTGGCAGCACCGCACCCGAGGCACGAAATCCTGCAGTTGGAGCTCTTTCTTCCTGCCCTTGCTTCACGCCATTCGCGGAGCAGGAACTGCTTTGTCACGCCGATATCGATAAAATCCCAGGGAAATACTTCGTCCTCTGGTCTTTCCCGGAGATAGTAAAACGCCGGATTAAGGCCGCAGGCCTCAAAGGCTTTCATCCACCGGTCAAAATGAAACTGCTCACTCCAGGCGTCGTACATGCATCCGTCCCTATAGGCTTTGTGGATGACACCCGAAAGACGCCTGTCACCGCGGGCAAAGATCCCTTCCATGACGGATTCGTCGGCATTGTGCCAGCTGTAACGGATCCGCTTCTGGTTGAGCTGCGCCATGATCCCCTGCTTGGTCATCTGCGCACGGTCCAGAAAATCCTCTTTGGTGTGCATCGCTGCCCACTGGAACGGCGTAAACGGCTTGGGGACAAAGAAGGAGGTACTCGCCGTGATCTCAACGGACTGGCCGCCGCGCGCTTCCTTGGGAACCGTATCGAAATAGACAGCGGCGATCTTGTTTGCGATGTCGCCGATCCCTTCGATATCCTCCGCTGTCTCAAAAGGCAGTCCCAGCATGAAATAAAGCTTGACCTTGTGCCAGCCGCCGAGAAAGGCCTGCTCTGCGCCGTGCAGGATATCTTCTTCCGTAAGGCCCTTGTTGATGATGTCTCTGAGGCGCTGACTGCCCGCTTCCGGAGCAAAGGTAAGACTCGATTTTTTGACATCCTGCACCTTGCTCATCACATCCAAAGAAAAGGCGTCGATGCGCAGGGACGGCAGGGATACATTGACATGTTCCCTGCCCGCTGTGTCAATGAGATAGTCAAGGAGCACGGGCAGCTGCGAATAATCGCTGGAGCTCAGGGAACAGAGGGAGATCTCCTCGTGTCCCGTGCTCCGTAGCATCTCGAGCGCGCTCTTTTTACAGGCTTCCAGATCCTTTTCGCGAAGCGGCTTGTAAAGCTGTCCTGCCTGGCAGAACCGGCATCCCCGGATACAGCCGCGCATGATCTCGAGCGCGACGCGGTCCTGCGTCACCTTGATGAAGGGAACAAGCGGTGCGGACGGATAATAGACATCGGAAAGATCCCTGACGACTTCCCGAGTGACGGCCTCAGGAACCTCGGGCACATTCGGCCGCATTTCTTCGATCGTTCCGTCTTCCCTGTAAGTTACATCGTAGAGAGAGGGAACATAGATGCCCGGGATCTGTCTCGCCATTGCTGCAAGGATCTCGTCACGCGAAAGCCCGGACTTTTTACAGGAGATATAAAGGTCAAAGAGTGCGCGATACTGAGTCTCTCCTTCACCGATATAGAACAGATCAAAGAAATCCGCTACAGGCTCGGGATTATAGGTACAGGGGCCGCCTCCGATGACCAGAGGATCCGCGTCCTTGCGGTCCCTTGCATAGAGCGGGATGCCGGAAAGGTCCAGTACCTGGAGTACATTGGTATAGCACATTTCGTACTGCAGGGTAAAGCCGAGAAAATCAAAATTGCGAACCGGCTCCTGGGATTCCAGGGTGAACAGCGGGATCTTCTTATCCCTGAGAATCTGATCCAGGTCTGTCCAGGGGGAATAGACACGTTCACACCAGACGTCCGGATAACTGTTGAAAAGCCCATAGAGGATCTGGATGCCGATATGGCTCATGCCGATCTCATAGACATCCGGAAAGCAGAAAGCGAAGCGGATGTCCACAGCCGTTTTGTCTTTGATGACGCTGTTGACCTCTCCGCCGATATACCGCTCGGGTTTCTCTACGGAAAGCAGAATCTCATCGGGGAGTGCGAGTCTGTCACTTGCGAACATGCTTTAATCCCGCATCATCGCTTCGCGAGTTCATCCGCGATATCTTCCCAGGTGACACCCTTTTCTACCATCAGCACCATGAGATGATACAGAAGATCGGAGATCTCATAGATGATCTCGTTCTCATTCGGATTCTTGGCGGCGATCACGATCTCC
This sequence comes from Lachnospiraceae bacterium, assembly GCA_024687125.1. Lineage (GTDB taxonomy): Bacteria > Bacillota > Clostridia > Lachnospirales > Lachnospiraceae > Butyrivibrio. Next base: position 147,755 of record JAILFA010000009.1, read on the forward strand.
GTTGCCTCTTCGCCGCATTTCTTGAGGATCTTGTCGATCCCCTTATCGAACAGATAGTTGGTATAGCTGTCTTTCTTGGGATGCTCTTTGCGGTCAGCGATGACGGCGTAGACATCATCCAGGATGCGCCTTGCGTTTTTGGAGCCATCCGCCGCGGATTCCGCAATCGTATTAAAGAAACAGGAATGCTTTCCTGTATGACAGGCTGCACCGATCTGCCGGACGCGTGCGAGGATCGTGTCAAGGTCACAGTCCGCGGACAGGGAACGCACATACTGATAATGACCGCTCGTAAGACCCTTGATCCAGAGCTCCCTGCGGCTCCTGGAATAGTAAGTCATCCTGCCCGTCTCCAGCGTCTTCTGAAAGGCATCCTCATTCATATAAGCGACCATCAGTACTTCATCCGTGCTGTTGTCCTGAACGACGACAGGAACAAGACCGTCGGAATTCTTTTTCAGCTGTGCCCAGGTAAAGGCAGCCTTCAGCGTACGGGATGGGAAGACCAGTTCCTTGTCCTCTTCTGCTTCCATCAGTGTCCCCGCATCAGACAGTCTTGCAAGACGCTCCGCGCCGAAGCGCCCCAGAGCTTCATGAAACAGTTCGAAATGTTCTGCGGCGTTATCCTGCCGAAATACAGCACGTCTGCATCCTGCATATAAAAGCTTTTTCACATCCTCCAGGCGTTTCAGATCCTGGGTGCCGATCACAGGTACATCAACGGTCCCGCACAGGATCTTCAGTGCGTCAAGCGCGAACTCATGGCCCCGGTCATCCTCAGCTTTTACATCCACGATCAGCGCAGGAGCGCCTTCATTGATCATTGAAAACGCCTGATCCAGAAGCTGCTCGGAAAAAGGTTTCGGATCCCCGATATCTTCTTTTCCCGGAGCGATGATGATCGTATACGCAAACTCTTTTTTCTCCATGTGACATCCTTCCTGCGTTAATTTGATCGCTTGTATCAAAGTATCATAATGCACGGCTTTTCGCAACCATTATCGCTTGTACTTACGCCTTTTCTGCGCTATAATTGACTGTCACTACGTGAATAAGACAGTTTTTGAGGTTGGGTTATGAGAAAAGAACTGACACATACCCCCGAAGGGGTGCGGGATCTTTACGGAGAAGCACTGAGCCGCCAGATCGCTGCCGAGGACAGGATCCGGGAAACCTTTTCGGAATTCGGCTATCAGGAGATCCGTACACCGGCACTCGAATACGATGATCTGTTTTCCGGTGAGATCGGCGGAAACACCGGCAATGACCTCTTCCGGTATTTTGACCGCGACGGCGGTACACTTGTGCTTCGTCCGGACTTCACACCATCGATCGCACGCAGCGCCGCCAAATATTTTCTGGAAAAAGATGATGCTCTGCGGCTTTTTTACCGCGGGAGCGTATTCAACAACCGTGCGGGTCTGCAGGGCAAGCTTCGCGAAGAGACGCAGATGGGCGCGGAGCTTTACAATGACGGCTCCGTCAAAGCAGACGCCGAGATCATCGCGCTCTCCGTCAAGTCTCTCCTGGCAGCGGGGCTTAAGGATATCCGTGTGTGTGTCGGCCATGTCGATTATTACTACGGCATCTGTGAAGCAGCCGGGATCAGCGATACATGCGGCGCTGAACTGCTCGAATACATCTGTGACAAAAACGCATATGCGGCCGAGAAACTGCTTGATGAACAGAAGATCGCGGAGCCTTACCGCTCTCAGCTTCTGATCCTCGCAGATCTGTTTTCCGGGGAGTGCGAACTTTCCGAGCTTGCAGACAAGGCAAACAACGAACGTTCAAAAAACGCGATCAAAAAACTTCTGAAGCTCAGGGAAGAGCTCTTCCGTTACGGCGTTGCCGACTATGTCACTTTTGATCTGGGCCTGTTGAACCGCTACCGCTATTACACCGGGATCGTGTTCCGCGCATATACCTATGGGATCGGCGAACCGATCGCGCGCGGCGGACGTTATGACACGCTCATGGAACGCTTCGGAAAGCCCGCACCCGCAGTGGGCTTCATGGTTGTGACGGATGATCTTTCCGCCGCCCTTGCCGCAGAAAAGAAGGATGGACTTACGATCGCTCTCGGCAAGGGACGTCTCGCCAAAGAAGCAATGGCCCTTCTTAACCGCTGCGGCATCTTCTGCCCGGAGATGGACGACAAGGATACCAGAAAGCTGATCTTTACAAACGAAGTAGAAAAGCTTTCCTTTTTCCTCGCCAAGGGTCCGGATGTACCCACCTATGTCGAATACGGCGCAGCCGATATCGGGATCGTCGGAGCCGACACGATCCTGGAGGAGAACCGACGTGTCTGTGAAGTGCTCGATCTCGGCTTCGGAAAATGCAGGATGTGTGTCTGCGGACGCCCGGAAGCAGCTGAGCGTCTGAAGCACCGCGAGATGATCCGCGTAGCGACCAAGTATCCGCGGATCGCCAAGGATTACTTCTATAACACCAAAAAGCAGACCGTTGAACTGATCAAACTGAACGGTTCTGTCGAGCTCGGCCCCATCGTATCACTGGCCGATGTCATCGTCGATATCGTGGAGACCGGATCGACGCTGAAAGAAAACGGACTTGTCGTGCTCGAAGAGGTCTGCCCGCTCTCCGCTCGAGTGATTGTCAATCCGGTCAGCATGCAGATGCAGGCGCGTCGTATCAGAGAACTCATCGCAAAGCTGAGGGAACTGACACAATAAGAGAATCGGAAACAGATGATGAAAAAGGGAGCCTTACAGGCTCCCTTTTGTACTGAGTACTCCATTGACTCTCGGGTCGAGAGTCACTGCCTGATCGAGTGCCCGTGCAAAAGCCTTGCACATTGCTTCGATCATATGATGCGCATTGGATCCGCACATGATCCGCAGATGCAGGTTCATCATGGCGGAATAGCTGATGGCATAGAAGAATTCATGAACCAGCTCGGTGTCGAAATCGCCGACCATCGGTGCGTCAAACTGTGCATCCATAACAAAATACGGG
>JAILFA010000010.1 GCA_024687125.1 Lachnospiraceae bacterium
GTGTTCTATAAGCAGGAGCGTGTGACCGAGGGCGGCAGAAGGTTCATGATCCTTAAATTCCGAAGCATGGTCGTTGACGCCGAGCGGGACGGCGAAGTGCTCCCCGCGAGCGACGATGACAAGCGCATCACCCGCGTCGGATCGTTCATCCGGCCGATCCGCCTTGATGAGCTGCCGCAGATCTTTAATATCCTCAAAGGGGAAATGTCCTTTGTCGGCCCGCGGCCGGAGAGGACAGAGCATGTACAGAAATACCTCGCGGAGATCCCGGAATTCGTCTACCGCTACAAGGTCCCCGCGGGACTCACCGGCTACGCGCAGATCTTCGGCCAGTACAACACCACGGCCTATGACAAGCTCCGCCTGGACATGATGTACATCGAACAGTACTCCCTCGGGCTGGACATCAAGCTCGTCCTGATGACCCTGCGTATCCTGTTCAAAAAGGAGAGCACCGCGGGCTTTGATGTAACGGACAGGGAAAGACAGCAGAAAGACACGGCGGAGGAGAATCCGTCCGGGGGGGAGATGTGAACACACCGCTGCTGTCTGTCATTTCCCCGGTATATAACAAGGGAAAGTATCTGGAGCAGACGATCGCGTCCTTTCGACCGGGACAGGAGAGCGATGTTGAGCTGATCTTTGTCGATGACGGGAGCACCGACCACTCCCCGGAGATCCTGCGCTCCTTTGAAAAGTATCCGAACGTCCGGATCCTCACGCAGGAAAATAAAGGTGCCCCAGCGGCGCGCAATGCCGGATTCGAGGTATCCACCGGCCGATATATCTGGTTTTTTGACGCGGACGATTATGTGAACGAAGGGAGCCTGCGCACCGTCAAGGCACACCTGCAGAACATGAAGGCGCAGCTTCTGACTGCCGATTATACCAATGTCACACATGACGGCAAATTTTTGAATGAGGTACGGTATGCGGGCAGCCGCCTGGCGATCACCAGAAAGGACAAGCTGCTCTATGCCTATCTGGCCCCGCCGTACCCCGGAAACAAGATCTATGTCCGGGAAGTGATCGACAGGCATCACATCCGTTTTGCCGATGTGCGGCTGGCGCAGGACCTGAATTTCTATCTGAAATACCTCGCCTATGTCGACCGGATCGAATACGTTCAGGAAAGCCTGACCAACTACAGGGTCGTTGACGGCAGCATCAGCCACTCCTATGATGAAAGACTGCTGGAGATCATCCGGAGTCTGGAGGAGGTGGACGATTTCTGCGCGGCTACGCTGGACGAGGCACGGAAGCGGTATCTCAAAATGGCAGGCTATTCTCACCTGATCTACCAGCTTTCCCGGCTGGAACAGGTCGCGGATGAACAGCTCAGACAGCGGATGCGGGAGGCACTGACGGAGAAGATCCGGCAGACACGGAAGCCGATCCGGTGCATTCGTCCGTATGAACGTTTCAAGCTCGCGAAACTCGATGCATACTATCGGGATACGGTTACGACGCTCCGATAATCATTCAGATCTGCCGACTGCCAATATCTTCCAAATATCTCTTAATATCTCCCAATATCTATGCTTTTACTTTCCTCGACGGACATTTTGTGCTATAATGTGTCCCATGATTGCATCGACCCTTCGCGAAGCTTGGGCACACGGAGGAGGCGGTGCATGATATCATGCGTTTTTTGATGCGCTGCAGGTATCGCGGCGCGTCATGGCGGAGCTTACGCCTCAGGGGGAAAAGATGCTCTATTGCATCCAGGTGGAACCGACAGGGGAAGTGAAGACAGAACGGGAGATCCGGGCCATTGTCCCGGAGGATCTCTGTCTGTCCTGTTTTCATCTGACCAGACGGATGCATAAAAACTATCACGGACGATACCGGGACGTGACCGAGCGCTTCCTGCCGAGTTACATTTTTATCGACACACCGGATCTGGAAGCGCTGTACTGGGCATTGAAAAAAGTACCCACACTGACCAAGGTTGTGGGATTTCGTGAATGGCAGCCGGATCTCAACGGCTTTGACGGGTTTGGCGCGCTCAATGAAGAAGAGGAAGCCTTTATCCGGCAGCTGGCTATGGGCCATGGGGCGACAACCCCAGGACTTGTGGACATCAGCATGGTGGAGGTCAAGGAAGGAAACACAGTGGAGATCGTATCGGGGCCCTTAAAAGGCCTGGAGGGTTACGTGAAAAAGATCAATCTCCACCGCAGACAGGCGGAGGTAGAGATCGATCTGTTCCGGCAAAAACATACAGTATATCTCGGGATCGAGATCATGAACCGGGTGAACGGATGATGGGACAGCGGCTCCTTGTCGTCTCCCAGTGCTTCTACCCGGAGCCATTCCGGATCAACGATCTGTGCGCGGAATGGGTGCGCCGCGGATACGACGTGACCGTGGTGACCTCCATCCCCAACTATCCGCAGGGAGACTATTACGAGGGCTACGGCCTCAGAAAAAGACGCCGGGAAAAGCATGCGGGCATCAGGATCCTGCGGCTTCCCGTGATCCCGCGGAAGAAAAACAAGATCTGCCTGCTCCTCAATTACATAAGCTTTCTGGTATCCGGTCTGATCTGGGCGCACGGAACAAAGCGCCGGTTTGACCGGGTTTTTATTTTCGAGACCTCGCCGATGACACAGGCACTTGTCGGGACGGCAGCAGCAAAACGCATGCATATCCCTTGCGAGTTATATGTACAGGATCTCTGGCCCGATAACGTGGAGGTGGTGGCGGGGGTTAAGAATCCCGCGATCCTCTCGGTACTTGATCGTATGTGTGACAGGATCTACCGGGACAGCACACGGATCCTGGTCACCTCACCGAGTTTTGCGCAGACACTTGCGCAGCGCGGCGTGCCGAAGTCCAAGCTCCTGTACTGGCCGCAGTACGCGGAAGATTTCTATCAACCTTTGGACAGAGACAAGATACGGCGTGCGGCAAAAACAGATCCGTCCGCAGTCACGGGACTGATCCCGGAGGACGACAGCTTTACGCTGATCTTTACCGGAAACATCGGCGTGGCACAGGGGCTGGAGATCCTGCCCGAGACAGCAAGGATCCTGAAAAAGCAGGCAAAGACATGTCCGGTCCGCTTTGTGATCGTCGGAGACGGCAGAGCAAGAGAAAGCTTTCAAAAGGCGATACGGAAAAAGGGCGTATCCGCATGCTTTACCCTGATCCCCAGACAGCCGGCGGAGATCATACCGGAGCTCTTTGCCTGCTGTGACGCGGCGTTTCTGTCCTTCATGGACAATGAACTGTTTGCCCGGACTATCCCCGCCAAGCTGCAGTCCTATTTGGCCTGCGGGATGCCGGTGATCGCATCCGCCGCGGGAGAGACGAAGAGAGTGATCACGGAAGCGGATGCCGGCTGGTGCTGCCCGCTGGGAGATGCGCGTGCGCTGGCGGAGACCATCCGAACCGTCGCCATGAAGGCCGGAGAGGACGATCACAGAGAACTGAAACAGCGCGGACAGAACGCACTGAAATACAGCAGAGAGCACTTTAACAAGCAGATGCTTCTTGCACAGCTCGAGAAGCTGTGGGCGGAGCGGGATTCATGAAAAAACTCCTGCTCGTCAATGTCGTCTGCGGCGTCCGGAGCACGGGGAGGATCGTCTCCGGGATCGCGGATGAGTACCAGGCGAAGGGCTATCAGGTACGGATCGCCTACGGCAGAGTCGGCATACCGGAATCGGAAAAAGACCGGGCTGTCCGAATCGGAACAGACCGGGATGCCAGGATCCACGGGCTCCTCACCCGGGCGTTTGATCTGCACTGTTTCGGCTCCAGACGGGCAACCAGGAAGTTTCTTGCCTGGGCGTCGTCGTATGATCCCGATATCCTGTGGCTTCACAATATTCACGGGTATTATCTCCATGTCGGAGAACTCTTTGCCTGGATCCGGCAGAGGCCGCAGATGGAAGTCCGATGGACCCTGCATGACTGCTGGGCGTTTACCGGACACTGCGCGCATTTTACCGCCACGGGATGTGAAAAGTGGCGCAGCGGCTGTCGGGGAAGGTGCCCGGAGAAGCACAGTTATCCCGTCTGCTATTTATTCAGCCGGGTCGAAAAGAACTACGCGGAGAAAAAAGCCCTGTTTCAGGGGCTTCCCCGGATGACTTTGATCACACCCTCCCAGTGGCTTGCGGATACCGTGAAACAAAGCTACCTGGCGGAGTATCCGGTCGAGGTGATGCATACAAAGATCGACCGCGAGGTCTTTAAGCCCACCGGAGGCTTTGACCGGGAGGCCTATCATCTGCAGGACAAAAAGATCGTCCTCGGGGTGACCGTAACCTGGACAAAGCGCAAGGGCTGGGATGATCTTCTGGCACTGGCAGAGCAACTGCCCGAACCATACCGGCTCGTTCTCGTCGGGGTGACCGCAAAGCAGCAGGAAGCCCTGCCGGAGAATATCACCGGGATCGGACGGACAAACGATCAGAAGGAACTGGCGGCGCTTTATTCCGCTGCGGAATGTCTGGTCAATCCCACGTATGAGGACACCTATCCCACCGTCAATCTGGAGGCGGAGGCCTGCGGAACACGCGTGATCGCCTATGATGTCGGCGGGTGCAGGGAGACACTTGAGCGGGAAGATTCCGTTGTGATCCCCGCAGGGGATACAGAGAAGCTGCTGGAGGCGATCGTTCATTGACGGAACAGAAGAAGAACCGCAGGTTGCACGGCTGTGTGACGGTCCGTCTGGAAGGCGGTCTCGGGAACCAGATGTGGCAGTATGCCTGCTGCATACGGCTCCGTCAGATGGGCAAAAAGGCCCGGATCGATGATTACGACGTCCGGCAGAACACATTTCATCAGGCGGAACTGCTCCGAGTCTTCCGGATACAGGGCGAATCGATCCATGCGTTCCTTCATTGGCTCTGGCGGATCCATCTTGCGCTGTGGTTCCGGATCAATAAACTGATCGGAAAAAGCTACCGGGAAGTCCCGTTCTATTATGTGGAGAGCGAGGAACGGATCTGTGAAGCGGTTCCTCTATCCGGATTCAGCGGATACTGCTCGGGATTCTGGCAGGGCGTCGGATACCTTGAGGGTATCGAAGACAGACTCCGTAAAGTCTTTCGATTCCCGGAGCCGGACGAGAAAAACAGACAGTTCGGAGAACTGATCCAAAATACGGAGTCCGTATCGGTTCATATCCGGGGCGGTGATTACTTCAATGAGGATGTTGCACTGCTGTTCGGAAATATCTGTACGGCAGAGTACTACGACCGGGCGATCCGCCATATTCTGGAGAGAGAAAGCGGAAAGGACATACGTTTCTTTGTGTTTACGAACGATCCGGCATACGCAAAGAGCATTTCCGGTTTTGATGACCGCCAGGTAACTTACATCACCGGGAATGAAGGGGAAGATGCGTTTCGGGACATGCAGCTGATGAGTATGTGTAAACACAACATTATCGCCAATTCCTCATTTTCCTTCTGGGGAGCGTGGCTGAATGCGAATCCGGACAAGATCGTCGTTGCGCCCGCACGATGGAAGAATATGAATGAAATAAAAAACATGTGCCCCGACGAATGGATCCGGTTGTAATGAATGAAGCCTGAGCGGATCCTTTACATCAACGGCGGCATTCTGGACCGCGGTGGCATCACATCCTATATGATGAACTATTACCGGCATTTTGACCGGGATCTCCTGCAGGTCGATTTCGTTGCGCACGGGGGTGAAGGACCTGCGGACGGCGAGATCCGCCATTTGGGCGGTGAGATCTTTCATGTACCCACCAAGCGGGAGAGTCTGACAGGCAATGTACGGACACTGAACCGGCTCTTTGCCTCCGGGAAGTACCGCCTGGTGCATGCGCATATGGATGCCATGAACGGCATGGTGCTGAAACTGGCCGAAAAGCAGGGGATCCCGATTCGGATCTCTCACAGCCACAGTACCAACCTGCTCACGACCAACAAGCTAAAAATCTTGCTCCACGAGCGAGTGCGCAAAAAGATCCCGCGGTACGCCACGCAGCTGTGGGCGTGCTCGAACGCTGCCGGACAGTGGCTGTACGGGCAGGATGCCTCGTTTACGGTTGTTCCGAACGCGATCGATACGGAGCGGTTTTGCTTTCGCACGGAGGTACGGGAAAAGATCCGAACAAAACTCGGACTGGCCGGAAAGCACGTGGTCGGCCATATCGGGACGTTGGCCTATCCGAAGAATCAGGAATTCCTGATCGAGCTGTTTCCCGAGGTGCTGAAAAAGCGCCCGGACGCGGTATTGCTGCTGGCAGGTGAGGGGAGATCCCGGACGCAGCTTGAAGCCATGATCGCCGAAAGGGGGCTTGGGCAGCAGATACGTTTTCTGGGACAGCGGAATGATGTACAGGATCTGCTCAGCGCATTTGATGTGTTTGCCTTTCCTTCCCTGTTTGAAGGCTTTCCGGTCGTGATGCTGGAGGTGCAGGCGAACGGATGTCCCTGTGTCCTGTCCGGGAACATCTCGAATGAGGTGGTTCTTGCCGGTAATGTCCGAAAAATCCCGCTGCAGAATAAAAAAGAGTGGATTGACACCTTATCCGGCACACAGACAAGGGAATCGGACGGGATCCGCATCCTCAAGGAAAAGGGCTATGAGATCTCTGATGCGGCAAGAGTTTTGCAGAATACGTACCTGGAGCTTCTGAAGTGAGCGGTCTGATCGAAAAGATCTTTACGGAACATCTCTACGGCATCGGTGTTTGGACGCAAAGCAGTGATGCTTTTCGGATCAATGTCCTTGACTGCAAGCAGTGGTGGGCGGATCCCGTCCCTTATCGTGAGGGGGATCAGGACTATGTGTTCTGCGAAGTCATGGATCGTAGCCGGGAGATCGGATGGATCGGGGTGTCCGAAATGGATCGGGATGGGAGGATGAGCCGTCCGGAGCCTGTGATCCGCGAACCATTTCACATGAGTTTTCCAGAACTCCTTACCGACGGCAGAGATCTCTACATGATCCCGGAGACCTCGGCAGCAGGAGAGATCCGGGTGTACAAAAAAGGAGCGACGATCCGGGACTGGAGTCTGTATGCTACATTTCCCGGGTATCGGGTCGTGGATCTCAGTGTTGCCAAAACAGAAACCGCCGCGTCCGGTCATACGGTCTGCACACTGCTCGGGAGCTCCGAGACAGAGCCGCACAGCCTGCTTACAAAGCTTCGTCTGTTCGAACTGGATCTGCAGGAGAAGACGTTAGCAGAGCTGACAGAGGAGACGGCAGAGACAGAACCGACCTACTGGAACCGCAACGGCGGCTCCGTCATCCGGTCAGAGAATGCGCTTATCCGTGTGGCGCAGGAGGCAGAAGAGGGCTTTTACGGCCGGAATATCTGCCTGTTTCAGATCGACCGTATCGGCAGGGGGCAGCACTATCAGGAGACGCTCCAAAAGAAGATCACGATCAATGATCTCTCCGCCCAATATCCATCCGGAAACTGGAGAGGGATCGGCATCCATACCTGGCAGGAGAAGCAGGACTTGTGCGTGATCGACGTCCATCTGACACATACCGGATGGACGGTTCCCTTTACGCGGGCGGGTCGCGTCATCAGAAAACATTTTCGGAGGAACAGGTGAAGATTTCCGTCATCGTTACGGTCTATAATATCGATCCGTATCTGCCCCGCTGCGTGGAGAGTATCCTGGCACAGGACTATCGGGACTATGAACTTATCCTGGTGGATGACGGCTCCACAGACAGATCCGGGCAGATCTGCGACGAATTTGCGCAGAGGGACAGCCGTATCCGTGTGCTCCATAAGAAGAACGGCGGTGTCACCAGCGCAAGAAAAGCAGGGGCCGAGATCGCCTGCGGAGAGTATGTCACCGTGATCGAC
>JAILFA010000038.1 GCA_024687125.1 Lachnospiraceae bacterium
TACGCGGTAGGTGAAGGGCCTGTCCACACGCTCATGGGAAATATCGACGATCACATCGCAGTATCTTCCCGTTTCCGCCGCAGGAGCGTCCGGATACCGGTCTGCGAAGAGCGCCTCTGCTTCCTCCGTGCCAGAGTGCGGCTCCGCGGAGCCGAAAGCCGACAAAGGATCCGTCTGAGCTCCCGGCACCTTATCCCCGTTCATGCTCCAGTTCCGTGAGGATCTCACGGATCAGCACCCTTTCATCCATAGGGTACTTCGTTCCCTGGATCTCCTGATACAGCTCGTGCCCCTTCCCTGCCAGTACAATGATATCGCCGGGCTCGCCGTGCTCTATGCAATAGCGGATCGCTTCCCTGCGGTCAGGGATCTCCACATATTCTCCGGTTGTACGCGCAAGCCCCTCCTCGATGTCGCGAATGATCGCCATGGGATCTTCGTTGCGGGGATTGTCCGAGGTCACAACCGTCAGGTCCGAAAGCTTCCCGCTCACCTCGCCCATCCGGTACCGCCTGTCCTTCGACCGGTTTCCGCCGCAGCCAAAGAGTGTGATAAGCCGGTTCGGCCGGTATTCTCTGAGTGTAACGAGAAGGCTTTCAAGTGCCATCGCGTTGTGCGCGTAATCGATCAAAAGGGTGAACGTGTCGCTCACAGGGATCATCTCCACTCTTCCGCTCACCCGCACCCGCCTTAACGCATCCTCGATCTGCAGCTCGTCACAATCAAAGAACCTTGCTACCGCCACCGCGCAGAGGGCATTATACGCGGAAAACTGTCCGGGCATCCGAAATTCGGCGCGCATATCCAGCCTTCCCGAAATCTGAAACACGACACCGAGCTCGCCGGGCTTGCGGATGAGCATCGGCTCCGCCCCGCGGTAATCCGCTCCCTTTGAAAACCCGAAGGTGATGAGCTCGCAGGTATGCCCCTCCATCACCTCTTTGAAATGAGAATCGTCCACATTGGCGATCCCTGTCCTGCACTGCTTAAACAGCAGCGACTTACAGTGCAGATAATCGGCAAAATCCCTGTGCTCATTCGGGCCGATATGATCCGCTTCAAGATTCGTAAATACGCCGACATCAAAGGTGAATCCATCGGTTCTGTGGAGCATCAGGGCCTGCGAGGATACTTCCATGACAACCGCCGCGCAGCCAGCATCCACCATACGCCGCATCATCTCCTGAAGCGTGAGGGATTCGGGGGTTGTGTTGTCTGCGGGGATATGCTCATCTCCGATCACGATCTCGATTGTGCCGATCAGGCCCGTCTCATAGCCCGCATTCTCGAGCATCTGCCTGATCAGATAGGTCGTCGTGGTCTTGCCCTTTGTTCCTGTAACGCCGATGGTACGCAGCTTTTCGGCGGGATGGCCGTAAAAGGCTGCCGCGAATCTGGCCATGGCCACCCGGGTATCCTGTACACGTACGACCGGTATCTCACATCCCTCCGGCAGCTGCACATCCCTCTGGACAACGATGGCTGCGGCTCCCTTTTCCGCTGCCTCAGACGCCAGGTCATGGGAATCGAAGTTTGCGCCACGGATACAGAAAAACAGGCTGTTTTCACTGATCCTGCGGGTATCGTTCGACAGCGCATCGATCCGGATATCTCCGGGGATCAGCCGTCTGTCCGTGTTCCCTGCCGTCACCGTGCAGGGAAGATTCTCGATGATATCATTCAGTCTCATCGCGTTCCTCTCTCATAAAAAGTCCTTCATTCTGAACTGCAGGCTCTCGCGTCCCTGATATACATTGATCTGCGCGTGATACGCCATATGGAAGGTATAGCTTCCCCGTGTCTGATAGCTGTCATACACGTCGCTCAGACCATCCGCGCCGTATCTGTCCCGCAAAAAATCATGGAAGCGCTCCAGTTCGTCAAAATAGATCATATCATATTTTCGGCCGCTTTCGTCGCCGATCACATATTTTCCGACATTATGGTTTTTTCCGACGATCCTGCCGGAGTACAGGCGCACATTCCTCGCAGCGAACAGAGGTTCCGGGTTCCCCTTGCCGAACGGCTCCAACACGGAAAACTGCTTTACAAGCTCTGTCGTAGCATAGGACAGC
>JAILFA010000067.1 GCA_024687125.1 Lachnospiraceae bacterium
CCGCCTCATTGACACCTGGGCTGCGAACATCGCGGACTACCCCTCCACGGAGGGCTTCTTTGCCTCGGACGACTATGTGGAATACACGGAGGACATCTATGTCGGCTACCGGTATTTCTCCACGATCCCCGGCGCGGCTGAACACGTGGTCTATCCCTTCGGATACGGCCTTTCCTATACGACGTTTTCCGTGGACGGCATCACCGGAGAAAAGACCGGCGACGACGTCGTGGTCACGGCGCGCGTCGTGAACACCGGACGGATGCCCGGCCGGCAGGTCCTGCAGCTCTATGTGCAGGCCCCGCAGGGAAAACTCGGCAAATCCGCGCGCTCGCTGGCGGCATTCGCCAAGACAAGGCTCCTGCTCCCGGGGGATGCGCAGATCCTGACGCTCACCGTTCCTGTTGCGGAGCTGTCCTCGTACGACGATCTGGGAAAAGTGAAGAAAGCGGCGTGGGTGCTGGAGCGCGGCGACTATCATTTCCACCTGGGAACAGATGCGGCGGACACCACGGAGCTGTCCTATGTGCTCACGATCCGTAAGGACCGCGTGGTCCGGCAGCTGACAACGCTTGTCGCGCCGAAAGCCCTGAAGAAGCGCCTCAAGGCGGACGGAACCTATGAAAAGCTCCCGGCGGCAAAACCGGAAAAGGCGAAAAAAGAAGCCGCAATGCTCCCGAAGCTGAAAGGCGAGACCTGGATGGGCATCTGGCCTGACACACGGGAACTGAAGTCACTTCCCGCTGCCGAGTTCCGGAAGAACGGCATGGCGACGGATGAGGTCGCGGAAGGCAAACGCAGCATCGCCTCCGTGATCAGGGAGATGACTGATGAGGATCTGTGCTGGCTCTTCGGCGGCACTCCCAACACCGGTGTTGCGAATACCTGCGGCATGGGCAATCTGCCCCGGCTGGGCATCCCCAACCTCATGACGGCGGACGGCCCGGCAGGTCTGCGTACAAACGCACAGACCGGCGTCACAACGACGGCGTGGCCGGTCGCGTCGACACTGGCGGCCACCTGGGACCCGGAGCTTCTTGAGAGCATCGGCAGGGCGGCGGCCGAGGAGGTGCGCGAGAACAATATCGCGATCTGGCTGGCTCCCGCGATGAACATCCACCGCAGTCCTCTCTGCGGGCGCAACTTTGAGTACTTTTCCGAGGATCCGCTGATCACGGGAAAGATGGGCGCGGCGATCGTGCGCGGCGTGCAGTCGCAGCATATCGCGGCGACCGTCAAGCACTTTGCCTGCAACAACAAGGAGACGAACCGCATGGAGTCCGATTCCCGGCTCTCTGAGCGGGCGATGAGGGAAATCTATCTGAAGGGCTTTGAGATCACTGTCAGAGAGAGCGCTCCCTGGTGCGTGATGACGTCCTACAACATCATCAACGGTGTGCACGCATCGGAAAACACGGAGCTTCTGCAGGGGATCCTGCGCGGGGAGTGGGGCTTTGACGGGCTGATCATGACGGACTGGTGGTCGACCGGCGATCCGTACAAGGATCTGCTGGGCGGCATCGATGTGCGGATGCCCAACGGTGTACCCTCGCGAGTGCGGCAGGCGCTGGACAAAGGACTCATAAAGCGCGCGGATCTTGAACGCGCCGCGGAGAATCTGCTGAAATTACTGATGAAGCTTGACTAGGAGGAAGAAATGACACAATCAAGGACACACACCTGCGGGGAACTCAGACTCGAAGACGCGGGAAAAAACGTTACCCTCTGCGGCTGGATGGAGAATCTCAGGGAAGTCGGCGCAAGCCTCGGATTTGCCGTGCTGCGGGATTTCTACGGGACGACGCAGATCGTTATTGAGACCGAGGATATGATGTCGGCATTCAAAAAGATCACCAAGGAATCGACGATCCAGGTGACCGGCACCGTGCGCGAGCGTTCGAGTAAGAACGACAAACTCCCTACCGGCGCGATCGAAGTCCTGCCGGAGAGTGTGCAGGTGCTCGGCAAGTGCCGCTACAGCGAGCTCCCCTTTGAGATCAACCGGAGCCGCGAGGCCGACGAGAACACGAGACTCAAGTATCGGTATCTCGATCTGCGCAACCCCGAGATGCGTGACCGCGTTGTGCTCCGCTCCAGGGTTGTCGCCGAGCTGCGCAGACGTATGATGGCGCATGATTTCCTGGAGATCTCCACGCCGATCCTCACGGCATCCTCCCCGGAGGGCGCGCGTGACTACCTGGTGCCCGCGAGAAAGCATCCGGGAAAATTCTACGCGCTGCCGCAGGCACCGCAGCAGTTCAAACAGCTGCTCATGACGAGCGGCATCGACCGCTATTTCCAGATCGCTCCGTGCTTCCGCGACGAGGACGCGCGCGGCGACCGCACGCCGGGTGAGTTCTATCAGCTGGATATGGAGATGGCGTTTGCCTCGCAGGACGATGTGCTGGGGATCCTCGAGGATGTCCTGCCGCCGGTGATGGAGACCTATGGCCTTTATGGCCACCGTGTCACAAAGGCGCCTTTTCCGCGGATCCCGTTCCGCGAAGCAATGGCGAAGTACGGCTCCGACAAGCCGGATCTGCGCATCGACCTGACGATCACGGATGCGACGGAGGTCCTCGCGGACTGCGGCTTCCCGCCTTTTGCCGCGGGGAACGCGATCAAGGCGATCGTGATCTCCGGCTTCCATGAGAGCCGCAAGTGGATCGACAAGCACATTGCGGATGTCGAGGTGCAGTCGGGCGCCAAGGCGTGCTGGTTCCGCATGGATGAAAACGGAGAGATCGTCGGCGGCATCGCGAAATTTGTGCAGGAGAGAAAAGACAGCGTCGTGAGCGCGCTGGGACTTGCGAACGATACGCTGGTCGTCCTCGCGTCCGCCGAAAAAGAGGCGCAGGCGCTCAAGACTGCCGGCTTTGCCCTCAAGATCTTCGGACAGGACCTGCCGGAGCACTTTGATAAGGAGCAGTACGCGATGTGCTGGATCGTCGACTTCCCGATGTATGAGATCGGCGAGGAGTCCGGTGAGCTCGAATTCTGCCACAATCCGTTCTCAATGCCGACAGGCGGCCTGGAGGTGCTCCTGCAGGCGGAGCGCGGCGAGATCGACCCGCTCTCGATCATGGCGCAGCAGTACGATCTCGTCATCAACGGATATGAATCAGCCTCCGGCGCGGTCCGCAACCACGATCCGGAGATCATGGTCAAGGCCTTTGAACTGGTGCGGCTGACGGAAGAGGATGTGCGCGCCAAGTTCCCTGCCATGTACAACGCCTTCTGCTACGGCGCGCCGCCGCACGCGGGTGCCGCTCCCGGCATCGACCGCCTGATCATGCTGCTCGCCGGCGAGGATTCAATCCGCGAGATCATTCCGTTCCCGATGAACAAGAACGCCGCCGATGTCATGATGGACGCGCCCGGCGCCGTGACGCAGAAGCAGCTGGACGAACTGCATATCCGCATCGCAGAGGAGTAAGGGAGGCGCGCGCCTGTACCCGCAGGGAGGGATCACATTCGCGGGCAGTATCTGCCGCCCGCGCGCCCGCGGAAAAGGGGTATCGCACTTGAAAAGAGCTGATTTGGGCTAAAATCGGCAAAAACAGCCAAAAACGCCCAAAGCGAGCAGAATTGATGACTTGATTTGGGCAAAATTGCTGAAAACAGTCAAATACGCCCAGGATTGGAGAAAAGAGCCTCAATGAAGATCATCAGGATCCATCCGTCTGACAATGTTGCTGTTGCGCTGGAGGAGATCAGGGCCGGCGAAGCCCTGACCGTTGACGGCATCCATGTGACCGCGGCGGAGGATGTGCAGCGGGGGCACAAGATCGCGCTTGAAAAGATCGCGGAGGGAGATGCCGTCATGAAATACGGCAACCCGATCGCCGTGGCGACGCGGGAGATCGCGGCCGGGGAATGGGTCCACACCCATAATGTCCGCACCGGACTCTCTGAGGACGCCGCGTATGTCTACGACCACAGGGTATACGATCTGCCGCAGGTGCAGCCGCGCACGTTCCGGGGATACCGAAGAAAGGACGGGCGCGCCGCGATCCGCAACGAGCTCTGGATCATTCCCGTGGTCGGCTGCGTGAACGGAGTCGCAAAACAGCTCGTGGAGGAGAACCAGGAGCTGGTCGCCTCGCATGAGACGGTCGACGGACTTTACTATTTTCCTCATCCCTTCGGCTGCTCGCAGCTCGGGGAAGATCTTGCGCAGACAAAGAAGCTTCTGGCGGCGCTGGTGAACCATCCCAACGCGGGCGGTGTGCTCTGTCTGGGGCTGGGGTGCGAGAACCTGACGCCCGACATGTTCCGGGAGGCGCTCGGTGATTTCGATCCGAAGCGTGTGAAAATCCTGATCGCCCAGGAAACGGAGGACGAGCTCGAGGCAGGCGCAGGCCTTCTTAAGGAACTGGCGGACTACGCGGGACAGTTTCACCGCGAGGAGATCCCCGCGAGCGAGCTGGTCGTGGGGATGAAGTGCGGCGGTTCGGACGGTCTCTCTGGCATCACCGCCAACCCCGCGGTGGGGCGTTTTTCCGACCGGCTGATCGCCCTGGGCGGCTCCACGGTCCTCACGGAGGTCCCGGAGATGTTCGGCGCGGAAAACATCCTGTTCTCGCGCTGCGCGGATGAAGCCGTCTTCTCCAAAGCGGTGGATATGGTGAACGATTTCAAGAAATACTTCGTCGACCACGGTCAGGTGGTTTATGAGAACCCAAGCCCCGGCAACAAGGCCGGCGGCATTACGACCCTCGAGGACAAGTCCTGCGGCTGCGTGCAGAAGGGCGGCAGTGCCCAGATCGTCGATGTTCTGAAATACGCTGAGGCTGTGACAAAGAAGGGACTCAATCTCCTTTCCGGGCCGGGCAATGACCTCGTGAGTGCCACGGTCCTGACCGCGGCGGGAGCGCATATGATCCTGTTCACGACGGGGCGCGGCACGCCGTTCGGGGCGCCGGCGCCGACGGTCAAGATCTCGACCAATACAGCGCTCTATGAGAAAAAGCGCGGCTGGATCGACTTCAACGCCGGGACCGTCGCGGAGGGAAAAGAAACCCTCGACGAAGCGGGCGACAGGCTTCTTGACTATGCGCTCCGGGTGGCGGGCGGCGAAGAAACCCTTGCGGAAAAGCACGGCTGCCGCGAGATCTCTATTTTCAAGGATGGTGTAGTACTGTAGCCCCGCTGCCGGGACTAGAACCAGAAAAGCAGAAAAGAACAGCAGAGGAATTGCGGAATATGTCCGATCATTCAGGCGGCTCCCGTGTGCGGGCCGCGGGCATCAATATCTTCTTCGGGTACGCAGGGACGGTGGTCGCCGCCCTGCTCTCGTTTGTTCTGCGCAAGATCTTCATCCTGCACCTCGATGAGACGCTGCTCGGCGTCAACGGCCTCTACACGGGCATCCTGTCGTTCCTGTCCATGGCGGATCTCGGTATCGGGACAGCCTTTCAGTTTGCACTCTACAAGCCGGTGGCGGAGGGCGACAAAGAGACGATCAAGTCCTACATGGTGACCTATGCGCGCGTCTACCGGATCATCGCGGTTGTGATCGCGCTCCTGGGTCTGGTCCTGACACCTTTCCTGCCGTTCATCATCAAGGACCCCGGGCCTCACTCAACGCAGGATCTGACGATCTACTACTTCATCTTCCTCTTCAACACCGTGAGCACGTACTTCGTGTCCTACAAGTACGCGATCGCGAACGCCGAACAGAAGAACTACATTCAGACCAATGTGCTGACCCTGACCAAGTTCGCGACGGTCACACTGCAGATCGGCGTTCTGATCGTCACAAAGAACTTCCTCGCGTACCTTCTCACGGACGCGGCGGTACAGCTCCTGCAGAAGGTCGTGGTCAATTTCTACCTGAACAGACGCTATCCCTGCCTGACGGAAAAGGACGTCAAACCGCTTGGGGAAAAGGAGAAGGCGACCGTCTGGTCCAAGACGAAGGCGCTCCTGCTCCTGCGCATCGGCGATGTTCTCAGGCTCCAGACCGACGCGCTCCTCATCTCCGCGTTTATCAGTGTGGCGCTGGTCGGCAGGGTCGACAACTATCTGCTGATCGTCAATACGATCGCGAACTTTGTGAACGTTATCTTCAATTCCGTGATCTCGGGCTTCGGCAATCTGATCGCGACCGAGGACAAAGAAAAGCAGCGGCGCCTGTTTCTGGTCTATCGGTTCTTCGGGGCATATGCCTACGGCTTTTCCTCGATCGGTTTCTTTGTGCTTCTGACCCCGCTCATCTCTTTCCTGTTCGGATCGGAGTGGATGCTTCCCGCGGTGGCCGTGCAGCTCATGGTCCTCGACTTTTTCTTCCGCGGGGAGCGCATCGTCCTGTCCAATTACAAGACCGCGGCGGGAATCTTTGAGCAGGACAAGTGGCGTGCGATGATCCAGGGCATCGTCAACCTGATCCTGTCGATCGCACTGGTTAAACCTCTGGGGATCATCGGCATCTATATCGGCACCGTTGTGAGCGGCATCATCGCGAATTTCTCCATGCCCGTTATCATCTACCGCGCGTGCTTTCAGGTGTCTCCCAAAGAATTCTTTGCCCGCAGCGTGCAGTATACGATCGTCACGGCGATGGCGCTCTTTCCCAGCCTGTGGATCCGGGATCTTCTGATGCCGGGGGTGACGGACGGCGGCTCCGTATCGATCGGCATGCTGCTGCTCTCGGCGCTTGCCATCACGGTGATCTTTCACGTGCTCTTTCTCCTGTTCTTTGGAAGAACAGAGGAGATGAAGTATCTGACCGGTGTGATCAAAGACCGCGTGTGTGGAAAACGCAGGCGGAATGGGATATAATCTTCGGCAGAAAGGAAAGGCATTCATGAATATCATCCTGCTCTCCGGCGGAAGCGGCAAAAGACTATGGCCGCTTTCCAACGAGATCCGTTCAAAACAGTTCATCAAGATGTTCCGCAGAGAGGACGGCACCCTGGAATCCATGGTGCAGCGGGTCTACCGGCAGATCAAGGGATCTGTGGGAGAGGATACGCGGGTGACCATCGCCACCAGCCGCTCGCAGGTTTCCTCGATCCGCAACCAGCTGCCTCACGATGTGAATGTCTGTGTGGAACCCGCAAGGCGTGACACCTTTCCCGCCGTGGCGCTCTCCTGCATGTATCTCGCCGAGGTTCTGCATGTCGATCCCGCGGAGCCGGTGATCGTCTGCCCGGTGGATCCGTGTGTCGACGACGAATATTTCGACTGCTTCCCGCGCCTTGCGGAGCTTGCTGCATCGGACCGCTGGAATATCGCTCTCATGGGCGTGAAGCCCACCTATCCCAGCGAAAAATACGGTTATCTTGTGCCTGAGGATCCGCAGGCACCTGTCAGCAATGTGACAAATTACACGGAAAAGCCGGACCTGCCGGGCGCCAGAGCACTCCTTGCGCAGGGCGCTCTGTGGAACTGCGGCGTGTTCGCGTTCCGCCTCGAATACATGCTCGGCCGCGCCGCGGAGCTTCTGCCGTATACAAAGTATCAGGCGCTCTACGACAACTACGCGGACTGTGAGAAGATCAGCTTTGACTACGCGGTCGGTGAAAAGGAGCGGTCCGAGGGCGTGCTCGTCTACGACCGGAAATGGAAGGATATCGGCTCCTGGAACACGCTCGCCGAGGAGATGCACGAGGATGTGATCGGCAAGGGGATCCTGGATCAGACCTGCCGCGACAGCAACATCGTCAACGAACTGGACATCCCGATCCTGGGCATGGGCCTGGAACACGTCATCATCGCGGCGTCCAATGACGGGATCCTGGTCGCGGACAAGCATCAGTCCAGCTATATGAAGCCGCTTGTGGAGCAGCTCTCGCCCCAGGTGCGCTATGCCGAAAAATCCTGGGGGAGCTTTACGATCCTTGATGTGGGCGCGCACGCGCTGACGATCCGCATCCGCCTGATGCCGGGGCACCGCCTGCACTACCACGCGCATGAGAGAAGGAGCGAGGTGTGGACCGTGACCCGCGGTGAGGGGACGGTCATTCTGGATGACGAAAGAAGAGAAGTCGCGCCCGGTGCGGTGATCGAGCTGCCCATCGGCGCGAAGCACACCATCCTGGCGAAGACCGAGCTGGAAGTGATCGAGGTGCAGCTCGGTGACGATATCCGTGTCGATGACAAGATCAAATACGAGGACCCGTTTCCCGAAGGACCGGAGGCGGCGAACGCATGAGGGAGCTGAAGATCGACAGCGCCATTCGGAGACTGTTTGAAAAGCAGGCATCCCTGATCGTGATGGGTGTTCTTTTTGCGCTCTCGATCCTGATCCGGTTTCATCTGGCTCCGGTCACGGACTGGTCCGGCGACTATCTGTACTGCATCAGCCCCTGGACGGAGCAGTTCCGCGAGCTTGGCCCCGTGCAGGGTCTTGCGGCTGACATCACCAACTATTACATCCCCTACAATCTGGTATACGTACTCGCTTCCCTGATGCCCACAGAGGCCTGGGTGCCGTTTTCTCTGATCTCCTGCGTCTTTGACTACGTGCTGATCTACACGTGCTACCGGATCCTCATCCTGCTGGGCGGGGAGGAAAAGTCCGGGAGAGCGGCTTATGTGGCACTCATGGTGCTGTTCCTGCCGCCTGTTGTGATGAACAGTGCCCTGTGGAAGCAGTGCGATGCCATCTACGCGGCGTTCGCGCTTCTGGCGCTCTACTATCTGCTCGCGGACAGATACAGACTCGCATTTGTTTTCCTTTCGATCGCTTTTGTCTTCAAACTGCAGACGATCCTGCTGTTCCCGGTGTTCATCATCGCTTATTTCTGCGGGAAAAGGTACAGCATCCTGCACTGGCTGTTCATCCCGTTCACCTATCTGGTGACGGGGATCCCGGCGATCCTCTGCGGCAGGGATCCGCTCGAGGTCTACAGCATTTATCTGAAGCAGAGCGACGAATATCATTTCATGTTCATGAATACATCGGGCCTGTACCGCCTGCTGCGCAGCGATTACGACGCGATGAACCGCGCGGGGATCTACCTTGTGATCGCTTTTCTCGCGGTCGTCTTCCTCTATGTCTACAGGCGCCGGGAGGCGATGAACGACCGGCTGCTCTTCCTGCTCGCGGCGGTCACGTCGTACGCGTGCTTCCTGCTGCTTCCAGCGATGCATGAGCGCTACGACTATCTTCCCATCGTGCTCATTGCGGTGTATTATGCATATTATCGGAGAGAAAAGATCTATATCGCGGCGGCAGTCGTCCTCGTCACCTCTGTCATGTACTGCGCCTATCTGTTTGACGGTTATTTCGCCGGCATCCGGATGCCGGAGGAGATCTATGCACTGATATGCTTTGTGATGCTGTATCTGATGATAAAGGAATTTACCGGGGAACTTAACGGTATCAGAGACGGAAAGGAGACAACGGATGTCCATCAGGATCAATAATTTTCTCGGGAGACTGGGCTGGAACATGCGCAAATACCTGCCCAGACTTTCCAGCAACGCCTACCTGAAGCTCCAGTTCATCACCAGGAGAAAGGAGCAGAAGAAGTACTGCGAGTACTTCCTGTCGGGCGAAGAGCCGCCCATGCCCAACGTGGTGAACATCGAGACCATCAACCGGTGCAACTCAACCTGCGCATTCTGTACCGCGAACATCCACGCGGAAAAAAGACCTCTGCGCAAGATCGACGAGGACCTCTACCGCTCGATCATCGATCAGCTGGCCGACTGGGGCTATGAGGGACATCTCACGCTTTACGGCAACAACGAGCCGCTGCTTGATACGCGGATCGTCGAGTTCCACAAGTACGCGCGTGAAAAGCTGCCGAAATCCTTTATCTTCATGTCCACGAACGGCCTGATCCTCACACGGGAAAAAGTCGACGAGATCAAGCCCTATGTCGACCAGATCATCATCAACAACTACTGCGAGGACATGAAGCTGCACAAGAACATCCAGGAGATCTATGACTATGTGAAGTCCCATGAGGAGGAGTACAGGGATGTCGAGATCCTGATCCAGATGCGCTACCTCAAGGAAGTCCTCACAAACCGGGCAGGCAGCGCGCCCAACAAGCAGGCAACGGAAAAGGTGATCAAAGAGACATGTCTGCTCCCGTTCACGGATATGTGGATCATGCCCAACGGCAAGCTGGGCCTGTGCTGCTGCGACAACTTCGAGGTCACCGACTACGCGGATCTGACCAAGGTGCCCCTCAGGGAGGCATGGAAGGCGCCGGCTCTCCAGGAGCTCCGCAGACAGCTCGCCAAGGGCCGTCAGAACATTCCGTTCTGCAAGCACTGCGACTTCATTGACGCGGGCTTCCGCATGCAGATGGTCAAGGCGATCCTCAAGGGGGATCAGGCCGCGGCAAACCGCATCGGCGGAGAAGAGAAAAAGCTGAGAAGCAAAGAAGAGAAAAAGTAGGAAGCGGCAAAGAGCGGGGAGTACACTATGAAAAACATCCTGGTTACCGGCGGCGCCGGCTTTATCGGATTCCACACGGCGGCAAGGCTCCTGCGGGACGGCCTTAACGTGACGGTCTACGACAACTACAATGACTACTACGCGGTCTCCCTCAAGGAGGACCGGACAGCGGAGCTCATGCGCATTGCGGAAGAAGCCCCCGGGAAGCTCACCGTGGTCCGCGGCGACCTCACCGATCAGGAGCGTCTGGAAAAGACCTTTGCGGAGGGTGCGTTCGACACCGTGATCAACCTCGCGGCACAGGCGGGCGTCCGCTATTCCATCGACCATCCGGACACCTATATCGAATCCAATATCGTTGGTTTCCTGCGTATCCTCGAAGCCTGCCGGCATTATCCGGTCGAGCATCTGGTCTACGCGTCTTCTAGCTCCGTCTACGGCGGCAACACCAAGGTCCCGTTTTCGGAAAAGGATCCCGTTGACGAACCCGTGAGCCTCTACGCGGCGACAAAGAAGTCCAATGAGCTGATGGCGCACTGCTATGCCAAGCTGTACGGCATCCCCTGCACAGGACTCCGGTTCTTTACCGTGTACGGCCCCTGGGGACGTCCGGATATGGCGGCGTTCCTGTTTGCGGACGCGATCTGTCATGACCGGCCCATCAAGGTCTTCAACAACGGTGACCTCGAGCGCGATTTCACCTATATCGACGACATCGTGGAGGGCGTTGTCCGCGTTGCCGCGTCACCGGCGCCGCCCTCGGAAAAAGGTGTGCGTGCCCGCGTCTACAACATCGGAAATCACACGCCGGTGAAGCTGATGGATTTCATCCGCATGATCGAAGAGGCCATAGGAAAAGAGGCAAAAAAGGAGTTTCTACCGATGCAGCCGGGCGACGTCTACCGCACCTTTGCGGATGTGGACGAGCTGACCCGCGACTTTGACTTCCACCCCTCCACACCGCTGGAGGAGGGGCTGAAAGCCTTTGCAGGGTGGTACCGGGAATATTATGGTCTGCAGGATCAGTAATCGCTGATCTTCACAACCTCGTAGGATTCCGGATCGATCCCCTCGCGTCTGCCGATATAGCCCGCCAGAGCGTCGGCAAATGCCCGGCGTCCGCGTTCGGTAAGATGGATACCGTCCATCAGGTAATCGCCTGTTGAATACATATCCAGATCAATGAACTCGCCGTTGAACATATTGATCAGATAGGAATCCTCAACCGTGTCGAAAAAGACCTCCAGGCAGCTCACATAGTCGGCGAGCGTCTTTCCCTGCCCGTTTTCCAGGGTGATCCCGTTGCCTATCAGACCACCGTCCTTGTCATAGAATTCGGAATACAGCGGAGTGCAGGTGACGATCCGGGCGTTCGGACAGGCCGCGCGAAGCTCCAGCAGAGACTTGCGGTAAGCCTCGGCGACCACATCGGTCCGTCCCTCATTCTGCTCATCGGCGGATATGATGGAAGAGCGCAGAAAATCATTGACGCCGTAGTTCAGAACGATGTAGTCGATCCTTTCCGGGTCAAAGCTCCGCAGCGTATCAAGAACCTCCGGATAGTTTGCACCGAGATAATCGGGCTTGATCCTTCCGCTGATCACGCCGGACATCGCATAAAGGCAGGTCGAATTCCAGTTTTCGGGAGCCTCCAGGTATTGCTCGTAGCCCAGACATATACAGCTTCCCGGAATTCCCATGTTGTAGACGCGGCAGTCGGTCCAGTCGACGCTGTTCTGAAACAGTACGGGAATCTCTGATCCTGTTCCGCGGTATGCGGCAAACTGAGAATCTCCCAGAAACAGCACTTCAAAAACCTCATCGGGATCTGCCGGCATCCCGTCCTCTTTTTCCGCGGAAGCCTCTTTTCCCGCTGTCTTCGAAGAAGCCCCATCGGCAGCTGAGGAAGCACTTTTTGCGGACTTTCCCGCTCCGGCGGCGGAGCCGTCCTGCTTCGGCAGCGCGGGCTCGAAAAGATCCCGGGGATCAAAGGCAGACTTTGCTGTCCCCGCGTCATCGGCGAGCTCTCCGGCTGCTTTCGTGGTTTCTTCCGTGAGGTCATCGATCTCTTCTACAAAGGAATCCGCGGTTTTGGGCGGCGTGTTCCCCGCACAGCCCGACACGGCCAGCAGCACACAGGCAAGCAGCGCCGCGGCGGTTTTATTCTGAATATGATCAGCTCTTTTTGTTTTCATGCTTCATACCCTCCTGGTGTCATCATCATAGCACTTCTTCGGATCATTGGAAGAGAAACGGCCCAATATTCAGGAAATCTGACGCGATTGTTAAACAGTTCTTAAGAATCTCCGGGATACCCGCGTCAGATTTGAATATCAGCCGGCAAAGGTGTATACTCTAATGAGTTTTGCAATCATCATGACAGGAGATCAGAGAGTGAAAGGGTACTTTTGCAAAGCACTGTTCGCAGTGCTGCCGTTTTTTTTGATATGCTTTATGCTGTTCATTTTCGGCCCTTCTGAACTTTTCTTTTCAAACAGCGCCCAGTTTGAGTTTGTCTACGGAGAGTTTATTGCGGAGACCGCGCTGACCGGTGTACTGCTCTCACTGGTTCTGGCATTCATCACGGCATTTTTTCCCGAGACGCTGTACAGGATCACGGTCAGCGTATGCTGCGCCGTTGCTGTGGCAGGTTATGTACAGATCATGTTTCTCAACAGGAATCTTGATCTTCTGGGGCTCAATCCCGACGGGGCATCGATCCCGGTTTCGGGGATGCTCATCGGGGCTCTGGTCTGGCTTGCCATTATCGCCGCGTTTGTATTTCTGGCGGTCAGAAAAAAGGATATTGTTCGAAAAGTCGTAGCCTTTGCGGCAGTCCTGCTCCTCGGGATGCAGGCAGCCGCTCTTGCGAGCCTGTTCATCGGCGCGGATCAGGAGGATTTCAAAAGACCGGAGGGTTCTCTGGTCCTTTCCGGGAAAGACCAGTTTACTGTCTCCACCGGCGAGAATATCGTTGTCCTCGTCCTCGACTTTTTCAGTAATCAGTATGTCGATCGGATCCTGGAACAGTATCCCGGGGCGTTTGATTTCCTGCATGACTTTACCTGCTATTCCAACGATGAATGCGTGTACTACGGCACGTACCCTTCCCTGGCGCACATGATCACGGGCAGGGAAGTGGACGCGTCCCTTTCGGTCAACGAATGGACAGCGTCCATCTGGGCAGATCCGCAGACAAGAGTGTTCTTTGATCTCGTGGAGGACAGCGGATACCGGTTTAATTTCTACACGCCGGAATCCGTCTATGTGCGCGGTGAGAATGACATGGAGATCCTGGACGGCATGATCGACAACGTTTCGCGGCAGTCCGGCGATCTTGTGGTCGACAGAAAGGCGATCGCGCGGGTGATGACCAAAATGTCCCTTTACCGTTTTGTCCCCGATGCGATGAAGAATCTGTTCTATGTTCAGAACAGTGAGTTCTCCGGAACCGTTACGGATCCTCATTACATCCGGAGGCACACAAACGCGGAGGTGTACGAGGGACTTCGGACCGAGGGCCTCCATCTCGAGGACGCAGGGAACCTCATCACGTTTCAGCACTTTTCGGGCGCTCATGAGTTCAGCAACGACGCGGAATGCAATCCGAAAGAGGACTCCACACTGGAAGAGACCTGCAAGGGGTGCCTGGTCATGGTGGAGGAGTATCTTGCGCAGCTGAAAGCGCTGGGCAGATACGATGACTCGACCATCATCATCACTTCGGATCACGGCGGAGAAAATGACTCCCAGGTGATCTTCTATTACAAAAAGCCCGGTGAGACACATGACTCCTCTCCGGTCAGTACGGCGCCGATCTCACACTGCGAGCTCCAGCCGACCATCATCGAAGCCATGGGAGCGGATCATTCCGCTTTCGGACGCAGCGTCGAGGAAATCCCCGAGGGCGAGACGCGTGAGAGAACGAATTACGTCAGGAAGCAGGATGACGCGTATCCGTCCGTCCGCAACTTCTCGGAGGATAAGGAAGGGACACAGAACGTGTATTATGTATATCGTTATACAGGTGATTATGATGACCTGTATAAAAAGATAGAGCAGGGACCCGACGAGATCGTCCCGATGAAAGACAGCTTCTGGTAAGTTTCTTGAAAGCAGAAAAGGAGACAGGGAGAACATGAAAAAAATCGTATTCTGGGTTTTAAACGCCGTCTTTTTTATGACCGCGATCAGTTATCTCACGATGGTCCCGGTGCATGCCTATATCGATCCTTCGGCGGTGACGTATCTGATCCAGGCGATCGCCGCGGTCGTCATAGCGATCGGGGCCTGCCTTACGATCTTCCGTCACAAGATCGCCGCGTTCTTTAAGAAGAACAAGGAGGAGACGAAAAAAGAGGTGCACTTCATCGAGGACGAGGATCAGAACGCTTCTCCGGAAGAGAACATCAAAGAGTAAGGCGGGAGGAGCCCGATACGTATGATGGATCTGATCGGAACTTTTTTCGGATGGCTGCTGAAGATCTGCTGCACATGGACCGGTAATTTCGGCACCGGTGTCTGGCTGTTCACTCTTTTCACCAGGATCCTGCTCCTGCCGGTTGCTGTTATGGTGCAGTTCAATTCGATCAAGATGGTGAAGATGTATCCCGAGATGAACCGGTTCAAAGCCAGGTATTACGGCGACAGGGATATGATCTCCGAAGCGCAGTATGAACTGTATAAAAAAGAGAAGTATCATCCGATCCTTGACCTGGTTCCGGTCATCATTCAGCTCATCCTGCTGATGGGGGTGGTAGAAGGCATCCGCAAGCTGATGGCTCAGGGGATCGACATGTCCTGGCTGGGCCTGGATCTTTCCCTGGTGCCGGTAGAAAGCCCCGGGACGATCCTGATCATACCGATCGCCGCGGCACTCTCTGCGCTTCTGATGTGTGTTACGCAGAACATCTCGAATGTCCTCCAGTCGGAACAGGGCATGGCCAACAAAATGATCACGCTGACGATATCCGTGGGTCTCTCCCTGTATCTGGGGCTTTTCGTGCCCGCAGGGATCGGCCTGTACTGGATCGCCGGAAATCTCCTGTCCATCCTGCAGATGTATGCGCTCAATTTCTTTATCAGTCCCAAAAAACATGTGGATTACAAGGCGCTTGAGGAAAGCCGTCAGGAGCTAAAGAAGATCGAGGAGGAGGCTGCCAGATCGAAAAAAATCCGGTCAAAGGAGGATATCGCCCGAGAACGTTCCGATTACAGGCGTTTTTTGAAGGAAGGCCGCAAACAGATCGTTTTCTACTCCGAACGGAACGGGTTTTATAAGTATTACAGGAACATCATCGAGTACATCAACAAAAAGACGGATATTGATATCCATTACATTTCGAGTGATCCGGCGGATGAGGTCTTCGGGATCACCCGGGATCATTTCCACACCTATTATATCGGCGACAATCGTTTCATCGTTCTGATGATGAAGATCGAGGCGGATCTCATGGTGATGACGACGCCCGATCTGCAGAACTATCAGCTCAAGAGATCGCTTGTGGACAAAAACGTAGAATACGTCTATGTTCCGCATGATGTCAACAGCTCCAACCTCACCTTCCATAAAAACGCGCTGGACCATTTTGACACGATCTTTACGTCCGGGCCGAAGAACAAAGCGGAGATCCGGGAGAGGGAACAGAAGGCCGGGATCAGGGAAAAGAACCTGATCGAATGGGGATCGAGTGTCATCGACAACATGAAGAGCGCCTATGAGGAGATCACCGCCGGAGATCAGACAGCCGCCCGGGCGGACGGGAAAAAGCCGATGATCCTGATCGCGCCTTCGTGGCAGAACGAAAACATCATGGACTCGTGCATCGAGGGGATCCTTGACAGCATCGATACGGAACTCTTTGATGTGACAGTACGCCCCCATCCCCAGTATGTCCGGCACTACGAGGTCAGGATCGACGCGCTGGCATCAAAGTATGCCGGCCGGGGCATTCAGTTCCAGAAGGATTTCTCCTCCAACCGGACCGTTTATACCGCGGATATGCTGATCACCGACTGGTCCAGTATCGCTTATGAATACGCGTTTTCTACACTGAAGCCGGTCCTGTTCATCAATACGCCGATGAAGATCGTCAATCCGGATTACCGTGAGCTGGATACGGTTCCGATCGACATTGAGGCCAGAGATCAGGTCGGGATATCGCTGGATCCCTCGGAGATCGACAGGGTCGGCGAGTCGGTAAAGAGACTCGCGCGGGAAGAACGGTTTACCCCCAAAGAGATGGCCGGACTCCGGGATCGATACATCTATAACGTCGGCCGTTCCGGAGAAGTGGGCGGCAAATATCTGATCGGCAGGGTGATCGAAAGGTCGCGGTCATAGCAGGGCGATGGGATGAAATGATATCGGATTCATGATATAATATCATTTCAGGATCAAAAGCCAAGTATCCGCATTACCGGTAAAATGGAGGAGCGACATGAAAAGAGCACTGATCATCGGCGCAGGCCCGGCGGGACTCACGGCAGCCTATGAACTGCTGAGCCGTGACAAGGCGGAACCGATCGAGGTCGTCGTACTCGAGGAAAGTGACAAGCTGGGCGGGATCTCCCGCACGGTCGAGTACCACGGCAACCGCATGGATATGGGCGGTCATCGCTTCTTTACCAAGGTGCCGGAGGTCAACGCGTGGTGGGATCATATGCTGCCCCGCCAGGGCGCGCCGGCGGCAGATGACATCAAGCTCCACCGCAGGGCCACGCTGCTCAAGGGCGGTCCCGATCCGGAGCAGAAGGACCGCGTGATGCTGCGCAGGAACCGTGTCTCCCGCATCCTCTTCAACGGCCGGTTCTTCGATTATCCGATCACTCTCAAGGCAGACACATTCCGTAATATGGGTCTCGGCACGACGATCGTTGCCGGCTTCAGTTATCTTAAGAGCATCCTCTTCAAGCGCAGGGAAAACTCCCTCGAGGATTTCTACATCAATCGTTTCGGAAAAAAACTCTACTCGATGTTCTTTGAACATTACACGGAGAACCTCTGGGGCAGGCATCCCTCGCAGATCGACCCCAGCTGGGGCGCACAGCGCGTCAAGGGCGTTTCGATCTCGGCGGTCATCAAGAATGCTCTCGAAAAGAAGTTCGGGAAAAAGAACCGCAAGGTCGAGACCTCGCTCATCGAAGAGTTCTCCTATCCCAAGCTCGGTCCCGGCCAGCTCTGGGATGTGACCGGCGAGGAGATCGAAAAGCTCGGCGGCAAGATCCTGAGGGAATCGCGTGTCACACGCGTGATCAAGGACGAGAACAACCACATCACCCATGTGGTCTACGAGCAGGGCGGCAAGGAAGTGGAGCTCTCCTGCGACTGGTGCATCTCTTCGATGCCGATCCGCGACCTTGTGGGCGGAATGAATGATGTACCCGCGGATCCCGCACGGATCGCGGCGGGTCTTCCGTACCGCGATTACATGACAGTCGGCGTACTGGTACCGAAGCTCCTGCTCAAAAATCTCACAAAGCTCAAGACGATCGGCAATATCGTGCCCGACAACTGGGTCTATGTCCATGACCGCAGCGTGAAGATGGGGCGCTTCCAGATCTACAACAACTGGTCGCCGTATCTGGTAAAGGATCTTGAAAATACGGTCTGGGTAGGGCTCGAGTACTTCTGCAACGAGGGGGACGAGCTCTGGAACATGGCGGACAAGGCGTTCGCGCGGCTCGGCATTAAGGAGATGGTGACGCTCCACATGATCCACAGTGAGGACGAGGTCCTGGATTTCCATGTCGAACGCGTGAAGAAGGCCTATCCTGCCTACTTCGACACCTATGACGAGATCGACCGGCTCGTGGATTACCTCAATACCATCGACAATCTCTACTGTGTCGGCCGCAACGGCCAGCACCGCTACAACAATATCGACCACTCCATGTGCACCTCCTTTGAGGCGGTGAAGAACCTGCTCGCCGGGGATCCCCGCAGAGACAATATCTGGAGTGTCAATACGGAAAAGGAATATCACGAGGCCAAGTAGCATGACCGGGTTTTCTGCGGCGACGATCCCTCTCCTTTTCCTGTGTCTCATCCTCCTGCCGATGTTCACAGGAGTCCTGGTGATCCGCGTCCTGCCTGAGCGGGATCGGACGCTGGGAATGTGTTATCTCATGGGTCTGCTGGTCGATTTTGCCGTGTTTGAACCGATCTCGGTATACTGCATGTCGCAGATCGTCTTTGCGAGCTTTACCGCCTGCACACGTATGGCACTTGCCGCCTATGGCCTGATCACGGCGGGAAGCCTGTTTTATCTCGGCCGCATGGTGCTGAAAAGTAAAAAGAGGGGAGAAAAGTATTTCACTGTGGTATTTCCCGGTTACCGTCCGCGGGAAGTCGCATCCATCATGCACCCGCGCCGTGAACTGCCGCGGATCAACCACAAGATGACCCCGAGCGAACGCCTGTATATCACGAGCTTCGGCATCCTGCTCCTTGTCCAGATCGTCATGGCACTCGTCATGGCACCCTTTGACGGGGATGACGCATACTATGTCGTTGAGTCCGTACAGGCACAGCAGACGGACACGATGTATACGCTTCACCCGTATCTCGGCTACTCCATGGGCCTCGATATCCGGCATGCTCTTGCGGCCTGGCCGATGTGGATCGCCTTTGTTGCCCGCATTTCCGGGCTTCACGCGACGATCGTGTCGCACACCGTCCTGCCGCTCATCCTCATCCCGCTGTGTTATTACGTCTATTACCGCTGTGCCAGACAGGTGCTGCGCGAACGTACGGATCTGGTACTCCTGTTCCTGACGTTCCTGTCGCTCTTCTTTATTTTCGGCAATATCTCGATCTACACGCCCGAAACCTTTTTCCTGATGCGGACCTGGCAGGGCAAGTCCATGACGGCCAATCTTGTCATCCCGCTGCTCTTCACGGCGCTCCTCATGCTTGCCGGACAGGAGGTCGGGGAGGCGTGGCGTCTCTGCTCCAGGAGGGAGCGTGCTTTTCCGTGGGTGCTGTTCCTGCTCGCGGATATCGCGTCAGGGTTTTTCAGTACCTCGGGCATGCTTGTCGTTACGATGCTCGGCGGACTCGGGGTACTCGTGATCTTTGCGGCCACCTGGAAGAAAAAGGGAGAGCCGGATCTCTGGAAACACAGACTCAAGCTTGCCGGTCTGACGATCTGCTGCTGCATGCCCGGCATGCTGCTGGCGCTCGCCGGACGCGTGCTCAAATGATCTGAGGAATAAAGAAGATATGTACGGAATCTTCATGGAAAGCTGGGTGATGTTCAAACTCTACGCGGGCGGATCGCTCCTCGTGATCCTCTATATCGCCGCGCTCATCCTGCTGTTCTTCAAGGAGCGCCGCAAACCCGTGCGCATCGTGCTACTCTACCTGCCGGTCCTCATCCTGTTCCTGTTCTTTTTCCCGCTGTTCCGCAAGCTCTATGTGCGCGTGACTTCCAGCGGTGACACACAGTACCGCATGCTCTGGCTCGTACCGATGGGAATGACCGTGGCTTTTGCCGGCTGCCGTCTCTCGTATCTGCTGCCCATGCGCGGAGCGAGGCTTAATCTCAAGCGCGCGTTTGACCGTGTGCTTCTCCCCGCGGTGATCGGACTGGTGATCATCCTCTGCGGAACCCTCGTATACAGGAACGGTTTCATGAAACGGGCGGAGAATGTCTACCACATCCCGCAGGAGGCCATCGAGGTATGTGAGCAGATCACCAGAGATCTGCCGGAGGAGGAGCGCATCATCGCGGCTGTTCCCGCGGATATGGTCCATTATGTCCGCCAGTACGATACCGACATCATCCTCGCCTACGGCCGGGATATCATCGCCTACGGGTATTACAACGAAGTGCACGAAAAGATGGAGAAGGCGGATCCCGTTAACATGGAAGAGCTCTCGGAGGCGCTCCGGGAATCGCAGACCACGGTACTTGTACTTCGCAGGGACAAGGCCGTTGACCGCGAGCCGGGCGACTGCGGATGGAAGCTGGACGGCGAGACGGAGCACTATCTGATCTATCGGGATACCGATTGAGAAACGGAGAAGAACGATGAAGAAAGCACAACTGATCGTGCTGGGGGCAATGATCCTGCTGATCGCGGTCGCGGCCGTACGCCTCTACCTGTGGAACCGGGGTTCGGTGCCCGACGCGGAGGAGACGGCGGCGGATGAAGCCGATCTCGATGTTGAGATCCTGGACCAGGTTTACAGACTTTCCGGAGATGATCTTGCCGGAAAAAAGGATGACGGAAAAGAGACGATCCTGTGTCTGGGGGGCGACGCCTTTGCCTGGAACTATGACGAAGGCCTGGTCCGGTCGATCGCCGAAGCGACCGGAGCCGATGTCGTAAACGCGGCTTTTCTCGGATCGCGGGTCACTGTATCTTCGGATAAGCTGGATCTTTCGGCGCACCCCGAGGATGTTTTCTGCTTTTACCATATCGCTTCGGATATCGCCAAGGGGGATTTCTCCGATCTGGAGGAAGCCGCGCACGACAGGTGGGAGGAGGACTACAGCTATCAGACCTCTCTGGACCACCTGAAGGAGGTGGACTACGCGGCGCTCGATACGATCCTCATCAATTACGGCGCGGCGGATTACTTCGCGGAGCGTTCCTGCTACAATCCGGATGAGGACAAGATGTTTACGGATCTCAAGACCGTCACCGGTTCCTATGCTTCGGGGATCCGGCTCATCCGTGAGGCGCTGCCGCATGTGCGGATCGTTCTGCTTACACCCTCCCTCGTCTACACATACACCACCGAGGGCAAGCCGGTTGAAGCGGATCGTCTCGACAGAGGCCACGGGACACTGATCACATACATCGAATTCGCGCTCCGCCTGGGCGAAGCCTGCGGTGTCACTGTGATCGACAATTATCATGGCATGGCGTCCGAGGACACCTTTGCGGATTACATGGCGGACACCGAGCATTTCTCGCCCGCGGGCAACGCACAGGTGGCCGCACATGTTGCCCGGGTATTGAGAGAATAGTATAATGGAATGCGTGTAATGCGGAAAAGGGTATTATGATGAGAAAAACAGGAAACCTGCCCTATATCATTGCAGTCTTTATCGGCGGTCTGGTTCTGAATCTGGCCGGATCGAGCCTGATGGAGCTGCTGCATCTTCCGCTGTATCTGGACTGTGTCGGAACGATGCTCGCTTCGGCGCTCGGCGGTATCATGCCGGGTGTCCTCGTCGGCTATATCTCCAACGTGATCGGCGGCATCACCGATCCCACGGATATCTACTTCACACTGACCAGCGTTCTCATCGCCCTCGCGACCGAATTCTTCTATGAACGCGGATACTTTAAGCGCGCAGCCGGTTGCGTGTCCGCCATCCTCGTCTTTGCGCTGATCGGCGGCGGCATCGGAAGCTGCATCACCTGGCTCCTTTTCGGGACAGATACCGGGGACGCCACCTCTCTCTTTGCGCCGGCTATCATGTCGAGCGGCGTGATCCCCGCGTTCTGGGCGCAGTTCATCTCGGACATGCTCATCGACATCCTCGACAAGACCCTGCAGGTCCTTATCTTCCTCGGGATCCTCAGGCTGATCCCGCAGACGCTGCGGGAACGTTTCCGCCTGCACGGCTGGAAGCAGACGCCGCTGTCCGAGGAGCAGCGCAGACTGGCGAAAAAAGTAGAAACACGCGGCTGGAGGCTTGGTACCCGGATCCTGGCGATGATCAGCGCCGCGGCGGGGTTCATTGCGGTCTCGATCGCCGTGATCAGCATCATCCTCAACCAGCGCGCGATCACGGAGGGCTACAGCCGGACCAGCGTACTGATCCGCATCGTGATCCTGTTCATCGGCTTTTTCCTGCTCGTCCTGGGCGTCGGCCTCTGGGCGGTCGAATACTCGATCCTGCTCCCTGTCTACGCGATGATGGGCGCCGCGGATGAGTTTGCCTTCAACAGCACGGAGGCGCGCGTCGACAGTGTCGAGCGCTTTGCGGACGTCCGGATCCGGACCGGTGACGAGCTGGAAAACCTGTATACCGCCTTCTCCGCCACGATCGCCTCGACCGTCACCTATCTTGAGGAGGCGCAGTACAAGACGCAGGCGATCTCACGGATGCAGAACGGCCTGATCATGGTTCTCGCGGATCTCGTTGAGAGCCGTGACAAGTGCACCGGCGACCACGTGCGCAAGACCGCGGCCTATGTGCGGATCATCCTCGAGCAGCTGCAGGAGGAGGGTGTCTACCCGGGCATCATCGATCCCATCTACATTGACGACGTATCAAACTCTGCGCCGCTTCACGACGTGGGCAAGATCGCCGTCCCGGATTCCATCCTCAACAAGCCCGGGAAGCTTACGGCCGAGGAGTTTGAACAGATGAAGCAGCACACGGTCGCGGGCCGCGAAGTCATCGACAAGGCCATCTCGCTTGTATCTGATTCCGGCTATCTGGAGGAGGCCCGGAATCTCGCGAGCTGTCATCATGAAAAGTGGAACGGCACCGGCTATCCGTACGGCCTCAGGGGCGAGGACATCCCGCTCTCGGCGCGCGTCATGGCGGTGGCGGATGTCTTCGACGCGCTGGTGTCGCGCCGCAGCTACAAGGAACCGTTCCCCTATGACAAGGCGGTCAGGATCATCGAGGAAGGTGCAGGCAGCCACTTTGACCCCAAGGTCGTAGAGGCCTTCCTGCATGCACAGGATAAAGTAAAAGAAGTCTATAAAACCAATATGGAGTAACACAAAAGGAGGCACCCATGAGCGAAGCGGTAAAACAACTGGAATACTGGTTAAACGATTCCTACTTTGACGAGAAGACAAAGCAGGAGCTGCTGCAGATCCGCAACGACGAAAAAGAGGTCGAGGAGCGTTTCTACAAGGAGCTTGAGTTCGGGACCGGAGGACTCCGCGGCATCATCGGCGCCGGCACGAACCGCATGAACATCTACACGGTCCGCAAGGCCACGCAGGGTCTCGCGAACTATATCCTGAAGAACGGCGATCCGAAAAAGGGCGTTGTCATCTCCTATGACTGCCGCAGGTACTCCCCCGAGTTTGCCGAGGAGACCGCGCTGTGCCTCGCTGCGAACGGCATTAAGGCCTATGTCTCCGACAGGCTTCGCCCCACGCCCGAGCTCTCCTTTGCGGTGCGCTACTTTAAAAGCCAGGCCGGCGTCATGGTCACGGCTTCGCACAACCCGCCCGAGTACAACGGCTACAAGGCCTACTGGGAGGACGGCGCTCAGATGACGCCGCCGCACGACGTGGGCGTGATCGAAGAAGTCCGCGCGATCACCGACTACCACACGATGAAGACTACGTCCCGCGAGGAGGCGGAAAAGCAGGGCCTCTACGTCTCCTGGGGCGAGGAGATCGACGCCGCCTACATGGAGGCGCTCAAAAAGCAGATCATCCATCAGGAAGCCATCGATCAGATGGGCGACAAACTGAAGATCGTCTACACACCGTTCCACGGCGCGAGCCTCAAGCCCACGACCAGGATCCTCAAAGAGATCGGCTTTAAGAACGTCTATGTCGTTCCGGAGCAGGAGGAGCCCGATCCGGAGTTCACGACCCTCGAGTATCCGAACCCCGAGGATCCCAAGGCGTTCAAGCTGGCGCTCGAGCTGGCGAAGGAAAAGGATGCCGACATTGTCCTCGCGACCGATCCCGACGGCGACCGCCTGGGCATCTTCGCAAAAGATGATAAGACCGGTGAATACAAGGTGTTCACAGGCAATATGTCCGGCATGCTGATGGCGGAGTATGTCCTGAGGGAGCGCGCAGCCACAGGCAGGATGCCGGAGAATCCGGCCTTTGTCTCCACGGTTGTCACGACCAATCTGGCTCCCGTGATCGCGAAAAACTACGGTCTTCACTACACGGAGACGCTCACCGGCTTCAAGTACATCGGCGAACAGATCAAGCTCTATGAGCAGGCGAATTCCTACAACTATGTTTTCGGCCTCGAGGAGAGCTACGGCGTCCTCATCGGCACGCACGCCCGCGACAAGGACGCGACGGTCGCTGTCATGTGCCTGTGCGAGCTCGCGGCCTTTTACAAGGCACAGGGCAAGAGCGTGTGGGACGCGATGATCGACGTCTATGAGAAGTACGGCTACTACAAGGAGGGCCAGGTCGCCCTTACGATGAAGGGCATCGAGGGTGCCAAGGAGATCGCGGCGCTCATGGAGAAGCTCAGAAATGACCCGCCGAAGCAGGTCGGCGACTGGACCGTGCAGGAGTTCCGCGACTATAAGAGCGGTGAGATCACGAACTGCGCGACCGGCGAAAAGACAAAGACCGGACTGCCGTCCTCGAATGTGCTCTACTTTGCGCTCAACGACGACGCATGGTGCTGCGCACGGCCCTCCGGCACAGAGCCCAAGATCAAATTCTACATCGGCGTCAAGGGCACGAGCCTTGCGGACGCGCAGGAAAAAGTGGACAGACTGACCGCTGCGGTAAAGGCGGTGGCAGGGATCTGACGGCGTGAGCTTTTTCAGTTCCGTCAGAAAGACGATCGACTACGCGCGCCGGAACGGCATCGGCGCCGCGGTGACGGCAGCACGGGAACGGATCCGGGACAGCCGGGAACAGTATGTGTATGAGGAGCCGTCGGCGGAAGAACTCGAAGCTCAGCGCGCGGAAAGCCGGAGATGGGCAGAGAGCGGCGACGCTCCTCTCATCTCGATCGTGGTGCCCTGCTATCAGACGCCGCCGGAGTTCCTGGAAGAACTGAAAGCTTCGGTCGACGCGCAGAGCTATGAAAACCATGAGCTGATCCTCTCGGAGGAGCCGGGCGGGATCTCGGCGAACACAAACGCCGGCATCAGAAGAGCCGCGGGCGAATATGTGGCGCTTCTGGATCACGACGATGTGCTCTCCCCCGACGCACTCTACCATATGGTGAAGGCTGTCAGGGACGCGCGCGGGGACGGGATCCGGCCGGTGCTCGTCTACAGCGACGAGGACAAATTCACGCAGGAAAACAAGTCGGACGGCAGCAGAGAGAGACGGTATTTCGCTCCGAACAGAAAGCCGGATTACAACTACGATTACCTGCTTTCGAACAACTATATCTGTCACTTCACGATGGTGGAGAGGCGGATGCTGACAGGACTCCTGCTGCGCCCCGCGTTTGACGGCGCGCAGGACCATGACCTGTTCCTCAGGGTCGCTTCCGCGGCGGAGCGCGAGGAAAACGGTCAGGTGCGGCAGGCGGACAGACGGTTTCTGCATGTGCCGCGCGTGCTCTATCACTGGAGAGTTTACGGGGATTCGACGGCCGAGAGCGGCGCCAACAAGAGCTACGCGCATGACGCCGGGCGACGTGCCGTGGAGGAGCATCTTAAGGATCGCGGGATCCGCTGCCGCGTGGAGGAGATGCCGCACCGGGGGTTCTTTCGGGTGCGCTATGACGGCGAAATCTTCGCGGCAAGACCCGACATCGGCGCTGTGGGCGCAAAGCTCACGGACCGGCGTGGGAGGATGGTCGGCGGCCTTTACGGCAAGGACGGGAAAGTCAAGTTCGACGGCCTGCCGCGGGGCTTCAGCGGCGGCTTTAATCACCGGGCGGTCTGCGCGCAGGATACGCCGGCAACGGATATTCTGGGGATAAGGATCCGGCCGGAGCTTCTCGAAGTACTCCCCGAGGAGTTCCGCGCATTGGCGGGAAGTCGGGAGACAGGGACCATGGGGCGTGACAAGAGGATCGCGAAGAGCCTTGCGCTCTGCCGGGAGATCCGGCGGCGCGGCTATCGGATCCTGTGGGATCCCGCAAGAGAGGTGAGAGTTTCCGATGATATCGGATAAGGTGAGCGTCATCATCCCGAATTACAACGGGGCCAGATGTCTGCGCGGGTGCCTGGCGAGCGTGCTGACGCAGGTCTCCGCGGACCGTGTCATTGTGGTCGATGACGGATCGACGGACAACAGCGTGTCATTCATGCGGCGGCTGTTCCCCAGGGTGCGTCTGATCACCCGAAAGGAGAACGGCGGTTTTGCGGCGGCTGTAAATGAAGGGATCTGCGCGTCAGAAACACCGTATGTGTTCCTGCTCAACAATGACGCGCTGCTCACGGCCGGAGCGCTGGAAAAACTCGTTGATACGATGGAGCAGGGCGGAGAACACGTTTTCTCTGTCGGCGCGCGGATGCTCACACTCGCGAAACCGCGGAAGATCGACAATTCGGGGGATCTCTACTGTTCTCTGGGCTGGGCCTTTTCACCGGGGCGTGACAGGGGACTTGGAGAATACCGCAGGAGAAGCCGTGTCACGAGCGCCTGCGCGGGAGCCGCACTGTACAGAAGAAAGGAACTGCTCGACCTGGGCGGGTTTGACGAGGCGCACTTCTGCTATCTGGAGGATGTGGACCTCGGTATCCGGGCCCGGCTGCACGGCTATATCAACCTTTATGAGCCGGCGGCGACGGTGCTGCATGTCGGGAGCGCCACCTCGGGATCGCGCCACAACGCCTTCAAGGTGCGGCTCACGACAGGAAACAACCTGTACCTGCTCTATAAGAATTTCCCGGTGGCGGCGGTCCTGACAATGCTGCCCTGCTTGCTGATCGGACAGATGGTCAAGTTCGGCTATTTCGCGGCCAAAGGGCTCGGCGGAGCCTATGTGCAGGGCTTCCGCGAAGGCGTGGATAAGATCCGGCACGGCGGGGACAGAAAGCAGCGGATCGAGAGTCCCGCGCAGCTGTGGAACCTGCTGGTCCTGCTTTTTGAGATGGACATCAATGTGATCCGGAGGGTGACCGGTTGATCAAAGATAATCAGAAAATACTGAACAGACTTCATATGGTGCTGGACGGTCTCCTGACAGCGCTTACGTATATTTTTGCCTGGTGGCTCCGTTTTGAGTCGGCGATCTGGCCCAGGGATCCGGAAGCGGCGGCGCTGTCGATGCACACCTATTTCGAGGCGCTCTATGTTCTGGTGCCCGCGTACCTGATCCTCTACTATTTCTTCGGACTCTACAACTCGCAGCGTCTGACCCGCAGCTGGGAGGATTTCACGAACATCGTCAAGTCCAATGTCACGGGATTCCTGGGCTTCTTCGTGCTGCTGTATCTGTTCAAGCAGATGCACTATTCGCGACTGATGATCGGTATCTTCTTCATCCTCAATATCTTTGTCATGATGGCTTCCCGCGCTACCGTGCGCAGCATCCTGCAGTTCTTCCGGCGCCGCGGCTACAACATCAAGCACGTGCTCCTTGTCGGATACTCGCGTGCGGCAGAAAGCTACATCATGCGTATCGACTCGAATCCGCAGTGGGGTTATGACTGTGTGGGCGTGCTGGACGACGATGTCCCGCAGGGGACGAGCTACCACGGCGTAGAAGTGATCGGCCGTATCGAGGATCTGCAGGACTTTCTGGACCGCGGAGACTTCGACGAGATCGCGATCACGCTGCCGTTGACGGCCTACGACCAGCTGGAGACACTGGTCTCGGAGTGTGAGAAGAAGGGCGTGCATACGAAGTTCATCCCGGATTACAATTCCCTGTTCCCGAGCAACCCTTACACCGAGGATATCGCGGGACTGCCTGTTATCAACATCCGCTATGTGCCCCTCACGAGCCTGTTCAACCGATTCATCAAGCGCTTCATGGACATCGTCGGTTCGATCATGGCGATCGCGATCTTCGGGATCCCGATGATCATCATCGCGATCATGGTGAAGTGTTCGAGTAAAGGACCGGTGATCTTCAAACAGGAACGCATCGGGCGGCACGGCAGGCGCTTTATGATGTATAAGTTCCGCACGATGGAGGTGTGCGAACAGTCCGGCGAGGACAACGGATGGACGACCGCCGGGGATCCGCGCGTCACAAAGATCGGACGGATCCTGCGCAGGACGAGTCTTGACGAGACGCCCCAGTTCTTCAATATCTTCCTCGGTCACATGAGCCTGGTGGGACCGCGTCCGGAGCGGCCGAACTTTGTAGAAAAATTCAGCGAGGAAGAGAAGATCCCGCGCTACATGGTCCGTCATCAGGTCCGTCCCGGTCTCACCGGCTGGGCGCAGATCAACGGCTACCGGGGCGACACTTCGATCCGCAAGCGCATCGATTACGATATCTACTATATCGAGAACTGGTCGATCAAGTTTGACATCAAGATCATGTTCCTGACGATCTTCAAAGGGTTCATCAACAAGAACGCTTATTAATCAACATCTTGCATATCCCCATGAGTTGTGGCATAATATATGGTGTTTTGCTAATTGGTAGAATTATGCCCAGACAGGAGAGACAATAGAATCATGGCACAGAGAAGAGACAGTCGGGGAGGAAGGCGTGACGACCGTTACGACCGCAGAGCTGCCCGGCGTGATGACAGGTACGACGACAGGTACGACGACAGATACGACGACGGATACGACGATCGGTATGACCGGCGGGATGACAGGTACGATGACCGGTATGACGACGATTATGATGACTACGACGACAGGGACCGCAGACGTCCTGCCGGCAAAAAGAACGTAAAGAGCAGCGGCAAAAAGACCGGCGGAAAGAGAAAGAAGCGGGCGATCATCATCTTTGCGGTGGAGGTTGTCGTGCTGCTGATCATGCTCGTTGTCTTTTACTATATGATGACGGTCACCAAGGCCTCCAAGACGAACCTGACGACAGTCAGCATCGAATCGTCCGACGGCAATGTGGAGCTCGATTATTCCAAAAACGAGATCGCCGTCAGTCAGAAGGCTACCGAGAACAAGCAGATGAAAGGCTACCGCAACATCGCGTTCTTCGGGGTCGACTCCCGGGAAAAGGCACTCAAGAAGAACACCCGAAGCGACACGATCATCATCTGCTCGATCAATCAGGATAACGGGGAGATCCGGCTGATGTCGGTATATCGCGACACCTACCTCAATCTCTCCAACGACGAGTACAAAAAGTGCAACCTTGCGTATGCCAAGGGCGGTCCGGCGCAGGCGATCTCGATGCTCAACATGAACCTTGACCTGGACATTACGGACTTCGTCACCGTGGGCTTTGAGGGCCTCAGGAAGACAATTGACGCGCTGGGCGGTGTCGAGGTTGATGTGGAGGCATCCGTCATCGACCATCTGAACAACTATCAGATCAGTATGGTCGGTAAAAAGGACGGCGAAAACGCCAAGGGCGAGGACAACTTTACGGCGACGGCCGGCAAGGACTATACGCCGGTCACGAGCTCCGGTCTTCAGACGCTCAACGGCCTGCAGGCGACCGCCTACTGCCGGATCAGATACGTGGGCGACGACTTTGCCCGCGCGGAGAGACAGAGGCGCGTCCTGACGGCGACCCTTGAAAAGGCGAAAAAAGCGGATCTTGCGACGCTTACAAAGATCGCGAACGATGTGATGGGATCGACCTATACATCGCTGGATATCGCGGACATCACGGATCTGCTCGGCGACATCACCAAGTTCCACGTTGTCGCGGACGCGGGATTCCCGGACGCGACGATGCGCACGACGGGCAGCATGGGCAGCAACATCGGTTCCTGCGTCCTGCCGGTCGATCTGGAGAGCAATGTAATCTGGGCGCATCAGTTCCTTTTTGACGAAGAGAACTACCAGGTGTCCAAATATGTGCAGGAGTACAGCAAAAAGATCTCGGCCGATGTCGCAGCAAAGCTCCGTTGATGTCGTTATCCCGGTCTTTGAACCGGGCCGTGACGATAAGCTGCTCAGGACCCTTGCGCGGCTTGCAAAGCAGGAGACGCCGGTAAGACGCGTGATCCTGATGAATACGGACGAATCGTGCTATACCCTCTGGGCGGAGCGCGAACGTATCGCGGAGCGCTTTCCTTTTGCGGAAGTGCACCATGTGACGAGGGAGGCGTTTGACCACGCGGCCACCCGGAATGCCGGGGGCGCCCTGTCGGACGCGGCGTACCTGCTTTTTATGACGATGGACGCGGTTCCAGCCGACACAAAGCTGGTCACGAAGCTGCTCATGGCGATGCAGAGCGACGGCACGTGCGCGATCGCCTACGCGAGACAGCTGGCCGCGCGGGATGCCGGCGAAGCGGAAAAGTGTGCGAGGGCCTTTAACTACCCCGCAAGGTCGCATAGAAAAACGATTCTTGATGAAGCACGGCTCGGGATCAAGGCGGCTTTTGCCTCGAACGTGTGCGCCCTCTATGACAGGACCGTCTGGGAGGAGCTGGGCGGATTTCAGGCACCGGCGATCTTCAACGAGGATATGGTCTATGCGCATACGGCGCTCCTCGCAGGGTACAGCATCCGGTACTGCGCGGATGCGCGGGTGATCCACTCGCACAACTACACCGCGCGGCAGCAGTTTCACAGAAACTTTGATCTGGGGGTTTCCCAGGCCATGCACCCGGAGGTTTTTGCGGGCACGCACTCTGAGAGCGAGGGCAAAAAATTCGTCATGATGACGCTCCGGCACCTGTGGAGCCGCGGCAGGCTTCTGCAGATCCCGGGATATCTCGTGGGCTGCGCGGCAAGATACGCGGGATTCCTGCTCGGCAGGAACTACCGGAAACTGCCCCGTACGTGCATACTGAAGTTTACGAATAACAAATCATTCTGGAAGGCGTGATATATGTGTGGAATAGTCGGATACATCGGTAAACAGAAAGCGGCGCCGATCATACTGGACGGGCTGGAGAGGCTCGAGTACCGCGGATACGACTCCGCCGGCATG
Source organism: Lachnospiraceae bacterium (assembly GCA_024687125.1). Lineage (GTDB taxonomy): Bacteria > Bacillota > Clostridia > Lachnospirales > Lachnospiraceae > Butyrivibrio. The sequence goes on from JAILFA010000067.1 coordinate 30,997, forward strand.
GCTGTGTATGACGGGGAAAAGCTGAACCAGGCCAAGGCGACCGGGCGGCTGAATGTGCTCTACAACCTGACCCGCGGCGGACAGACGCTCCCCGGGACAATGGGCATCGGGCATACCCGCTGGGCAACGCACGGCGTACCGAGCACGGTCAACGCGCATCCGCACACCAATACGGCGGGGACCATTGCCGTCGTTCAGAACGGTATCATTGAAAACTATCAGGCGCTGCGCAGACGTCTCGAGAGCAGGGGGTACAAATTCGCGTCTGACACGGACACCGAGGTCCTGCCGCATCTGCTCGACAACTATTACAATGGCGATCCGCGCAAGGCGATCATTCAGATGCTCCAGCAGATCACCGGCTCCTTTGCGCTCGGCATCGTGTTCGCGGACCATCCCGACCATCTCTACAGTGTCCGCAAGGAGTGCCCGCTTATTGTGGGAAAGGGTGAGGGCGAATATTTCATCGCGAGTGATGTCACCGCGATCCTCAAATACACGCGCGACGTCGTCTATCTCGGCAACCTGGAGATCGCGGATCTGACCGCGGACGGCGCGTTTTATTTCAACATCGACGAAGAGGAGATCTCCAAGGAAGTCTCCACTGTAGACTGGGATGTCAGCGCCGCGGAAAAGGGCGGCTACGAGCATTTCATGCTCAAGGAGATGATGGAGCAGCGCCAGGCGGTGCGCGACACGCTGAACCCTCGTCTCAAGAAGGGCGAGATCGTCATCGAAGAGCTGAAGATGACCGATGAGGAGATCGCGAACGTGCGCAAGCTCTTTATCGTCGCCTGCGGCAGCGCCTACCACACCGGCGTGACCGCGAAATACATCTTTGAAAATCTGGCGCGCCTGCCCGTGGAGGTGGATCTCGCGTCGGAATTCCGCTACCGCGACCCGCTTCTCGAAAAAGATGATCTTGTGGTCGTGATCAGCCAGTCCGGTGAGACCGCGGATACGCTCGCGGCCCTCAGGATGGCCAGTGAAGCCGGCTGCAAGATCCTGGCCATCGTCAACGTGGTGGGATCCACTATCGCGCGCGAAGCGGATTTTGTCATGTATACCTGGGCGGGACCCGAGATCGCGGTCGCGACGACCAAGGCCTACAGCGCACAGCTGATCGCCCTGTATCTTCTTGCCATGAAGTTCGCGGGAGCGCGCGGCTATCTGCACGGCAGAAAGCTCCGCTCGATGATCGACGCGCTCACCAAGCTGCCCGACCAGATCGAGATGCTCCTCAACAACCGCGAGGAACTGCAGCGTATCGCCAGCCGCTTCATCGCGGCACGCGCCGTCTTTTTCATCGGCCGCGGCATCGACTACGCCATCTGCCTTGAGGGCTCCCTGAAGTTAAAGGAGATCTCCTATATCCACTCCGAGGCATACGCGGCGGGTGAACTGAAGCACGGCACGATCTCGCTGATCGAGGACGGGACGCTTGTCGCGGCGGTGTCCACGCAGGCTTCGCTCAGCGAAAAGCTGCTGTCCAATATCAAGGAAGTCAAGGCCCGGGGCGCCGTGATCCTGTCGATCACGACCATGGGCAACACAGATATCGAGAACGAATCGGATTACACCGTCATGCTGCCGGAGACGCATCCGCTTTTCACGGATTCCCTTGCGATCATTCCGCTGCAGATGCTGGCCTATTATATCGCCGTGGGGCGCGGATGCGATGTCGACAAGCCGCGCAACCTCGCTAAGAGTGTTACGGTCGAATGAAGAATAAGCTGAGAAAAGAAGAGATACCCGAGCCCAAAGAGCAGAAGCAGACGCTTGTCGTCACAAGGGACAGTGAGGTCAAGAGCTGGAAGGAAGTACAGCTCCTGTATACGTCTGCCTTAAAGCAGATCGGGACCAAGATCGAGATCCTGAATGACGAGTTTCAGCACGTGCACCGGTACAATCCGATCGAGCACGTCAAGAGCCGCATCAAGACCTCGGAAAGTATCGTTAAGAAGCTGCGCAGCCACGGGTACGAGCCGACCATTGAAAACATGGTCAAGTACGTCAACGATATCGCCGGCATCCGCGTGATCTGCTCCTTTACATCGGACATCTATCAGATCGCCGACATGATCAGCAGACAGAGCGACATCAAGGTCGTCGCGGTCAAGGATTATATCCTGACCCCCAAGACGAGCGGCTACCGCAGTTACCACATGGTCGTCACGATCCCGGTGTACCTGTCCGACCGCATCGTCGAGACCAAGGTCGAGGTTCAGATCCGCACGGTCGCGATGGATTTCTGGGCCAGTCTGGAGCATAAGATCCAGTATAAGTTCGAGGGCAATGCTCCCGCGCACATCAACACGGAGCTGATGGAGTGCGCCCGCATGATCACGGAGCTGGATTCGCGCATGCTCAGACTGAACGAGGAGATCGAAGCACTTAGGGACGGGGAAGGAAAGTAGGGCTTTAGAGAGGAGTGCCCGGGCACTTGCTGGAAGCACCCGGGCGATTATGAAAAACTGTCGTTATAGAGGAAGAATGTTTTATCTCTCTTTCGCTGTTAAACATAGTATAATTGTGCTATGTTAATAAAGTATGAACAAAGATTAAAAACAATGTAACACTTATCGGGAGTAATGTCTCACTGTGTTCGGTGGAACAAAGGGGGAGCTAGAATGTACGACAGAAATAACGCACGCGGTCAGGGATCCCGCTACGCGGACGGATACGGTGCAAGCGACGGCTTTATGGAGCGCTTCGACCGGATGGGACAGGACATGTCCATGGGTGTCCAGGGCGGTTACGGACAGCCTATGGGCCATCCGCAGATGCAGCCCGGAATGCAGCCTGGTCCAGGGATGCAGCAGGGAATGCAGCCTGGGATGCAGCAGATGCCGCAGGGCGGCATGCCGATGCAGCACGGCGGAATGCCGGGGGCGATGCCGATGCCGGGACAGATGCCGCAGGGCGGAATGCCGATGCCCGGACCGATGCCGCAGCCTCAGCCGCAGCAGGGTATCCCCGAAGCGGACCTGGAGGCACTCCGGAACCTGGCAGCCGGCCTTGAGGGACGCATCAGCCAGATGGAGGAGATCTATAACCGAAATGCCGCCTGTGTCGACGAGATCCGTGAGGTTGTCGACGGACAGGATCGGCGCATCCGCACGATGATGGAGGAGCTGCGGAACGCGCCGCAGCAGGACGGTGCCGGACAGCCGGCCGGCTCCGAACAGATCGATGCCGCGTTCCAGCGCATCGAACAGCTCATGGACGAGCGTGCACAGGCCGATCTCACCCGCCGTCAGGCGGATGCGATGCGCAGCGAAGAGATGCAGCAGAGCCTCGAAGATCTGACGAAGGAACTGAAGGGTGCCTGCGAAAAGATCGATGCCGCGGCCGGGAGTCTTTCGGGCCTTGGCGATGATGTCGGCGGGCGTGTCAGCGACGGGATCGGTACGAATGTTGAGATGATCAACAAGAACACGCATGACGTCGGCGTCCGCGTCTACCGCAACGTACAGGCATCGATGAGCGACTTCCTCGCGAAGCAGACCTCCACGCTGGACACTGCGATCACGAGCCTGAACCAGCGGATGGAGACCATGGAGGACAGCTTCCTGCACCGCAGGAGCGCGTCTACGCCGCTGACGGTCGCGGCCCTTGTGACCGGCCTCGTCAACCTCGGCATTCTGGTGGCTTACATTCTTAGCAGTTATCTATAAAGCATGACCCGAAACCAAAACCACGGGCGGAGCGCCGGGAGATCCGGCAGGGGGCTCCGCCTGCGCTATCTCATCTATGTGTCATCAGCAGCAGCCTGTTTTCTGTGGCTTCTGCTGATGCCTGCGTTTTCCGGGAGTTTAACCGAGCGCGCGCCGCGCTTTTCCGTCACCCTCAACGATGTATCTGTCGGAATCCTCACCTCACGCGAGGAAGCGTTTTCGTGTCTTAACGACGCGCGGCGCACCTTTGCGCGTGAGAGGCTCGCGACGCAGGGCGGGGGACTGGCGCTGTCCGACGCGGAGCTTTCGATCAGCAATATCACGCACAGCACGGACGCGCCCGCGGAGGCCGATGACCCCGCGCAGGTCACACAGGCGATGCTCGAGGTACTCAGGAGCAACGTCTACGCGACACTCGGCAGGCACTATACGGTCAAGATCGGCGACTACTCCGTAAATCTCGCGGACAGCACGGAGGTACTGCGGCTTCTGGACACGGCGCTCGCCGCGTATGATCCCGACGGAACATTCTATACGGAGCTGATCCCGGACCCCACGCGCGAAGTCAGCGTCCTCACCGCGCGCGTCGCGAAAAAGGATGCGGAAGTGGATGACCGTGACACGGAGATGACGGTGCTCCCCACGGGCGGAACGTTTCTCGCGATGACGGAAAAGCCGGAGGTGGAGCGTTCGCCCGAGGAGATGGATTTTTCGGAGTTTTCACTGGGCCTGTATGACATGTCCTTTGATGACAGCATCGAGGTTGTGGAGGCATATCTGCCCGCGAGCGAGCTGACAGACCTTGCGACTGCGATCGACGAGGTGACCAAGGACAAGGAAACGCCGCAGATCTACGAGGTGAAATCGGGCGATTCTCTTTCGGTCATCGCCGAGAACTACAACCTGTCGCTGGACGCGCTGATCGCGATGAATCCCACCCTCGATGACGCGTCGCAGGCGATCCGCCCGGAGGACGAGCTGATCGTGACTGTCCCGGAGCCGGAGCTCGCGGTGCGCTATGAGACGGAGGAATATATCGAGGAGAGCTATGAAGCCGAGGTCGTGATCGTGCCCAATGACGATTGGTACACAAACCAGACACAGGTGCTGCAGGAGCCTTCCTCGGGCTTCCACAAGGTGATCGCGCGTTCGACGTGGGTCAACAAAAGCGAGGTCGCGCGCACGATCGTCAAGGAGGAGGTGACGTGGGAGGCGGTGCCGATGATCATGGAAAAGGGCACCAAGGTTCCGCCGACCTTTATCAAGCCGATCTCAGGCGGACGCCTGAGCTCCCCGTTCGGCAAGCGGAGCCGCCCGACCAAGGGCGCGAGCACCTATCACAAGGGCATCGACTGGGCCACACCTGTCGGCACGGCGGTCGTTGCGAGCTCTTCGGGCGTTGTCACGCGCGCGGGCTGGGGCAGCGGCTACGGAAATGTTGTCTACATCGAGCATCCGAACGGCATGGTCACACGTTACGGACATCTGTCCAGGATCCTGGTCAAGACAGGCCAGAGTGTCCAGCAGGGCCAGAAGATCGCGCTTTCAGGAAACACCGGCGTCAGCACCGGACCGCACATTCACTTCGAGATCCTCGTGAACGGCGTACAGGTGAATCCGATGAAATACCTGAACTGAAAAACATGCGGAAGTATGGAACGATCTGTGGTATAATACGCGTATGAAACGGGTAAAGACAATTGATCTCACACCGGGCATGATCCTGTCGGAGGATGTTTACAGCTATGACCGTTCGGTCATGATCCTCCCCAAGGGTTCGGTGCTGAGCGACAAATCCATTACGCGTCTCGCCTTTTATTCGGTTCTGCATGTTCTGGTGGAAGATGAACAGGTCGGCCTCAACCAGCAGCACGCGGAGCCCTCTTATTCCGAACGTCTGCGTGCGACTCCCGAGTTCCAGAAATTTCAGAAGGAGTTTGAAGGAGACGCGGAACAGTTCAAGGACAAGATCAACGATGTCGTAAAACACAACAAGCCTCTCGATGTCGAGAGCATGATCACGCCTGTCTATACGCTGATCGATCAGAGCTCCGGTCCTTCCAATGTCTTTGATATGCTCCACAGTCTCAGGCAGTACGATGACGCGACGTATGTGCATTGCATCAATGTGGCACTGATCTGCAGCTGTCTGGCCAAGTGGATGCGCCTCTCGGAGGCGGATACGCTGGTCGCGACGCAGGCCGGGCTCTTGCACGATATCGGCAAACTCCTGATACCCGGGGAGATCATCTCCAAGCCGGCCAAGCTCACGGAGGACGAGTATCACATTGTGCAGACGCACCCGCGTCAGGGCTATGAGATCATCAAGGATCTTTCGATCGACACGCGTATCAAGAACGCGGTTCTCATGCATCATGAGCGCTGCGACGGCAGTGGCTATCCGTTCGGGATCACGGCTGATCGGATCGATCCTGTCGCCAAGATCGTTGCGATCGCGGATGTCTATGACGCGACGACCTCGGCGCGCGTCTATCGAGGACCGCAGTGTCCGTTCGTCGCGATCGGTCTTTTTGAGAATGAGGGATTACAGAAATACGACACGCGCGCGATCATGACCTTCCTGTCCAATGTCGTGAACACTTATCTGCTCAATCGCGTGCGCCTGAACAACGGGATCGAAGGCGAGATCGTCTTCATCAACCCCGATCGTCTCGCGCGCCCTACTATCAAAGCCGGCAGCAGTTATGTGGATCTGGCCCAGAATCCGGACCTGTATATAGAGGCGATCATCTAGGTCAGCACAACCAGCTACTCGGATTACTTCGTAATCCTCGTTGCTGTGCGGTCAGAGTCGCTTCGCGCCTTGCCCGCATCTGCGAGATAACAAAGAACAACCCGGAATGCAAGCATTCCGGGTTTGTTTTTGTTATCTCGCAGTTGTGCTGATTTATGCATACTTTAAGCGGAACTTCTGCCCGCTGCGTTCATCCTCGACGCGTTCGATCCGGGCGCCCAGCGTCTGCAGTTTCACGTAGAAATCTTCATATCCACGTTCGATAAAGCGGATATTATCGATGGTGGTAAAACCGTCCGCGACGAGACCCGCGAGAACCAGCGCGGCACCCGCACGAAGATCCGGCGCGACGATGTGTGCGCCTGTGTACTTTTCCTCTCCGGAGATGATGGCAGTACTGCCTTCCACCTTGATGTTTGCGCCCATCGAGACGAGCTCGTCGATATATTTGAAACGGTTTTCAAAAATGGATTCGGTAACGATACTGACCCCGGATGCGAGGCCCAGCGCCACGGTGATCTGTGGCTGCATATCGGTGGGAAAGCCCGGATAGGGCAGCGTCTTGACATGTGTGCTCTTAAGCCGTTCCTTACAGATGACGCGCACCGCGTCGTCCTCTTCATGGATCTCGCAGCCCATCTCCTTTAACTTTGCACTGATCGACTCCAGATGCTTGGGGATGACGCCGCGGACCGTGATGTCCCCGCGCGTGATCGCGCTTGCCATCATAAACGTGCCCGCCTCGATCTGGTCGGGGATGATCGCGTATTCTGTTCCGTGCAGGCGCTCCACACCGCGGATACGGATCACGTCCGTGCCTGCTCCTTTGATACGCGCGCCCATGCTGTTGAGAAAGTTGGCGAGATCAACGACATGCGGTTCCTTGGCCGCGTTCTCGATGATCGTCTGCCCCTGCGCAAGTGTCGCGGCCATCATGATGTTGATCGTCGCGCCGACAGAAACGACGTCGAGATAGATATGCGCACCGTGAAGCTCGCGCGCCTCCGCGACGATATAACCGTGCTCGATCCGGCATTCGGCGCCGAGCGCGCTGAATCCCTTCATATGCTGGTCGACCGGACGAAGACCGATCGCGCAGCCGCCCGGCAATACGACACGCGCGTGCTTGAACTTGCCCAGCATCGCGCCGATCAGATAGTAAGACGCACGGATCTTCTTTAAGGCATCGTTGTCGATGACCATGTCCCGCGCCTTGGCGGCGTTTACGCGCACGGTATGTCTGCCCGTTCGGTGCGTAAAGACGCCGATCTCATTCATTGTCGCAAGGAGGATGTTTGTATCCGCCTCATCCGGCATATTCTCAATAATAACGGTATCATCAGTCATCGTAGAAGCCGCCAGGATCGCAAGCGCCGCGTTTTTCGCGCCTGTGATCTCGACTTCCCCGGCTAATGAGTTACCGCCCTTGATGATATACTGCTCCATAACCACGAAATTATATTACAATATTTCCCATTTGTAAATCCGGACAGAAAACTCCCGATGCGAAGCGGTTTTTGCATCGCATCGGGAGAAGGTTGTTATATGTTCATTCCCTGGCCGTTTATCATGACTCCTGCATCACGTGGTATTTCTTATACAGCCGGTTCCGCTGCTTGCTGCTTCCGTTAAGAGCAAGCGTGTAATCACTGCTTCCGGGCGTAAGCTGCTTCAACAGCTCCGCCAGCATATTCGCGCCTTCTTCCCGACCTTCTTCTCGGCCTTCTTCACGTCCGCCTTCCCAAATTTCTTTTCCAAGGTCTATCATACCGATCAGCCTCCTTATCCTGCTTTGATCATCAGGCGAGATGATCCTGTTTGCAAACACATTGATTGACGCCAGTATGGAAGCGCGCCGGACGTCGTCTGTAAGCCTCTCTGAAAGTGAGATTGCCTCGCTGACCGCCTCCCTCTTGGCCGCGTCTCCCCGGCACGAGAGCGGGTACACGATCAGCTGCATCAGATCGAGATCATCCAGCTCTTCGCCGTGGTCCAGCTTTGCGGCAATCCGATCGCGGATCGCTTCCGAGTCGAGATCTGACAGAAATGCCTCGTCGATCACAACACGCATGCTCCCCAGATCCAGCTCAGGGTTCGTCGTTCCGCGCTGCACGTCCGCTGTATAGATCACGATCACGCGGATCGGCGGAAAACGCCCAAGTTCATTATACAGACGATTCGACAGCCGCGCAATGTAGCCAAGATACTTGCCCTTGTTTTTCTCGCGGTACTCACTCTCGTAGTCAATGATCGCGTAAGTGCCGTCCTCCAAAATGAAAAGCGTGTCGATCTTGAGCTCATTCGCCTCGATCGCCGGCAGATTTGTCGGCTGACTGTCCACGACCCGCGGCAGCTGAAGCCCATATGCCTCCAGGGACCTGCCCCTGAAATTCTCCGCCAGAAGCTTGGATGTAATATCCTTGTTCTGCCAGGCGATGGGGTGACCGGCGCGCGGTTTCCCCTTGTTGCGGGTTTTGCGTTTCTCCATACGCGTCCCTCCTGCAATACGAAAGACCGATCCTGCCCACAGGACAGTAAAAGCCGATCCGCGGGCACGCTGCAAAAAAAGAGATACCGGCCGCGGCGAGAACACCTGACCGTGCAGAAGAACTCTGCGAAATTAAGCATAATTTAATTGCGAAGAATGAGCAAATGAAAAAAGCATAAACTATGCATCGCATTGCGGCGCGCGTGTGCTCAGAGAATTCATGCGGAGCCGGAATCAACGAAACCCGTCGGCCGGGCTCCTCGTCGTTCGGATTTCTTGGTGGAGAAGGAGCCGGAATCAACAAACCCGCCGCCCTGGCTCCTCGTCCATCCGAGTTTGGGCTTAAACAGAGGAAAAGTGAGAAATACGCCCAAGTGACTCTGAAAAAGTGAAGGCATTTGGTCAAAAACAGAGGAAAAGCACGGAATGCGCCCGAGGATTCCTTGAAAAAGTGAAAAAACTTGGTCGAAATATGAGGAAAATTATGAAATGCGCCCAAATTGCCTCGAGAATCGTAGAGCCCTTGGGCGCAAACAGAAGAAAAGCCTGAAATGCGCCCAAAGATTCCAACTACACCCGAATCATCGTACGCCGTCCCGCGCTGCCCAATCAAGCCCGCGCTGCCCGATCATGTTCAGCGCTGCCCAACGCTGCCCTGTAAAATTTCACCTATTTATCTCTTCCTCATCTTGTGGTAAAATGAAAATCGCGAATCCTTAGCGCCTTCTGCTGTCGGGGCGCTTTACTAAACCATCAAAGGGGCAGCGATTCAGGTTCAGGAGGTAAACAGCGTATGATCACCAACATCCCCACCATTAAGGTCGGCATCGTCGCCGTCAGCCGCGACTGTTTCCCGGCATCTCTCGCGGAGAACCGCAGAAAGGCGCTGGTAGCGGCTTACGCGAAAAAGTATGACGCGGCCGACATCTATGAGTGCCCTGTCACCATCATCGAGAGCGAGACAGACATGGTCAACGCCCTTGAAGATATCAAGAAGGCCGGTTGCAACGCCCTGTGCGTGTACCTCGGCAACTTCGGCCCCGAGATCTCCGAGACCCTGCTTGCCAAGCACTTTGACGGCCCCAAGATGTTCTGCGCGGCCGCCGAAGAGAGCCAGGGCGACCTGATGGACGGACGAGGAGACGCGTACTGCGGCATGCTCAACGCGAGCTACAACCTCGCACTGCGCAACACCCGCGCGTACATTCCCGAGTTCCCGGTCGGCAACGCTGATGAGTGCGCGGACATGATCCATGACTTCCTGCCCGTCGCGCGCGTCGCGGAAGGCCTTGCGAACCTCAAGATCATCAGCTTCGGTCCCCGTCCTGCCAATTTCCTGGCCTGCAACGCACCGATCAAGCAGCTCTACAATCTTGACGTCGAGATCGAGGAAGAATCCGAGCTTGACCTTTTCGAAGCCTACACCAAGCACGAAGGCGACAAGCGCATCGCGGAAGTCGCCGCCGACATGGCCAAGGAAATGGGCTATGAAGCCGGAAAAGAGCCCGCTATGCTGCCCAAGCTCGCACAGTACGAGCTTACCCTGCTTGACTGGGTCGAGGAGCACAAAGGCTATCGCAAGTATGTTGCGCTCACGACCAAGTGCTGGCCCGCGTTCCAGGATATGTTCAAGTTCGTGCCCTGCTACGTCAACAGCCGCCTGATGCGCAAAGGCATCCCGGTCTCCTGCGAAGTCGATATCTACGGCACCCTGTCCGAGTACATCGGCATCTGCATCTCCGGCCAGGAGGTCACCCTGCTCGACATCAACAACTCCGTACCGCACGACATGTACGACGCGTCCATCCAGGACAAGTTCGACTACAAGTTCACGGATACCTTCATGGGCTTCCACTGCGGCAACACCTGCTCCACCAGGATCAACAACCCGCATCTGTCCTTCCAGCGCATCATGGCGCGCACCCATCCGCAGGACTGGTGCGACGGCACGATCGAAGGCGACATCAAGGCCGGCGAGATCACATTCTACCGCCTGCAGTCCACCGCGGACGCCAAGCTTCGTGCCTATGCGGCCGAAGGTGAAGTCCTGCCCGTCGCGACACAGAGCTTCGGCGGCATCGGCGTCTTCGCCATCAAGGAGATGGGACGCTTCTATCGCCACTGGCTCATCGGCAAAAACTTCCCGCACCACGGCGCGGTCATGTTCGGCCACTATGCAAAGCCCCTCTACGACGCGCTCAAGTACATCGGCGTGGATCCCGCGGAGATCGGCTACAACCAGCCGGCGGGCGTCCGCTACGAGGGCGAGAATCCCTGGGGCTGAGGGATCTGTAAAAAGAGCGGCAGGAGCTGATCGGAAAAGATGAGTGCGCTCGTACTCGCTGCAATACTGGTTTCTGCTGTGATCATTGCCACAAAGGGGGAGGATGTCTTTGACACCCTCCCCTTTACTGCCTGCTGCGCCATCCTCACCCTCTATATCCTCGCATTCTTTCACGCGCTGCCGTTTGCGGGGTGGATCTGTGGGGCGGGAGTCATCGCTCTGGGCGTAATCCTCGTAAAACGCGCGCGCACGCAGGAAAAGGTGCCCGTCCCGGACACAGTACGTCAGCGGATCCTCGATCCGCAGTTTCTCCTTGCCCTCGCGATCATCACCACTGCCGCGATCCTCGCCGCGGACCGCGTGGTCACCTGGTGGGATGATATCAATTTCTGGGCAAACGACGCGAAATACCTGTGGGCCGCCGGCGGATTTGCCGGGAAATACGGCAATGTAAGCCCCGAATTCGGCGACTATCCGCCGGCCATGGCGCTGTGGAAGTGGATCTTTCTGTCTCTTTCACCGCATGTCTATCAGGAAGGCCTGCAGTTCAGCGCCTATCACGTCCTGAACCTGCTACTGCTGCTCCCGCTCCTTAAAAAGACGCGACAGTTTACGCACCTCATCCCGCGATTGATCGCGGTCCCGGCCGTGCTCCTTCTTCCGAGTGCCGTCTGTGCCCTGCAGTTCGGCGGTACCGCGGCGGACATCCCCATGGGGATCCTGTATGGGGCACTGCTCCTGACGATACGGGAAGCAGGAAAAAGTGAGGGCAGCAGCTTTGTCCATGCCCGCATCACCGTGTACGCCTCGGTTCTCGTCCTTATCAAGAGCAGCGGCTTCTACTGGGCGATCCTCGCGCTGGCGTATGCACTGTGGGTACAGCGGAGACCGGAAAAACCGGAGAACCTGAAAAGTGCGCGCCTGACGCGCCTTATCCCGGCGATCCTGCCGATCCTCACCTGGGGCACCTGGCTCATCTACTGCCTCGCAAACCGACGGATCGCCAAGCTCACGAGTGAAGCGGTGAACTTCGCCGGCGGACGGCGCGCCGTGGCGACGGATATCGGGGAGCGCCTGCGCGTCTATCTGGAAGCATTCTTCCTCTGGCCGCTCCACGAGGACAGGCAGATCACCCTCGACCCGTCTGCCGGGGGGATGATCGGAACACTAATAATATCATGCGTTATCTTACGCTGCTTCATCACTCACTCACAGGCTAAACTGCTGAATCGCGCAACCGTCTTTTTCACCGTCACGGCCCTCACCACGTACGGCGCGATCAGGGCGGCACATCTGACGATCTTTCAGACGGAGGAGCAGTACAGCGACCCCTTTATCATGGCGCGGTCTATCTCCCGGTACGGCGCGCCGTGGATGCTGGGGGCACTGATGATCGTCCTGGACCGGGTTGCGATGGCAGCCGCAAACAAAAGCACTGCCGCGATCGCGATCTTCCTCATACTGCCCCTCCTTACTGCGGGCTACGCTGGCGAGGCACGCGCTTTCGTCACCTATCGCGAGAGTCGGGAAACCGATCTGGCTATACGTGAAGAGACCATCGACCCGGAAGGGCGCGCGTTTCTGAAATATCTTGCCGACCATCCGGAAGCAGCAGATGCCGGCCGCATCCTCTTCCTGCGCGATCCCGATCTGAATCACACCGTCAAGGATATCTATATCTCCTATGAAGCCTGCCCGACTCCTGTTGTCTATGCGGACTATCAGCCCGGCATGACGGAGGATGAGATCCGTGCCATGCAGAATATGTACCACGCGAGTGAGGTCTGGTATCAGGCTGAATGAGAGTCATTTTTGTGGACTGTTGTAAATGGGGGTGTAAAGCTATGGGATTTGTAAAAGCGGATTTAATCAAAGAAAAAGAAGAACTCGTTGAAATAGTTCAGCGAAACGAGGATGCGGAAAAGAGATACGAGGAATTTCAGGCCAGAATAGCTCTTCAGCAGCAATTGATCAAAATGCGAAAAGCTGGAAATTCGAAAATCTGAAAATCTGAAAAACAGCGGTCCAGTGTGTCAATGACTGCCCAGCCTGCCGCATTGCAGTGTACAGCCGATCTGATGTATAATGCGAGAGGCAGAGAACATCAACTTCAGAAAAGCGAGGCATTGTAAACCCATGCAGATCCAAAACGATCCCAGATTCAAAGACATCACCCCCTTCGAAAAAAGGCAGTGGCTTGCTTCGCCGACCATGCACGGCGAGGAACTCGAGTATATACACGAGGCGTTTGACACGAACTGGATGAGCACCGTCGGAAAGAACATCGACGAGGTCGAGCGGCTCCTTAAGGAAAAGATCGGTGTTCCCGCCGCGGTGGGACTCGGAACCGGCACCGCGGCGCTCCATCTCGCGATCCGGTATGCCGGACAGGAGCTTTACGGCAAACCCAGAGCCTTTGAAGGGACCCTTAAGGGCAGGCGGGTATTCTGCAGCGACATGACCTTTGACGCGACCGTGAACCCCGTCGCCTATGAGGGCGGCGAAGCCGTCTTTATTGACGCGGAGCGCGATACCTGGAATATGGATCCCGATGCCCTCGAGCGGGCGTTTGAACTCTACCCGGACACAAGGATGGTCGTGCTTGCGCACCTCTACGGCACACCCGCAAAGATCACCGAGATCCGCAAAATCTGCGACGCGCACGGCGCACTCCTCATCGAGGACGCTGCGGAGTCTCTGGGAGCATATCTGGCATTCTCTGACGGAACAAGCACGATGACCGGTGCCTTCGGCGATATCGGCATCATCAGCTTTAACGGCAACAAGATCATCACCGGGAGCTGCGGCGGCGCCCTGCTCGCACACGCTCAGGAGGTCGCGGACCGCATCCGCAAGTGGAGCACCCAGTCGCGCGAATCCGCGCTCTGGTACCAACACGAGGAGCTCGGCTACAACTACCGCATGTCCAATGTCGTAGCCGGCGTCATCCGGGGGCAGCTCGGGCACCTCGAGGAGCACATCGCTCAGAAAAAGGCGATCTATGAGCGTTACCGCGAGGGATTTTCCAACCTTCCCGTCACGATGAACCCTCTCGGCGGCGCGGAGAGCCACCCCAACTACTGGCTCAGCTGTGTCCTCATCGACCGGGATGCCATGTGTCCCGCGGAGCGCACTGAGACCGAAACCACATGGACGCATGTCCCCGGCAGATCCTGCCCCGATGAACTCTTTGAGGCGCTGAAGACCTTTAACGCCGAAGGGCGCCCCATCTGGAAGCCCATGCACATGCAGCCGATCTACCGCGAGCATCCGTTTGTCACGGCGGCGGGCTCTGCAGCCCCCGCAGATCAGCCCGCGCACACCGATAAGCAGTCCGCGGACAGCAGCGTCTCCGCCGACATCTTTGCCCGCGGCTTCTGTCTGCCCTCAGACAACAAGATGACGCCGGAGGATCAGGACAGGATCATAGAGATCGTCCGCCGGTGCTTTGCGTGAGCATCTCTTCCATAACAGCCCCGTATGTGGTATAATTCCAGCCATGTACATACAAAATGCAGACGCAGCCCGCGAAGGGCAGCGGATCCGGGAAATAACCGCCAGATATCGGAGTGTTCATGGCGTCGTTTGACAGTGTTTTTGAGCAACTGAATCAGAACCGGCGCAAGTCGGATGCCATGGACATGGTCCGGCGCCTCGAAGCAGTGATCGAGGTCGGGATCCTTGCAGTCGTCTTCTATCTGATCTGGCGAAACATCTACGACGGCAAGTCGTTTCCCGCGTATTTCGGACGCGGCAAATACGTTCTGATCGGCGTGTACGCGATCATTCTGTATGTTCTGATCACCGTCATGAACGGCTTCCAGTTCGGAATCCTGAAGCAGCTGGATATCATCTTCTCGCAGGTCATCGCGGTCATCATCGCAAACGCCGTGGAATACGCAATCCTCTCACTGATCGCCAATGTCATGGTTCCCGCGTGGCCCATCTATATCCTGACAGCCATCGATTTTGTCCTTGTTTCCGTCATCTGTGCCCTGTATCAGATCCTGTACAGGAAAACACATGTCCCCCGCAGGCTTCTCATGATCTGCGGAGATAAGAGCAATCAGAACCTTGAGCACAAAATGTCCGTGCGCAAGGATAAATACCGCATCGAGCACGAGGTCGACGCTTCGATCGGCCTCGACGCGATCTGCAGGGAAGTGGCGAACTACGACGGCGTTGTCCTGAACGACATCCACGCGGAGCTCAGAAACGACATCCTGAAGTACTGCTACAGCCTGGGGATCCGCGTATACGCCGAGATGAAGATCAGTGACATCATCGTCCGGGGCGGCGAAGTGATCGACCTCTTTGACACCCCGCTTGTGCTTGTCAGGAGCCGCGGCATCACCAGCGTTGAGCGCATCATCAAACGTGTCATGGACGTTCTGACCTGTCTCGTCGTCATGATCCCCGCGCTTCCCATCATGGGGGCGGTCGCTATCGCCATCAAGCTGGACGATCACGGTCCCGTGTTCTATAAGCAGGAGCGTGTGACCGAGGGCGGCAGAAGGTTCATGATCCTTAAATTCCGAAGCATGGTCGTTGACGCCGAGCGGGACGGCGAAGTGCTCCCCGCGAGCGACGATGACAAGCGCATCACCCGCGTCGGA
>JAILFA010000073.1 GCA_024687125.1 Lachnospiraceae bacterium
TCGTTCATCTCATCGCGGGCCTGCTGGACCTCGTCCGCGAGCGCCATCGCCTTGTCTTTTTCCTCGTAGGCCCTGTCCTTGATGTAATGGACGCAGTTGTGATGATGGCTGAAGCCGTTGTGGATCGCGATCGCCATCTCCCTGCAGGTATCATATCCGCAGCAGCCGCAGTCGATATGACGCTTGGCTTCATCGTCCTTTTTCATCTTCTGGAAGATTGCTTCCAGCTCCGTGTTCGAAGGGATGCGCACCGCACAGTCCCTGCTCCGGTCTGTATACTTCCTGACGAAATCATCAAGATGCAGATCGGCGAACTGTCTGTTCAGTGCCTCCAGCCTCTTTTTCGGCGGCATAGGCCTGCTCCAGGCGGATCGCTTGGCATCCGTCTTGCTGTTGGAGCGGATCTTCTGGATATTCACGAAGACATCTTCATTGAGGGTCTTTCTGTTATCAACACCGGTACCGTACAGACAGCCGTTGGTGCAGTTCAGCGCATCAACGAACAGATACGGGATCCTGCCGGACTTGATGCGGTCCTTGTTTCTCCGAAGATACTCATACATATGATGCTCTCCCTCCATCTGGCGGACGAGCGCATCCTCTCCGAGAAGCCAGTATACGTTTTCCTTAAGACCGCCGGGCATCGGATAGATCGATCCAAGACCGTACTCGATCTCATCCTTGTAGGGAGCGGCGCCGGCAACCGGGTGCTCCTTGAGATACGCGGCCAGCTTGGTAAAGGTTAGATTATAGGAAACAACTCCGTGATTGTTCGGATCGTCGATCTCGTTCTTCTTGGCGATGCAGGGGCTGATGAACGCAAGCTTGTCGGCCACCTTGAGGTACTTTTTCACATAGATGGCCGCGCACATCATCGGGCTCTGCACCGGCATCAGCTTCGGGAGCAGATCCGGCATGTAGCGCTCGATATAGCCGACAACGGCCGGGCAGGGCTGGGAGATGCTGCCGTAGTACTTTCTCTCGGTGATGTACTTGATATATGCCCAGGTAGTGATGTCCGCGCCGAAGGATACACTGATAAAGCGGTTGACACCAAGCTTTTTCAGCATCCCGAGGTACTTCTCATATTCATTGGGATAATTCGCAAGAAACGCAGGGGCGATCAGAACGGAGATCTTCGTGCCGTGCTTGAGATCTTCAAAGAAACGGTCCACATCATCGACAAATTCCCGCGCGCCGTGCTCGCAGGCGTCGATACACGCGCCGCAGGCGATGCATCTCTGCGGGTCGACCTCGATGATGTTGCCCCGGTCCTGTTCAACAGCGATATTCGCGCCCGTACAGCTACATGCGCGGATACAGCGGTTACATCCGACACACTTTTCATTTGTTCTGACCAGGCCCATGGCTTTCCCTCCGTTTGTTTCTACAAGTTGTTATGAATTGAAGGTAAACATATCTATTTTATCAGTTTTTTCTCGCAAATGCAACCGCCGGCGGAAACACGCACCTCTGTCTCACTCTGCCGCGTTCTTCATCCAGATCCGCACTTCATAAGGATCGAGCACGGTTGACATTCCCACGTGTCCTTCGCCGAAATACAGCCTCCTGTCCGCCGAAGCAAAAAGAAGACGGTGATCATCCGGCCGAAAGCCGCTGCGCTGCTGCCCTTCTGTCAGGCTGCACTCCACGATGATCGTGCCGTCCTCTCCCGACCTGCGGTATACGAACACGCCCTTTTTCCTGCGAAGCACCTTGAAATCGCCATAGACCAGCGTATTCCTGTACTTTCTGCGAAGGCCGATCAGCCAGCGGTATGTTTTTGTGACATCCTCCAGGACCTTCTGCCTCAGGTGCTCCGGCGGATCCCAGGAGCCGCTTTTGCAGTTCCATGGCAGCGGAAGCCTCGCGTGCTCTCTCGTCCCCGCCAGGATGACCGCAAATGCCTGCTCCGGCGACATCCCCTTCTCCTGTGTCAGCTCCGCATACAGGTTTTTCGATTCCACATCAGAGATCTCGTCGATCGACTGAAAAGAAGCATTGGCCAGTCCCATCTCGTCGCCCTGAAAGACGAAGGGTGTCCCTTTCAGCGTGAACTGCATCGCCGCCAGCAGGATGGCGATCGCCTGGTGATGGGCGGGATCCGGGTCGACCTTGCTGATCATCCGGGGATTGTCGTGATTATTGTAGAAAAGAGACATCCAGCAGCTCGTCCCGTAGTGCTCCATCCAGTCCGTGATGTAGTCCCGGTAATAGTTCAGATCGTACCGGTAATCCTCGAACCGGGTATGTCCCGGCGTCTCGAGCTGGTCAAAGGAGAACACCATGTCGAGCTCCTTCCGTTCCTGCGCGGTCAGAAGCTGCGCCATCCGCATGCCGATCCCCGGGGTCTCACCGACGGAAAACGCCCCATGCCGGGCAAAGGTGCGCTCATGGAGCTCATGCAGGTAGGCATGGAGGTTCGGCCCATAGTAGTATTTCTCCACTCCTGTATATCCCATCATGGAACCGATGGCTTCATTACCGTCCGGCAGTCCCGCTTCCTTGGAGATGTAATTGATGACATCCATCCGGAAGCCGTCCAC
>JAILFA010000124.1 GCA_024687125.1 Lachnospiraceae bacterium
CGGCTTCGGTTCCGGCTCTGCCGCAGGGGCAGCCTCTTCACTTGCATTCGCTGCCGCAAAAAGCGCCGCGATATCATCCGGATCCATCTTGGCGTTCGGATCTCCGGACATTTCCGGCATCGCGGGCGTGGGAGCAGGCTCAGGTTCAGGTTCCGGCTCTGCCGCAGGAGCAGGCTCTTCACTTGCATTCACTGCCGCAAAGAGTGCTGCGATATCATCCGCATCCATCTTGGCATTCGGATCTCCGGACATTTCCGGCATCGCGGGCGCGAGAGCAGGCTCTGGTTCCGGCGCAGGTTCAGGGATCGGTTCGGGTTCCGGAAGCACCTCAGGCTCCGGGATCGGCTCCGGTTCCGGCTCTGCCGCAGGGGCAGCCTCTTCACTTGCATTCGCTGCCGCAAAAAGCGCCGCGATATCATCCGCATCCATCTTGGCATTCGGATCTCCGGACAGCTCCGGCATCGCGGGCGCGGGAGCAGGCTCTGGTTCCGGCGCAGGTTCAGGGATCAGTTCAGGTTCCGGAATCACCTCAGGCTCCGGGATCGGCTTCGGTTCCGGCTCTGCCGCAGGGGCAGCCTCTTCACTTGCATTCGCTGCCGCAAAAAGCGCCGCGATATCATCCGGATCCATCTTGGCGTTCGGATCTCCGGACAGCTCCGGCATCGCTGGTGCAGGAGCAGGCTCTGGTTCCGGCGCAGGTTCAGGGATCGGTTCGGGTTCCGGAATAACCTCCGGTTCAGGAATCGGTTCTGGCTCGGGAATCGGTTCGGGCTCAGGAATCGGTTCGGGCTCAGGAATCGGTTCGGGTTCCGGAATCACCTCCGGTTCAGCAGCCGTTTCCGACATGGACTCTTCCGCCGCTGCGATCATGGCTGCAATATCGTCAGCATCCACAGTGGAGTCGACAGTATCCTCTATGGATTCCGGCATCACAGGCTCAGGTTCCGAAATCATCTCCGGTTCCGGGATCGGTTCTGGCTCGGGTTCAGGGATCGGTTCTGGCTCAGGAATTTCCTCCGGTTCCATAGCCGGTTCCGATGAAGATTTTTCCGTATTAGAATACTTGGCTAATATATCATTAGCGGTTTCTTCATTGTACGTGCCATCTGCCATGGCTTTTAAGATATCGTCAGAAGACAAATAGGCTTCTTCTTCATCGTTCATGTCCATGTCATCAAGCGTAGCTTTGATATCTTCATCACTTGTAATGAGCCAGGGGGATTCCTGCATTACAGGCGCAGATTCCGGTTCCGATTCCGATTCAGGGATCGGATCCGGTTCAGGAATCGGTTCAGGTTCGGGAATGAACTCGGGCTCAGGAGCATCTTTCGGCTCCGGTTCAGGGATTGGCTCCGATTCGTGGACAATTGCCCGCTCAGCTGCGGATTTAGCTGCTTCCGCTGCCTCATCGGCGCGGATCTCCTCTTCGACGGATTCGATCCACTCATTCATGCTCGGCGGCGCGACTTCCGGCGGTTTTTCAAACTCGGCGAATTCCTGCGCCATTTCGGGATCTACGATGATATGCTCGTCAGACTGTCTGAGCAGATCGCTGATCTCCTTGAGATCACTGCTCTCATCACCGAAATCTTCACTGATGATATCCGCAACATCACGCGTATCAACAGGAGCCTGCGCATCCATCACAGGCTCCTGCGCAGGCTCCTTTTTCTCGCCGGATTTTTTGCCGAACCCTCCCATCATGGCGGCCAGAAGGCTGTCAAGATAACTCTCGTTGCTGGAATTCATCTCTTACGTATCGCCCACCTTATCAGGCGTTTTTGATCCCTACCAGTTCGTCAATAACAGAGACCAAATCTCCGATCTCAGGCTTGGTCATCTGACGGTTGGCACCGAGTGCGTCTCCCTTGCGGCGCATTTCCTCGTTGATCAATGATGAGAAGATGACCACAGGAATCTTCTTTGTAGCATCATCATTTTTCAGAAGTTTTG
Source organism: Lachnospiraceae bacterium (assembly GCA_024687125.1). Taxonomy (GTDB): domain Bacteria; phylum Bacillota; class Clostridia; order Lachnospirales; family Lachnospiraceae; genus Butyrivibrio. Next base: position 1,954 of record JAILFA010000124.1, read on the forward strand.
TAAACCGATGACCATCCATAAGCGGCATCTCAATATCCGTGATGATGCACTTGACATTTTCCTCAAGTGTACCGTTATCACGGCAGGACTTGACATAATCATAGGCCTGTTTGCCGTTCTCGAAATGTTTGACATTGTCATAGCCGGCCTGGTTGAGCGAATCAACGATCAGCTTGTTCAGAAGCTGCGAATCCTCCGCAAGAACGATCGGGATCCTGTTGCGCGGACGGCTGCCGTACTCCTTAAGATCCTCCATCTTAAGACCGGTGTTCGGGTTGATATCGGAAACGATCTTTTCGAAGTCAAGGATGATGATCAGTCTGTCTTCAAACTTGATGATACCGGTGGAGATACTCTCTTCCGCCTTGGAGATCGTCGCGTTGGGCTTGATGATATCTGCCCAGGAAACACGATGGATGCCGATCACAGAATCCACATGGAAGGCGATATCCAGTTTGTTGAAATTCGTGATGATGAACAGTCCGCCCGGTTCAGAAATGCCGCGCTGAAGACAGTTTCTGAGATCGATCGCCGTGATCATGACATCACGCGGCATAAAAATACCTTCGATACTTGGATGGGCATTCGGTACCGGTGTCACCGCTTCATAAGGAATGATCTCCTTGATCTTGGCCACATTGATCCCGTAAGCATGATCGTCGACCTTGAATTCAAGGACTTCCAGCTCGTTTGTACCGTTCTCTAACAAGATTTTTGTATCCATGCAGCACCTACCCTCCATGTTTTATTGGCCGCTACGCGGTTGTACATTATGTTATTATATCACAAAGCACGAATAAAAAAAGTCAAAAATCCTAAGGAGGATCATTCAATCCCCAGCATCTGTTCCTCCCCGCGGAGATTCAGTTTCAGGCTCATCGTATTGATCGATTTGGCCTGTGCTTCCTTGACATTGAAGCAAAGAACGGAACTGACAGATCCGCCGCCGGGTATCGTCCCCATATAGGTTCCCATGTCATTATCGAGCACCGTCACCATCTGACGGCTCACGGGTTCGCCGTTTATGTACAGCGTAAACGTCGGATTCGCGTTGAGCAGATCGACCTTCAGCTCACCCGGCGTATGATTTGTCATGGTAAAGGAAAGGATCAGGAGCTTCTTCCCGGCATCAGCCTTGATAGAAGCATACTCCTGTGCGGTGCTGTCGGGATAGGAATTCAGCACATAATAGCCGTTGAATGTGACCTCCAGACCATCCTGCATTTTCTGGAGCAGATCTCCGTTCCCGATTGCGACCTCAGGCGCTGCACTCGTTTCATCTGCTGGTTCCGGAACATCTTCACCGTCTTGTACATCATCTGCCGGCTGTTCCGTTTTCCCGTCGAGTGTCATATCTTCTCCGCCGTCTCCGGGTTCACCATCCGGATCCCTGACGACGATCGGCGAATCATCCGGTTTATCGGATGCTGTCGTATCGGTACTTGTCGTGTCCGCAGCAACAGGTGTCTTATCCGGCTGTTTAACAGGTTTTTCAGCAGGGGGCTCGCTCTGTTCAGATTCCGCGGTCGTTTCTCCCTCTTCCGGATCATCGGGTCTGACACGGGTCAGCCTGTCTCCGTTGCCCTTTGAATACTTGGATAATACGCCTGCGGAATAGTCTACGATCAGATTGTATTCTTCCTGCGTAAGGACCGGAAAAGACTCGCCGCAGCCACTCAGTAGTGCCGCCGCCAGAGAGATGCCTATGATCATTTTGAAAGAACGGCGAAAAACCATGATCTCCTCCAAAAAAACTTACTGATTATTTTATCATACTTTTCGCTTCAGATACAACGATTTTGAATTGTTTCATCATCTCGTCATGTTCACCGTGGACAGTATCCAGTTCACCGGCATCCGATGCGGCTTCAACGCGTGCCGCGAGTGCAGACAGCTGCGATGCGCCGATCGTCTTGGACGAACTCTTCAGCGAATGCACCACCGCCGAATAGTTTTTCCAGTCTTCGGCCCGGTAATAGGACTCGATCGCCCTTTCTTTTTCCTCGGAGGAACGGATATATTCCGCGACGACCATCCGATAGATATCCTCATCGCCGCCGCTGTATTTCATCCCGGCTTTCTGGTCGATCCTCTCCGCTGCATCTTCGGTCACCCCGGTGTCATCCGGATCCGATCCGGCAGGGGCCGAAGTACCGGGTGTACTCTCATTCTCTGTCACTCGTTTTTTCAGTTTATCAGCGGAAAAGTACTGCGAGACCATACCCTGCAGAGCACGTCCGTTGATCGGTTTCGTCAGATAATTGTCAAAGCCTGCGGCGACATATTTCTCCCGGGCTCCGGCAACGGCATCCGCTGTCAGACATATGAACGGCGTATTTACGTTAGGGCCGTCTTTATTCTCCCTGATCCTGTGCATGGCGGTCGTTCCGTCCATTTCCGGCATTCTCTGATCCATCAGAACCAGATCATAATGCTTTTCACCGGCAAGTTCTATGGCCTCTTTTCCGCTTTCAGCCGTATCGACCTGGATCCCCGTGTTCTTGAGCAGTCCCTTGACTACCATCAGATTCATCCGTGTATCATCGACAGCCAGGATCCTGGCCTCGGGTGCATAAAGTGAATCCCTTACAGCCTCAGCGGGTTCAAGACTCTCTTCGTACCTCTTCTGATAATCACCGACCGTCTCGCCGGACAGGATCCTCTGCGGAATCACTGCCGTGAAATCCGAACCTTTTCCATACTCGCTTTCCACATGGATGCTTCCGCCCATCATATCGAGCAGGCTCTTGGTGATCGACAGACCGAGGCCTGTCCCTTCCACCGTGCTGTTCTTTTCCAGATCCACACGCTCAAATTTGGAAAAGAGCTTGCTGAGATCATCCTTTCTGATGCCGATCCCGGTATCCCTGACCGAAATGACCAGCTCCGCGGTATCATCGCCGCCGTCAAAACACTTCTTTGCCCGCATGGACAGCCTGATACTTCCGGATGCGGTGTATTTTGCGGCATTATTCAGAAGATTTACGATGATCTGCCGGATGCGTACCTCATCTCCGTAAAGATCCTCCGGCAGATCCTCGGCAATATCGATCAGAAACTCCAGATTCTTGGCCTTTGCCTTAAAGGAGATCATGTTGGTAACATCGTGCAGAACGGAACTCATCTTATACTCCGCATTCACCAGTTCCATCCGGCCGGCCTCGATCTTGGAGAAATCCAGGATATCATTGATGATCGAAAGCAGGTTTTTTCCTGCGCTGTCAATATTTCCGGAATATCCGCAGATATCTGCGAAAGTCTTTTTGATCTCCTCTTCGCGCTCCGGCAATACGTCTTTTGCCCGAAGACTCTCGCGGAGGATCATTTCATTCATTCCCAGGACCGCATTGATCGGTGTTCGGATCTCGTGAGACATATTTGCGAGGAAATCGCTTTTTGCGGCATTGGAGCGTTCTGCGACCACCTTGGCCTGTCTGAACTCCTCGTTCTCCGCGGCCTTTCTTTCGAAGTTGACGATCAGAAGCGTTATGATCGTAACAGTCACGATAACGACAGAGATAACAAACAGCATGACTGCGATGACGCTGTACGGATCGGTATCACCCACCTGACCGATCCCGGCTGTGAGAGTATCCCGCATCCACAGGGCAACGAGCAGCCCGCTCACACAGCATACCGTCACAAAAGTATAGTACGCCGGCTTGAATACCCGTTCCAGCCGGCTCACCTGATCCTGCGCTGAACGATTGCCGGTGTCGCCGTAGTACTTCGCGATCGCAAGCGGCAGCAGCAGGTAGGAAAAAGCAGACAGGATCGACGCATAGTTGTAAGGATACAGAAGATCGGACGGCCAGTCGAAGCAGGACGATGTCCACATGGTAAACTCCATGATACTGTAGAAAAGGAGGAGCCATGCCACATAGGGCGGTCTGATACCCTGCACGCGGCGGTTCTTCAGATAAAAACAGATCGAATTGATACTCAGACAGGCGACCACCGTCATACTGCCGACCTGTATGATATTGTTGAACAGTCCTCCGTAAGGAATATAGAGTGTGAATTGATAGATATTCAGCGGGATCGGCAGCAGAGCCAGGGGGTTAAAATACTTTTTTTCCTGCTCACCGCGCAGGGAAAATAGCAGGATGACGAGCGTAATGTATGACAGATCCCATCCGAAATATGCGAGGAGCGATGAGACATTTGGGTAATCGCCCATGACAAGGGCGTAGATACCCCAATAGTAATTGGATAGCAGCGCGCCGAGGAGAAAGACTGCCGTATAAACCCCTGCTCTGCGCTGTTTTCGGACATATTGAAACAGGCAGATCATCAATCCTGCCAGATTGGTCAGAATACTTAAAATATTACCTATCTGCTCAAACAATGTATACCCTCACGGATCACTTTGATCCTCCGTATCCAGTTCAAACCAGAATTCAACGCCATTGTCATAGTTACATACGCCGTATCCCTGATGCATGGATTCCATGGCAGCGCGCACGACGGACAGTCCGATCCCGCTGCCCCCGTATGCTCTGGTGCGCGCCTTGTCCACCTTGTAAAACTTATCCCAGATATGCGGGATACTCTCCTCCGGGATTGGGTCGCCGCTGTTAAAAACACTGATCCTGACCTTTCGCGGCTGCTCGATGAGCTTCACCTCAATGATCCTTTCACCGTCAAGATGCTGGATCGCGTTGCTCAGATAGTTGCGGAATACTTCCTCAACAAGGAACTCATCGGCCCAGACTTCAATCTTCGGATAGGACTCCATCCGTATGAGAGCGCCGGCCTTTTCAAACAGGATCTGTTCTGCCCTGAGAGTGTTCCGGATCAGTTCCACAATATCAAACTGCTGAAAACTGATCTGATTCTCTCCGCTCTCCAGATTCGAAAGCGTAATGAGCTTTTGGATCAGGCGGTTCATCTTGCCGGCTTCATCAACGATGACACTGCAATACTCCTGGCGGCTCCCGGCATCATCAATGATTCCTTCCGACAGACCTTCCGCGTATCCCTGGATCAATGCGATGGGCGTCTTAAGCTCATGCGTCACATTTGAAAGGAACTCGCGCCGCTCCGTGTCGATCTCTTCCCGTCTTGCAAGATCCTTGGTGAGTTCATTGTTTGCCGTCTTCAGCTCAGAGATCTTATCCTTGAGCGTCTGTGACAGATCATTCAGATTTCCGCCCAGGACATCCAGCTCATTGCCGGCATGCCCTTCATATCTGGCATCGAAATGCAGGCTGCGCATCTCCTCGGATACGTCGGAAAGCTTTGTGATCGGCCGTGTCATCCTGCCTGTCAGGATATAGATGATGACAGCGCCGATGGCCGCTGCGATCAGGCCGACGATCGCCATGAATCTGATACTGAGTCTCACCGATTCGGAGATACTGTCCACAGGGCTCTCCAGCAGGAAAAGATTTCCATTGTCAAGAGTCCCCCAGCAGACCATATTCCTAATACCGGCACGTATGTAATTATCAATTTGCAGTGTATAATTATTCGTTACTTCGATTATTTCTACACTGGTACCCTCTTCCGGAACTGCCAGGATCTTGTTCCAGAGAAGGGCTGCCATCTGCCTGACATCACTGGTCGAAGCCTTGACTGTCCTCGACTCCTCATCCAGTATCAGGAGCTGGATGTTATACGTCGCACAGATCTTCTGCAGCTCGACATTAAAGGAGTCCTCCTGGATCTCACTCTGCTGTGCGGCACGGTTGATCCGGTGATAGGCGTTCTTCAGGCTCCCGCTCTTACTGGAGAGATAATAGGGTTTCAGCAGCAGCAGATCCGCGAGTACACAGAGCAGGATCATGCCCGCCATCACGAGTATGAAAACGATACTGAACTGCCTGCGGATCGAACCTGTTTTTCTGAGCATGATCTTCGCCAAATATCCCGTAAACCCGGGTACGATATTTCGCATCCGGGTTTACGTAAAATCATTCGTCTGTTTTACTTCGGATAAGGCCTGAGCAACAGCCTAATCCTCAGTGTTGGCTTCCGCCACCTTGGCCGCACGGGCCGTAACCTCACGCTCCTGGATATCCGTCGGTGTCTGCTCATAACGCGCGAACTCATATGAGAAATCACCGGTTCCGCCGGACAGTGAACGGAGTGTCGTGCAATATCCGAACAGTTCCATCTCCGGCACATCCGCTTCGATCGTCTGCTTACCGCCGCCGATCGGGTTCATGCCTGTCACGCGTCCGCGGCGTTTGTTCAGATCACCCATAACATCGCCGGTATAACTGTCCGGAACAGTAACCTTGAGGGATACAATCGGCTCAAGCAGCACCGGTCCGGCCTCCAGGAAGCCTTTTTTGAAAGCCTGCGAGGAAGCGACCTTGAATGCCATTTCGGAGGAGTCGACCGGATGATAGGAACCGTCATACAGAACCGCTTTTACGCCGACAACCGGATATGCAGCCAGCGGTCCTCTCTGGCAGGATTCGTTGATACCCTTTTCTACAGCGGGGAAGAAGTTCTTGGGAACCGTGCCGCCGACGACTTCCTGCTCGAATTCATAGGGTTCCTGATCATTGCCGGAGGGCGAGAACCGGATCTTGACATGGCCGTACTGACCGTGACCGCCGGTCTGTTTCTTATACTTGTACTCTACATCGGAGTTCTTGCGGATCGTCTCACGGAAAGCAACCTTGGGCTTGGTGAGGTCGATCCCGACCTTGTATTCCGAAAGAAGCTTTGCTACCACAACCTCAAGGTGCAGATCGCCGATACCGTAGATCAGTGTCTGTCGGTTCAGACCGTCATTGACAACCTTGAGCGTCAGATCCTCGGCACACATCTTGGCGAGCGACTGCGCGATCTTGTCGATATCCGCTTTATTCTGTGCGTGATAGCGCATTGCCGTGTACGGCGTGGAGATATCCATCTTGGCGTACTGCACGGGTGTCGCCTTGGTCGATAGCGTATCACCTGTTGACGCGTCACTCTTCTGGAGAGCGCCAAGATCACCGGCATGGAGTTCAGCGATCTCACTGGGTTTGTTGCCCTGCAGGATGTAAAGCTTTCCGATCTTGCCTTCCTGATTCTTATTGGTATTGTACATGACATCATCAGCCTTGATGACGCCGCTGCGCACCTTGATCAGGGAGTACTTGCCGATGAACGGATCCATCATCGTCTTGAAGACGAAAGCGGTCTTAGGCTTGGAGAAGTCAAAGTTTGCTTCGAAGATCTCATTGGTATTTGTATTGATACCGCTCATCTTGCGGTTTTCAGGGCTCGGCATATACTTCACGATATCATCGAGCAGCGTATACACACCCTGGCAGAGCGTGCTCGATCCCATCTCCATCGGTACAATGGATCCGTCACAGACACTTGCTCTGAGAGCCGCGCGGATCTCCGCCTCGGAAAAGGTCTCGCCCGAGAAGTAACGATCCATGAACTCTTCACTCGTCTCCGCGACCGTCTCCATAAGGGTATCACGATACTCTGTCAGATTTTCCTTGCTGTAGTCGGGCATATCAAATTCCTTGACGTTTTTGCCCTCCCATTTGAGTGCTTTTTCCTGAATGACGTTGACATAGCCGATGAACTTCTCATTCTCACGGACCGGGAAATTGAACGGCGCAAGCTTCTTGCCGTATTTCTCCTTAAGTGCCTCTACAACATTCTTAAAGGAGGCGTCGTCGATATCCATGTCAGAGACATAGATCATCCTCGGGATGTTGTACTTTTCACACAATTCCCAGGCACGCACCGTTCCGACTTCGACACCGGCCTTGCCGGATACAACGATGATCGCTCCGTCCGCAACGCTGATCGCCTCCTCGACCTCACCGATAAAGTCGAAATATCCGGGAGTATCCAGCAGGTTGATCTTTGTCCCCTCCCATTCGATCGGTACAAGAGAGGTGCTGATCGAGATCTGTCGCTTCTGCTCTTCCTTGTCAAAGTCGCTGATCGTGTTGCCGTCGGACACTTTGCCCATACGGCTCGTCACACCGGCAAGGTAAGCCATGGACTCGGCGAGCGTCGTCTTGCCGCTGCCGCCATGTCCCAAGAGCACCACATTGCGAATTTTGTCGGTCGTGTAAACGTTCATCCCCATCCTCCATTCCTGTGTTTTTATTACCCGGGCTTCTGCCCGAAACTATGGACTATTTTATCAAAAAACGGTCATGTGCACAAGAAATATTTACACCGTCACTTCTGCTTATTGAAGCGTTCCTTGTTCCTGTACATCTCTCTGTCCGCACGGTGGAATACGTCCTTAAACTCCCTGTCTCTTGCCGGATCAAAGGTCACCACGCCGCAGGACATGGACAGATCCGCGTCATATCTTCTCTCGCTTTCATTGTAGACGACGATCTCTTCATCAAACCGATGAAGCAGAGACTTCATCTCGCTTTCCGACGTATTCTCCAGGATGGCTACAAAAACATCTCCGCCGACACGGTAGATATGCTCTGTTCCGAAGACCATCTTCATCACGCCGGCAGCATCCGCGATCATGAGATCCCCGAACTCATGCCCGAGGCGGTCATTGACACTCTTGAGACCGTTGATGTCGAACACAGCCAGCGAAAATTCGGCGAGTTCCTCATGGATCTTGCGGTCGATCAGCTTGACCTGATCCATATAGGCAAGCTTGTTTCCGACACCGGTCATGGCATCTGTATAAGCCTGTGTATGGATATATGCGATATATTCCTGCAGTTCACGGGCCATCAGGCGGATACTCTCCGCCAGTGCGCCGATCTCGTCCTCGGACCGATAGGGGATAGGAACGTTCAGTTCACCTCTGGCGATACGGGAAGACGCGCTCGTGATATCCTGGATCGGCCGTACGATCTTCGTCATGATCTTCCATACCAGGAACAGCGCTGCGAACAGTGCCGCGGAAAGGATCAGGAGCATGTTCCGCCACATCTGCCGGTACGGACGGCGGATCTCGGATTCCGGTGCCGAGACCACAAGAGTCATCCCGTTCTGCAGCCGGGAAGCGGACATGCGCTGCAATTCTCCGCGCCGGTAATACCCTCCCGTCTCGGAAGAATTGATCCAGTCCGGTGTGAGGTATTGCGACACGGAGTAGAGCTCCTCGTCAAACTGCACAGCCAGCAGTCCCTGCGGATAATCCCTGTGATAGACCAGATTTCCGTTCTCACCGATCAGGAATCCGAAACCCTCTCTGTAAGCAATCGAATCCACCACACCATGGATCTTTGACATGTTGACATCCATGCCGACGACCCCGAGGAAATGACCGCCGATATTGATCGGCGTCACATAGGAGATCATGTAGACATCCACATTTTTATTTGCGTACGGCTCCATCCAGATCGACCGGCCGCTTTCTTTGGGCTCGTAATACCAGCCGACATGTTCGCGGTCGTCCTTTTCATACTGCAGGATATCGGTAGGATCGACCCTGATATAACCGCCGTATCCGTCACCTGTCAGAAAGATGCCGGCGGTACCTCCGTAGATCTCCGGATCGGGCCGGAAATACACCGTCTCGATATCCCCGGTTATCCTGGCTGCTTCAGCGGCCTGCACCGCCAGATCCCGATAATAGTAAAACGCATAGGTGGGTTCCTTTTTCAGTCTCTGCGGATCCACCGTCTGTTCGATCTCATCGCACAGGATGCCGACCGCGCGTTCCACCGCGGAAAAATGCAGGTTCAGCTCACCCGCCTTCTGATCAGAGAGCCTTGTCATCGTCTGATCTGCATCACTATCGATCACATACAGGATATGGTATGCGGCGATCACGGCGAGCAGGATATACACGCCGAAAACAGCACCCCAGACCAGGATCAGCAGTTTTGTACGGACAGAACGCACCTCTTACTCCTTTGTTTATTCGCGCTTTACGCCATTACCGCCCATTTCTTTGACCAGATAGCAGCCCTGTGCGGCTCTGTAGTAATTCTTTTTGATCGTATCAGACAACCGGACCTCTGTGATCCCGACAGACACAGTCGCCCTGCCGTCTTTTTCGATATCCTTGCAGAATTCGCGGCAGATCTCGTACGCAAAATCCACAGACCACTGCATCAGAACCACGAATTCATCTCCGCCCCAGCGGTAGATATCCCCCTGATCGCCCAGATACTTCCGGGCGCAGTCGGCGACCATGACAAGAATGGCATCGCCGTCCATCGTATCGTTGATCTCCTTGAAGAAATCAATGTCGAAAACAGCGATCGTCTTGTACCTTGTTGTGTTGAAAACGCCGCGTTCCCCGTATACATCCTTGAAATAATTGCGGTTATGAAGGCCGGTCAGCGGATCGGTCTGTGATCTCTCCCTCTCACCCGACCGTTCACCGCCCCCGCCGCGCAGCGTAAACATGATCCCCAGCGCGATAATGATAAAAGCAGCCAGTTCTCCCCAGAAGATCCCCGAATTCATCGCTTTTTCCTGATACCCGGCTTCCGTCTGTACCACAAGGAAAAAGTTCAGATCCTTCACATACTTTGTGACTGTAGACCCGTTCAGGCCGCGCGGCACATAGATGTATTCGTCCTTTTCGGAAAGATCATTGCTGCCGTAATGTGTCGTCTCTATGTTGTAGGTATTGGTATCCACCATGACCAGACCGTCTGAATTGACCAGCTGGATATGAGCATTATACTCTTCCTCGAATTCGCGGATCAGCTCCTGCAGGCCGCTGATAAAAACTCCCACACCGCAGCTGCCCAGAAATCTGCCCCGATCGTCCGTTATGCGGGCATCCACAAAGAGGGTCCATTCCTTGTCATGCACCTGATCCACATCAACACTCACAACATAAGGCGCATTGCTGTTCTTGAACATCTCATACCATTTGTCATGACTGTCCTTCGTCTGATCGACGATCTTGTTGATCCCGTCGCTGGTATAGTAACGCCTGGTGCTGTCGGAAACCAGATAGACCGTATCATAATCGCCGCTTTTCTGGATCCCTGTCAGCCACGCAGCGAAACGCGCTTCCGTCTCCTGCCGCTGACGATCCTTTTCGGCAGCGAGCATCTCGTGCACCATCGTGTCACTGGCCATCACCTTGGCAACCATGATCGGTCCCTGAAACCGGTTTTCGACAGCGTCGTAGATCCTCTCCGCAAGCAGCAGGTCAAATTCCTGACGGGAACGGTCCTTGCTGCTCTGCAGTGCAACACTGAACACCAGAGAGAACAGCAGATATCCGATCAGAAGGAGCAGAACGATGATCCGTTTTTTTCTCATCCCATCAGCCTCCGGTTCTCCGATTTTCCAGAAATTCCACCATCCACAGCACCGTCTTCAGATGACCGTCTTCCGCCCACTCCACGGGAACAAAGCGCCCGCAGCACCGCCCGTTCTTTGTATCGATGAATTCCCGCGTGATCGTCTTCTTCCCCTTCAGGCGGTCGCTCAATGTAGAAAGATTGGTGAAGGCGTAGATCGATGTCTTGAAACGTTCATCCGTCATCGTATCCATGACCATTCTGAGTGTTTTCTGAGCACCGCCGGAAATACTCTCCACCAGTGCGCGCACTTCTCCGGCACAGCCGGCCACTTCCGCATAGGTGTCATTATCAAGGTCAAAAAGATACATGGACGCGTAGATCCCGGCAACCGCCCTGAGCTGCCTGTTGACAACCTCCATTTCCCCGCGTCTTCTGTAGATCTGCACGAGGATCAAAATGATCATCACATAGCCGATCAGAATGATGAGCATAGTCACGAGGAGCATTTTCCCGAAAGTGCCCATGAGCTGTTTTTCCTGTGCATAGGCAGCAAGCATCCATCCGTGTCCGACATCGGAAAACACACAGTCGTAAGTCCTGCCGTCAAACCGGACACTTGCGGTGTCTCTGTCACCTGCGCCGCGAATTCCTCTGAGGACAGCTCCGTAGATCGTATCATCGCTCTCCTTATAGCTGTTCCCGACCTCACCGGGATCGGAATGAGCCACGACCACTCCCGTTTCATCCAGCAGCATCACGCCATCCCACCTGTTTTCCTTAAAGTCGCGGCTGATGATCTCCTGGACGCCATCCAGTGAGATGTCGAGCGAGAGGACACTCTTCTTATCATACAGCATGCGGCAGACGGACATTGTTGCTCTATGCGTCTGCGAATCTATATAGGGGGTCACCAGCGCCATCTCTCCCTGCGCTTTCAGAGCCGCCTGATACCAGGGACGCTCCTGCGCCACGTATCCGTCTTCAGGCACCCACCCGGCACCGTCCAGATAAGTGCCTTTGAACAGACCGTAAAGTCCCGTATAGTCAGAGCTGTAGGCCTGGTTGACCAGCACTGTATGTTTGGACAGATACTCAAGAAGTTCTTCATTCGAAGCACCGTTCTTCAGCATATCATTGAGCTCATAGGACTCCAGCTTTACGGCATCCATGGTCTCCGACAGAAAAAGCCTGATCTCCACAGATGTTCCCTGGATCTCATTGCTCTGAAGCGCGATGGCGTTCTGACGAAATGTGTTTTGGAATAAAATCCCGCTTCCCACAAACAGGCCGAACAGGATCAGGCCGGTAACGATCAGGCCGATGATCAGCCTCGATTTTCTGAACTTTTCAGCACTCTTTTCCCGGGTATTCTCCATTTTACTCCGTCTCCCTCAGATAACATGCTGCGGAAAAAACAGCCTTATTCGTTCAGCATGACCGCCGAGAAGCGGCTGCCCAGCTGCTGATAGCCTTTCAGGAGTACAGGGGTAAGACCGGCGATCCTCTTTATCGCCTCCTCATCCCCTTCTTTTGCCGCTCCGCCCGCGATCTCAAGCAAGGCTGCCAGTCTGGAAAACGCGGTTGCTCCGATCATGCGGGAAGAGCTCTTCAGAGCATGCACCTTGATCGTGTAATCATCATAATCATGCTCCTGCGAGTACGTAAGTATCGCCTCGGCGTTCTCCGGGATATCTCTGCAGAACTGCAGCACCGTCTCCGTCAGCAGCTCTTCGTCGACCAGATAACGAAGGGCGTCCTCATACGACAGTTCTTCGGCATCCTGATAGATCCGGCGGATGCACTCCACTTTGTCCTCACCGGTCTCTTCAGGTTCAAAGAACAGGACATCGTCCTCTTCGTGAATCTCGTTCACCGCTCTTTCGGATCTGTCTTTTCCCCGCGTATAATGCTCTGAAGCCATTTTCACCTTTTCCGGAGGCAGATGGTCGAGGAGCATTTTTTCCAGCCTGTCGCCGTTTACAGGCTTCATCAGATAATCCGTGAATCCCTCGGCAAGGTAGCGCTCCCTGGCACCTGAAACCGCGTCAGCCGTCAGGCAGATGACCGGCGTGTCCGTATTCTTTCCGCTGTCCTGGCTTCGGATATGGTGCAGCGTCTGCGTTCCGTCCATATGCGGCATCCGCTGATCCATCAGGATGACATCATAGGCATGATCCATCGTCAGTGTCAGTGCGTCACTTCCGCTGGAAGCCGTATCGATCTTTACCTTGGTCTTTTTCAGCAGGCCCCTGACAACCGTCAGGTTCAGCATGGTATCATCCACGACCAGCACCCTTGCTGTGGGAGCCTGGAAGTCTTCATGGTAACTGCTCGCCTGTCTGAGCGTTTCCTCATAGCGCTTGCGGAAATTGCCGATCGCTTCTTCGGATACTACCTTCTGCGGGAGACGGATCGTAAAGACCGAACCTTTGCCGTAGGTACTCTCCGCCTCAATGGATCCCCCCATCATATCGAGCAGTTCATGGGTGATCGCAAGTCCCAGACCGGTTCCTTCCACGGATTTATTCTGCGAAAGATCGATCCGTTCAAATTTCTGGAACAGGCGGTACAGATCATCCTCACGGATCCCGATACCGGTGTCGGAAACAGTGATGACAAGCGTCAGGACGGAAGGTGTTCTCTCGCCCTTTACGGTAAGTGTCACACTGCCCTCTTTTGTATATTTCACGGCGTTGTTCAATACATTGAGGATCACCTGCCGGACTCTGATCTCATCACCGACCAGCTGGTTCGGAAGCATCTCGTTGATGTCCGTGTAAAACTCCAGCCCTTTGGATTTTGCCCTGAAGGAGACCATGTTCAGAACATCACCCAGAACCGCATTCAGTTTATAAGGCGCTTCTATGATCTCCATCTTGCCGGATTCGATCTTGGAAAAATCAAGGATATCATTGATGATGGACATGAGGTTTCTGCCGGCACTTTCAACGCTTCGCGCATACTCGGTGATCTGCGCGTCGCCGCTCTCCCGGATGATCATCTCGTTCATCCCGAGGACAGCATTGATGGGTGTACGGATCTCATGAGACATATTCGCCAGAAAGTCGGACTTTGCCTTGCTCGCGTTGTCAGCGCGCTGTCTTTCCTCCTCAAGCTCTTTCATGGCATTCTCGAGTTTCTGATAATCGGGCGTTTCTACACCGAAGTAGAAAAGGTACATGCCCAGCGTTATGCCAAGATACCGGATCGGCATATTCATGTGCAGAGCGGCTTCCAGAATGATCGGAATGACCGTGACAAGAAAGGCTGCCATCGATGTGAGCTGAATGCGCCGTCCGAGCAGCGTCCGATGATTGATATAAACGGTCATCGCATAGGTAAAGAAATACAGCTCTGTACCGTACGCGAGCAGATGGCAGAAAAACACTGCCTTGTTCGGCATGGTGTCATAATCGGCAACCGTCGGGAAATACCAGAGATAAGAGAACAGGAATACCAGGATCACGACAAGTAGGATGATTCTGTTCAGGATCGTATAAAATCGGCTGGCCGGTCTCTTCTCAATGAAAAAGGACTCAATGTACCTCGCGAAATAATAGGCGATAACGATATCCGCGACGATAGACAGCAGGTAGATAAAATACACTGCCTCATACGCGAAAAACCATCTGTTGCCGGCGGTAACCAGATACGCCGTAATGGCCACAAAATTACAGATCGGCGCCACATCGGCGATCCGGCGGAATTTCAGATTATCCTGCCCGCGGCCGGCCGAAAGAAGGCGCATGATGATACAGAGCACTACATTGAAGATCAGTGCCGTAGCGGTTATGTACGTATTGCGGATCACATCCGCGATCATCGAAGTGGCAGACACAGTCAGTTCCTACCCTCCAGTTCCCCGATCAGTCCGTCCCAGTCAGAAGCATCGACCATCGACCTGATCTCCCGTATCCTGCTCATATCTCCGGCAGAAAGCTCAAACTCCGAAAGGAATCCGAGAACTCCCCGGATCGTCATCTCATCTTTGTCCCTGGCAAATTCGAGCAGGGACTTGTAGGTTTCGGCCAGAACATCTTCGCTCACAGCCTCCCTTTTCACCGGTGTCTTCTCAGGAATGCGCGCATCCGGATGAGCGCTCTCCCGCGTCTGTCCGGATGTCTCTTTCACGGGCTTTGCCTGAACGTCTTTATGCGCGGGAATCTCCGGTTCCGCATCTTCAACGGCTTCCACCAGACTGTCCGGCAGATACTTGAGGATCATATCCTCAAGCTTGTCTCCTTCAACAGGCTTCGCGAGATAATCCCGGAATCCGGCATCCAGATACATCTCTCTTGCACCGGAGATCGCGTTGGCAGTCAGTGCGATGAAAACAGCGTCCTCCAGTCCCGGGATATCCTTAAGCCTGTCCAGCGTCTCTATCCCGTCCATTCCAGGCATGATATGATCGATCAGATAAACGTCATAACGGTTTCTCTCAGCCATTTCGAGCGCTTCCTGACCGGACATTGCCTTATCCACACGGATGCGGGTTCTCTTGAGCAGACCGGCGATCACCTTGTGATTCATCTCCGTGTCATCGATGACCAGAACACGCGCGTTCGGTGCCCGGAATTTACCGTTGTTCCGCTCTTTATGCTGCTCGTTTTCCTCACGGCGGACATCCTCCAGCCTGCCGATCGGCTTATCCGAAACAACACCCTGTTCGACGGCAAACGAGAATTCACTTCCCTCCCCATAGGTGCTGGTCACTTCGAGATCCGTCCCCATCAGCGCGAGAAGCTGCCTGGTGATGTTCATTCCGAGCCCGGTTCCCTCTACAGAACGGTTCCTCCGCTCATCGATCCGGACGAACGGCATAAAGATCTTGTCAATGTCCTCGGGTTTCATCCCGATCCCGGTATCTCTGACGACAAACCTGACGATGATGAGATTGTTTCCCTTTTCCTTGAAATCGATCCTGACGTTAACGCTCCCCTTTTCGGTATACTTGATCGCGTTTGTGACGATATTCAGCATGCACTGCTTGATGCGGATCTCATCACCGTAAAGGACGGACGGAAGCTTCGTATCCACATCGAAATATAACGCAAGGCCCTTTTTCTCCGCCCGTTCTCTTGTCATGTTGTACACGTCATTGATGGCCGAAGCGATCTCGTACTGAGCCGGTATGATCTCCATCTTGCCGGCCTCCACCTTTGAGAAATCGAGAATGTCATTGATAATGGAAAGAAGTGTGCGCCCGGAGGTCCTGATATTCTCCGCGTATTCGCGGATCTGCGGCTCCCCGCTCTCTCTGAGGATCATCTCATCCATGCCTAGGACCGCGTTGATCGGTGTCCGGATCTCATGCGACATATGCGCAAGGAACGAGGATTTTGCTTCATTCGCTGAATCAGCGCGTTCCATCTCGTGTTCGAGTTTCTCGATCAGTGCGGCGTCAGGACTCTCCACTGAATAATACAGCGCCACAACGATCAGCGTGACGCCTACACCCGTCATCAGCAGCTGATGCACGATTGCCTGTGCCACAACGACGGAGATCAGACTGAGCAGCGCCAGGGAGATCCCGCGCCTGGCTTTCGGTTCCATCTTTTTGCGGTAGCAGATGAGCAGCACAAAGCAGAACACAAAATAGACAAAAGCAAAGATATACGCGACGGCAGGCGCCGCCCCGGTCGAATAATCACTGTACGGTGATGTCACATAGTCAATGGGAAGCTCTACGATCGCGATGACCGCCGCTATGATCGGCAGTATCTCGAAAAGTGAAAGCCTGTATTCATCGTCACTGAAAGCGAGTGACTTGATATACAGATAGAGGAGCCACAGGATCACGGGAAACGACGCAAGAAACACGATGTGCAGCCCGTGATTCACCAGTTCCGGGATCGTGTCCCGATGATTGACCGTATAGATCGTGACAGCGTCCATTGTCACATTAAGGACCGCGGAAAACAGCAGAAGGGAAAACAGGTTGTGCGCCCTGGTCTTCTTGCGTCTGGTCGCATAATAGGTCAGAGCGACATAGAGAAGTACCAGCAGGCAGGCCATCTCTTCGCGGACAGTCATGATATACTGCATCAACTGCATATCTGTTTCCTCCGCGCTTCAGTCATTTCGACCATCGTACTTTACTGCGTCCGTGATCCGCATTCGATCAATTTTCCAGAGCCTGTGTCAGATCGGCGATCAGATCTGCCGCATCCTCAAGACCGCAGGACATCCTGATAAGCCCGGCAGGGATCCCGGCGGCCGCAAGCTGTTCATCGTTCATCTGACGGTGCGTCGAAGTGGCCGGATTCAGACAGCAGGTTCTAGCATCTGCGACATGTGTCTCGATCGCGGCCAGTTTGAGATTCTTCATGAACGCTTCCGCAGCCGCGCGTCCTCCCTTTAATTCAAAGGAGACTACGCCGCATCCGCCCTGCGGCAGATACTTCTGCGCCAGCTTATAGTACGGATCTCCGGGCAGACCGGAAAAATGAACACTCTCCACCTCCGGGCGCTCCAGCAGGAATTCGGCAACCGCCTGACCGTTTTCGGCGTGCCGCTTCATCCGGACATGCAGTGATTCCAGTCCCAGATTCAGATAAAACGCGTGCTGCGGCGACTGGATGCAACCGAAGTCGCGCATGAGCTGCGCCGTGCACTTCGTGATAAACGCGCCTTCCTGTCCGAATTTCTCGGCATAGGTGATCCCATGATAGGACTCATCCGGCGTTGTGAGGCCGGGGAATTTTTCCGCATGCGCCATCCAGTCAAATCTGCCGGAATCCACGATCGCGCCGCCGACGGCCGTTCCGTGTCCGTCCATGTACTTTGTCGTCGAATGCGTGACAATATCAGCCCCCCATTCGATCGGACGGCAGTGAACAGGCGTCGGGAAGGTGTTATCCACAATGAGAGGCACACCGTGGTCATGCGCCGCCTGCGCGAACTTTTCGATATCCAGTACCGTCAGTGCCGGATTGGCTATGGTCTCTCCGAAGACAGCCCGTGTATTTTCACGGAACGCCGCGTCGAGTTCCTCTCTCGTGCAGTCCGGTGAGACGAAGGTCACATCGATTCCCATCTTCTTCATCGTGACGGAGATCAGATTGAAGGTGCCGCCGTAGATTGATGAGGAAGAAACGATATGACTGCCGCACTCGCAGATATTGAACAGGGCAAAGAAATTGGCCGCCTGGCCGGAGCTGGTCAGCATCCCGCACGCGCCGCCCTCAAGATCGGCGATCTTAGCCGCGACATAGTCATTGGTCGGATTCTGCAGCCGGGTATAGAAATAGCCGGAAGCCTCCAGATCGAAAAGCTTCCCCATGTCCTCGCTCGTGTCATATTTGAACGTCGTCGACTGAATGATCGGAATCTGCCTTGGTTCGCCGTTTCCGGGAGTATATCCTGCCTGTACGCACTTTGTTCCGATACCAAAGCCTTTGTTTGCCATGCCGTGCTCCTTTCATTGTCAAAACACAATACAGAGTAATTTTATCACATTTTCGTACACAATGCATTTCTTTTTTGACGATGTATGTGTTGCATGATACAATGTTTGCCATGAATACAGAAAACACACAAAATCAGCTGCCTGAAACACGTACCATCGCTTTTCTGGGACTCGGACTCATTGGCGGATCCATCGCCAAGGCAATCCGCAGATTCCCCAGAGGCTACCGTCTCATCGCCTGGAATCCTCATGAGGACCGCGTGGACGCAGCCATCACGGAAGGCGTGATCGATAAGAAACTCCGTTCTCTGACCGATCCCCTCCTCCGGGAGGCGGACCTCATCTACCTGTGCGCACCGGTCAAGAAAAACAGCGAAAATCTCGAGACTGTTCTGCCGCTCATCAAAGACAGTGCCATCATCACCGATATCGGCAGCGTCAAGACGGATATCCACGAAGCGGCTGCCCGGCTGGGCGTCGAAGACCGTTTTGTCGGCGGTCATCCCATGGCCGGAAGTGAGCGCACCGGATACTTTGCTTCCAAGGAACTCCTCCTGGAGAACGCATATTACGTTATCACCGCCGGGGACAATGCGGATGAGGCGCGCGTCAGAAGAATGGCCGCCTTTGCCGCGGGTATCGGGGCGATTCCCATCAGGATGGACTATCGGGAACATGATCGGATCGTCGCCGCCGTCTCGCATGTTCCGCATGTACTGGCCGCCTCGCTGGTTCACCTGGTCGAGGACAATGACAACCCGGAACATATCATGAAAACCATCGCCGCCGGCGGCTTCAAGGACATCACCCGCATTGCCTCCTCTTCCCCGCAGATGTGGGAGGAGATCTGCATGACCAACGGTGACAATATCACGAAATTCCTGGATCTTTTCATCCGTTCGCTCGCACAGACCAGAGACACGATCCGGGACCGCCAGGCCGCAGCTGTCACGCAGTTCTTCGCAGGCGCGAGAGACTACCGCGACTCCTTTATCGAAGCCTCGAGCGGCCCCATCAAAAAAGTATATGCTCTCCACATTGATATCGCCGATGAGCCCGGCGTGATCGCTTCCGTATCGACACTCTTGGCTGTACACACCATCAACATCCACAATATCGGGATCACACATAACCGTGAGGTTGAGCGCGGTGCTCTGCGCATCGAGCTTGAAAGTGCCGACGACGCGCAGACCGCCAGAAAGATCCTGATACAGCACGGATATTCGGTATGCTGACGATTACTCCCACACATCGTCCCTTTCACCATGAACTCACCGTTCCGGGGGACAAGTCCATCTCCCACCGGAGCATCATGTTCAGTGCCCTCGCAAAGGGAGACACGCAGATCACCGGATTTCTGAAGAGCGCCGACTGCCTCTCCACCATGGCATGCTTTCGCGCGCTCGGCGTGGAGATCGAGGAGACGGGCGATGTCATTACGGTTCACGGCAGAGGTCTCCGCGGGTTAAGAGCGCCGCAGAGGATCCTTGACGCAGGCAACAGCGGGACCACAACACGTCTGATGTCCGGTATTCTTGCCGCACAGAATTTTGAAAGCACGCTCACGGGCGATGCCTCCATTCAGAAGCGGCCGATGAAACGTGTGATCGAACCGCTCACCGCCATGGGCGCCGATATCACCAGCGAGAAAGGAAACGGCTGTGCGCCTCTTCTGATCCGCGGCAGAAAGCTTCACGACATCGAATGGACAAGCTCTGTTGCCTCCGCTCAGGTCAAATCCTGCATCCTGCTTGCGGCGCTCTGCGCCGGTTGCAGTGCATCCGTAACAGAGCCCGCTCTCTCCCGCGACCACTCCGAGCGGATGCTCCTTTCCTTCGGCGCGGATGTTCGCAGCACGAAGAATCCGGGCGGAACGTTTACCGCCTTTATCGCACCCACATATGAGTTTACGAGTCCGGGGAGCATCGTCGTCCCCGGTGATATCTCCAGTGCCGCCTACTTTCTGGCGGCCGCCATGATGGTTCCGGGCTCTGAGATCCTTGTGAAGAATGTCGGGATCAACCCGACGCGAGCCGGCATTCTCACCGTACTCGAACGGATGGGTGCCGACATCAGCGCAGAAAACGCCGATGTCACAGGAGAACCCTGTGCAGACCTGCTTCTTAAGCATTCCGAGCTGACCGCTCCGGGATGTGATGAAAACGGGGACCTTGTGATCGGCGGAGATCTCATCCCCACGCTGATCGATGAGCTTCCCATGATCGCGGTCCTCGCGACGCAGCTTCCCTGCCGCACGATCATCAGGGACGCGGCGGAATTGAAAGTCAAGGAAAGTGACCGGATCGCGGTCATGACAAAAAACCTGAAAAGAATGGGCGCCGATATCGAAGCGACCGATGACGGATTTATCATCAGCGGCCCTGCCCCTCTGCACGGCGCCGAGATCGACCCGCATCTTGATCACCGGATCGCGATGAGCCTGGCCGTTGCCGCTCTCGCAGCGGACGGCGAGACTGTCATACGGGACGCTGACTGTGTGAATATCAGCTATCCCGAATTCTATCAGGAGCTCAGGAAGCTTCTGTAAGAAGCTTTTTCACTGTTCATCTGAATTTTTCGGCCCGGATCGAATCGATCACATAACCATAGACAGAACGTTCGTCTCTGGACAATTCATAGGTGATCTCGTAATTTGACTGCTCGTGATCGCCGCCCCAATGTCCCATATATACCTGTTTCACTGCTTCGATCCTGTCCGTCCCAACAGATCTGACCATCATGTCATTCATCTGATAATCCGCGGCGTCACCGATATCATAGGCCTCAACAGCAGCATAGCCGTTGTAAAGAAACGCGTGATCATCTCCCGGTCCCTGATACATCTCCAGGCAGTCCAAGCCGACACTTTCTCCGAAAAGATCCAGAGACGATCTTTGCAGTTCCTTCTCAGTGATCCCGACGATCCAGATCCGATCGTCATCCTCCGTTCCGAGCTTTCGCGTTTCAGCCGCGAAGACAGCCGCATACGCCATCGTGTTGTCGTCCAGATAAACGCTGCTGTCTGCGGATCCGTAGAATCCTATACGATAGGCCTCGAACACTTCCATTCGTTTCATCATCGCTTCAATGCCATATGTGTAGCCCTCGTAATCACCGGAGAACTTGACATAGGCATTGGCAAACCCCGAAGATTTGGCTGTTTCCAGGGCCTCAGCGGCAGCCGCTTTCGAATCAAAGGTTCCGGCGGTTACCGCATAATACGGCTTCTGATTCAGATTGCTCCATTCGCTGGTCAGAATGACCCGGGCATCAAAACCGTATCCGATCAGTCTGTTCGCAGCCTGCTGCGCATCCGCTCTGGTCACATAGGCGGCGCACCACACTCCGTAGAATGGTTCGCAGAGCGCATCGTCATATGCCGGTGCACTGTATGAAGCGATCCCATTTTCCTCAATGGAATTATCCCGGGGATTGTTCTGATTATTGTTCTGAGTATTATCCTGTTCCGGCACGGATCCTTCACTGCCCGCGGCCGGCATGTCCGCGGCATTATCGGCGGCCATCTTCGCCCTGTCATCCGTGGCCGGTATGTCCGCTTTATCATCCACAACTGCCGCTGGCTGCGGATCATCAAATATCTCTTCATCGATATCTGACTTACTGCTCGCAGATTCCGCTTTACTGATATCTTTTTGTTTCCCGGTTCTTTCTTCGGTTTTGCTCACAGAAGGTTTGTGATCGACGGATGTGCTCTTCTCAAGTTTTCCCAGGAGCAGCATCACGACAGCCACGATCAGAGCCACCGCCAGGAGCCCCGATATCACGCCGATACAGATCTTCAGCGCTGATGATCCGGAAGCATCTGCCTCTACTTTCTCACCGCATTTCGGACAAAACCTTGCATCGTCCCTGATATTCGCACCGCATTTATCGCACTTCATTTTTCCATCCGTTATCCGTGTAGAATCAGAAACCGTTCAGTCCTCCCGGAACAGATCCCTGGTGTAGACCTTGTCCTTCACATCCGCGAGATCATCGGTCATGCGGTTGGCGAGGATGAGGTCGCAGTTTTTCTTGAACTCGTCAAGATCTCGGATCACGCGGGAATTAAAAAACAGATCCTCCTTCAGTGCAGGTTCGTAGACGACCACCTCAATGCCCTTGGCCTTGACGCGCTTCATGACGCCCTGGATCGAGGACTGACGGAAGTTGTCGGACCCGGCCTTCATGGTGAGACGATAGACGCCGACCAGCTTCGGATGCTTCTCGATGATCCGGTCGGCAATGAAATCCTTTCTGGTGCGGTTGGCGTCAACGATCGCCGTGATCAGGTTGTTCGGCACATGCTCATAGTTGGCGCGCAGCTGCTTGGTGTCCTTGGGCAGGCAGTAGCCGCCGTAGCCGAAGGAGGGGTTGTTGTACTGCTGTCCGATCCGGGGATCCAGACATACGCCGTCGATGATCGCGCGCGTATCCAGGCCGCGGACCTCAGCATAGGTATCCAGCTCGTTAAAGAACGAAACACGGAGTGCCAGATAAGTATTTGCGAAAAGCTTGACGCACTCCGCTTCCATCGTGTCCATGAAGATCGTCGGGATGTCCTTGTCGATCGCTCCCTCCTTCAGAAGATCAGCGAACTCCTCCGCCTTTTTCCTGCCCTCCTCATCGCCTCGATGGGAGCCGACGATGATACGCGAGGGATGCAGATTGTCATAGAGTGCCCGCCCTTCACGAAGGAATTCCGGCGAGAACAGCACCCGGGTCGTATCAAACTTCTCCTTCATCTCACGGCAAAAACCCACGGGGATCGTGGATTTGACGACGATATATGCCTTCGGGTTCTCCTCCAGCACCATGGCGATCACGGATTCCACGGAGGAGGTATCGAAATAGTTCTTTTTCTCGTCATAGTTCGTCGGAGTGGACACGATCACGAAATCGGCATCCCGGTAGGCGCTTCTTCCGTCGGTCGTGGCGGAGAGGTGCAGATCTCTGTTAGCGAGGTAGTCTTCGATCTCCTTATCGATGATCGGAGACATTTTATTATTGATCATCTCCACCTTTTCCGGCAGCACGTCGACAGCCGTCACCTCATTATGCTGTGACAGCAGCACCGACATGGATAAACCGACATAACCTGTTCCCGCAACTGCGATCTTCATTCTCTTTTCCTCCTGCAATACACGATCTATTTTGTCATTTGGGCGTATTCACACATTTTCCGCGTTTTAGCCCAACCCATTGCTTTTTCTCTTGCTCATTTGGGCGTATTTGCGCTTTTTGCTCTGTTTAGCCCTGGCTTCCTCTGATTTTCCGCATTTACATGGGCGTATTTATACTTTATGCCTCATTTTAGCCCAGATCGCTCTGCATTCCCACATTCACTTGGGCGTATTCACACTTTTTACCCCGTTTTAGCCCAACTCGCTCTGTTTTTCCTCTGTATTCCTCTGTTTTCCCTGCTCAGACCAGCAGCATCGCGTCCCCGAAGGAAAAGAAGCGATAACGCTCCCGCACGGCTTCCTCATACGCCGCAAGAACCCGCTCTCGTCCGGCGAATGCCGATACCAGCATCAGAAGCGTCGACTCCGGGAGGTGGAAATTCGTGATCAGGGCGTCAACCGCTTTAAAATGGTAACCGGGATAGATAAAGATGTTCGTATCTTTTCGGCCCGGATGCACGATGCCCTCTTCATCCGCGAAGCTCTCCAACGTCCGGACGCTCGTCGTACCGACGCAGAAGATTCGTCCGCCGGCACGCCTCGCCGCATTGATCTTCTCCGCGGTGTCCTCTCCGATCTCACAGACCTCCGTGTGCATCACATGTTCCCGGACATCCGCCACCTTGACCGGGCGGAACGTCCCAAGCCCCACATGGAGAGTCACAAAGGCCGTCTCCACACCCTTGGCACGGATCTCGTCCAGAAGCTGCTGTGTAAAATGCAGCCCCGCCGTCGGTGCGGCCGCCGACCCCTCATGTTTTGCGTAGACCGTCTGATAGCGGTCGCGCATCTCGCGGGGAAGCTTGTGCGTGATATACGGCGGAAGCGGCATCTCGCCGAGGGCATCAAGAACTTCCTCCCAGATACCATTGTAGAAAAACTGTACGAGACGATTGCCGTCGTCACAGACTTCCAGGATCCGGGCTGTCAGAAGCGGCGTACCCTGCGGCCGTTCATTCTCCCCGCTGTCCGAAGCGGTCTGCTGCGCCCCGAAAACGACCTCTGCCCCAGGGCGCAGCTTCTTCCCGGGACGGACAAGGCATTCCCAGATACAGGCGTTTTTATCCGCGTCGTCCCCCGGTATTTCGGACTCACCCTCCTTCTCCGTCCGCTTCAGGAGCAGGATCTCCGCTGCCGCGCCGGTATCCTTCTTGACACCGAGAAGTCTGGCCGGGATCACCTTGGTATCATTAAAGACCAGGCAGTCACCGGGACGCAGAAAACCCGGGATCTCTTTGAAAATATGGTGCGACACGACGCCGGTTTCCCGATCCATCACAAGCAGTCTGGAGGAGGAACGATCCCCCAGCGGATCCTGCGCGATCAGTTCCTTGGGCAGTTCATACGCGTAGTCGGATGTAGAAAATCCGATCGGCGCGTTTCGCCCGGTTCCTTCTTTCAGCGGTTCCTGTGACATCTTGGTAAGACAGCTGCGCAGAACCTACATGTTCTGCAGCGACGCCTTTTCCAGGAACGCCGTATACGCTCTAAGCGACTCATAGACATCCGCCTTGCTCGTCGCTTCCCAGGGCGCGTGCATATTCAGTACCCCAACCCCGGAATCGATCACGTTCATCCCATACAGCGCCAGAATATACGCGATCGTACCGCCGCCGCCGATATCAACCTTGCCGAGCTCTGCAGTGTGGTAGGTGATATTCTCCGCGTCAAAGATGCTCCTGAGATGCGCGAGGTATTCCGCGTTGGCGTCATTCGATCCGGCCTTGCCGCGGGAGCCCGTGAACTTGGAGATCGCAAGACCGCCGCCGAGGAACGATGCGTTCTTCTTTTCAAACGCACTCGCGAACTGCGGATCATACGCAGCGTTCACATCCGAAGAGAGCATGCACGAGTTTGCCAGGCAACGGCGAAGCGCCAGTTCGCTGTACGTACCTGTGAGGTTCATGACCTCCGCGACCATGTTTTCAAAAAACTGCGACCGCATGCCGGTGGCACCGACACTGCCGATCTCTTCCTTGTCCACCAGGATGCAGCAGCCCGTGCGCTTCAGGTTCTTCGCCTGTACGATCGCGCGGAAGCTCGGATAGGCACATACGCGGTCATCCTGTCCATAAGCAAGGATCATTGAGCGGTCAAAGCCCGCGTCCCTCGCCTTGCCGGCAGGTACCACCTCCAGCTCCGCGGAGATGAAATCATCCTCCTCCACGCCGTAGCTGTCCTTGAGTATGGCGAGCACACCACGCTTTACGGCGCCGGAAACCTTTTTCCCGGCTTCGCCTTCGGCTTTTTCCGCATCCAGAGCGTACTGCTGTCCTGCCGTCAGTCTGCTTCTGGCTGCCTTCTTTTCGACAGCGGAAGCTTTTCCGCTGTCAATGAGAAGCGGCTTATTGCCGACGATGAGATCAAGCGCCTCCCCTTCGATCACCTTGGCGGCCTTTTTGTCCATCTGTTCCTGTGCGAGATGGATCAGCAGATCCGAGATAAAGAAGACCGGGTCATCCTCATCCTCGCCGATGTTCAGCTGGCAGATGCTCCCGTCCTTTTTCACGAAAACGCCGTGCAGTGCCAGGGGCAGCGCGACATACTGATACTTTTTGATTCCGCCGTAGTAATGCGTATCAAGATATGCGATCCCGCTGTCTTCATAGAGCGGATTCTGCTTGATGTCCGTCCGGGGACTGTCGATATGCGCGCCGAGGATATTGAGACCGTTCTCCATGGGCTCGGAGCCGATCTGAAACAACACGATGGACTTGTTCATCCATACGCTGTATACCCTGTCTCCCTTTTTCAGCTTTCTGCGGCCGCCGATCAGTGTACGGATATCCGTAAATCCGGCCTGTTCCGCTGCGTTCACGATCGTCTCCACAGCCTCCCGCTCCGTCTTGGCGTTATTCAGGAAATCCTTGTAATCCTCCGCGAATTTCTCCGCCTCTTTCGTCTGTTTGGCATTCAGTACTGTCCATGCATTCCGTCTGTTCATTTTCTGTTCCTTTCTTATGGTTGATGTCAGAGCATCGACAATCAGTATATGCTCACCGGCAGGCTAAGTCAATGCGGCCCGTTCCTGCCTGCGTCCTACAGGATCCTGATATCCGTGAGTGCGACCTGGTCTCCGGTCAGAGCGACATATACCGCGCCCTTGTCTTCCGCTATGGTGGAGGTGTTCTCTATGGCGATCCCGAGGTTTTCCGTCCTGAGTTCTATGCGGTTTCCTTTCCTCTCCGCGGATACCGTACATTCCATCCCTGCCTTGTTGGTCTCCTTCCAGACCTTCCATCCCGGGAAGGCGTCTTTCCTCTTCATCACAAATCTGTTCTGTGCAAATTCATCCGTACCCTCGTTCTCACCGTTCAGCTTGATCAGCGCATATTCACGGTAATCCGGGCCGTCGACACAGCCGTTTTCGGAGTAGAAAAGCACAACATACGGACAATGCCAGACAAGGCTTGCTCCCGGCAGGGTCGTCGTATGAAACACCAGTTTCAGTCTGTCTTTGAGTTCGATCCCGTCCGTTGATGCAGAACGCGTCCGGTCGACCTGAACATTCTTTATGTCAGATTCCATATGATCGATAAAGCTCACGGCTTCCGCGATCCTCGGGATATCTCCTGCGCCCGCGGTCTCACCGGTCGGTTCGGTCACGATATCGCGGATCTCACAATGCTCGCCGGTCAGTCCGATGTACACCGATCTTGTGCTGTCCGGTAGCGCGATGATCATCTCCCTTCTGCAGACAGGGCCGTCCATGATCAGCCGTACATGATCCTCAAACCGCACGGCGACGATCTCATACGGCGTGTCGGCATCCTTCTTTTTCTCAGCGTATACCGACTGTTTCCGGTCGATCGAGACTGTCTCGATCCTGCGCACCCCGGTGGAGATCTCATGGTCATCAAACCAGAATTCCCCGTATTCCAGATAACGATACTCGTCGATCGTCTTTTTATCGTCGTGGATCCGCCGGTCGTAGGAATCAAAAAGGATGATCGAAGGGGCGCTGAATCCGTCCGAAAAACCTTCTGCGGCGGTGCAGCGGAAGCTGATCCGGATGGCGTCATTCTCGACAGGGATCCCCCGCAGGACCTGATCTCTGTATTCGCCGCAGGAAATCTCTGTCTCAATATTTTCCGTTTCCTCCGCCTGTGCACCGCTGTCCATATCGATGATCTTCACCATGATATCAGCGAACTCCGGATCAAACGTTTCTCCGGCCCCTTTGACGAAGGCTTCTCTGGCGACAAAAGAAGGGCGCGCGTCACGGAATCTCTTCCTGGTCGTCATGGCCACATACGCATCGGCCACCCCGATGATCCTGGCAATCTCCGGGATTTCCTCACCCTTTAATCCCTCCGGGTAGCCTGTCCCGTTATATCTCTCATGACTGCTGTAGGCGCCCTGCACCAGATACGGATACTCCGTGATGTTCGACAGGATCTCCCTGCCGAGCACAGGCTTTAACCGCATCGCTTCCGCATCCCACTTGCCGGGGTCCGCCTCATTCTTGATGACCTTGTCTGGGATACCGATCATACCGACATCATGCAGCAGCGCCGAATAATATACCTTTTCGCATTCATCAGCGCTCTTGCCGCTCATCTCGGCGATCCTCCGGGCGTAATCCGCAACCCTGGCGGAAACGCCTGTGGCATAGCTGTCCTTCTTCTCGACGGCGGAAACAAAGGCCGTAGCGGTCTGATCAAACAGCCGCTTCATATGCGTCTGCTCGATCTCCATGTTTTCGAGTTCGATCCTGTGCGCCCGTTCCACCTCATCGTTGATATCGATATAGGAAAAGATATACAGTGCGATCGAAACAGCCACCATCGACATATTGACGATTGAGATCCCGTAGGCAAAGATCTGAAGGATCCCGCAGCCGATCGGAACAAAAATGTAAAGGACCATGGAGATATAGATCAGTCTGCTGAAGATCTTCCGGTACTGTCTGATGACGGTATACTGTATGATCGGACAAATGACCGGTATGATATACGCGACCAGGAAACCGCTTCCTCTATGATATCTGTTGGATCCGTCAAAATAGTAGTAGAAATTCGTAAACGCGGAGATCACGGCGAGGGCCATTCCCAGCGCGGAGATCATACCGACCTCCCGCAGCCTTCGCGGAGGGGATTTCATCCCGCCCTCCGTCACGGTCCAGTCCATCAGATACCTGTTGAATCCGAACACGATCGCCGACGTCAGGAAGAACACAAAAAAGTTGCTGATCCTCACCATATAGTATCCGGTAAGGCTCAGATCCCCGGCGTAGATATAGGCCATCCGGTCGAACCAGAGCAGGAAAAAGGCGACCACCTCCATGAAGATCAGTGTCCTTTTTCTGCTCGGAGAAAGGAATCTCGTAAAGAGAAGCAGGAACACCATCGTGGCGCAGGCCCCGCACAGGAACAGCATGATATCCAGTTGGTACTCTTTCATGAGGGCAAACATATGGCTGAACCCCTTTACCTTTTTCGGCGAATAAAGAATTCCCGGAGCTTTTCAAGAAGTTCTTCCCTCTTGATGGTCTTCAGGAAATATCCTTCCGGCTTCAGGGCGACGACCGCCATGACACTTTCCTTATCCCCTTTGCCGGTCAGAAAGATCACCGGTATCGAACGGGTCTCCTCGTCACTCCTGAGCATTTCCAGAACCTGCGGGCCGGTGGTGATCGGCATCTCATGGTCCAGCAGGATCAGATCCACCTTGTTATTTCCGAGCCACTTGATCGCCTGCAGACCGGAGTTTGCCATAGAGACCTTGTATTCATCCTTGAGCCATTCCCGCACAAGCTTCAGATAGCGCGGATCATCGTCGACGATCAGGACGCTCTTTCTCTTCTCTCCCACGCTCACTTTGCTGATGTACTCTGTGACCACACGGACAAATTCGGTATTGTCGACCGGCCGGATGAACGCTTTGCAGATCTGATCCGAAGGTACATGATCGCTGACAAAATGCACATCCTCCTGCTCCCCGACCACAACTATCTGCTGATCATTTTCATCCATCTTTTCGGACAGGAAATGCAGGACCTCCTCGGAAGGTCTTGTCTCATCGCCCATGCAAACGCCGATCAGAGATACATCCCTGATATTTGCGTTGATAGCGTCGATCGTACAGGGCACAAATTCGCAGGTCACCCCGGCATCCTGCACCTTTTTGATCAGCACGCGGGCGATAAAGGATTCCTTCTCACTGATCATGATCATCTGGTTCTTCGGCATTTTGGTCCTCCTTAGCGTCTTACTGTCCGATCAGCGCTTCCATTCCATCCCAGTCAAACTCAGAAAGCATTTTCGTAAGTGCTTTGACTCTCCGTTCATCCTCCGGCGGGAGTGCGTATTCATTAAGCTCGCTCAGGATCATTTCCACGGAATCATAATCCATCTGCGGGATCACTTCGGCAAGCGCCGTGTACGCGCCCCGGAGCGTCTTCTCGGAGATCATCTCCTTATCCTCATTATCCGGTTCGCTGTGAAGCCTTTCGAGTTTTTCGCGGTACGCCTCGTAATCCGACAGCAGCTTTTCCGTGTTTTCCCGGATAAACTCCCTGTCATCCCTGTTTCCGGCGTCCTCAAGAGCCGCCGCGAACTCCGACAGTTCCATGGCCCCGATGATCCTGGCGGAGCTCTTCAGACTGTGCACCTTGATCGTATAGAGCCGGATACTCTCCTCCTGACAGGACTGACGTATGACCTTGACATTGTCATCGATCGTTTCCAGGAAAAGATTGAGCGAAAAGATATAATTGGATATCCCGCCGGAATTCCGGATCCCTTCCTCGACATCCAGACCGGGTGTCTCGTAGATCCATCCCATCTCCTGCGGCATCTCCTCAAGTTCCTGTACAGCATCCTCCTGAGAAGGCTTTTCCATCATCTCTTCCGGAATGTGCCGCATGATCGTTCTTTCCAGCGTCTGGCTGTCGATCGGCTTTGCCAGATAGCCGTTAAAGCCCTTGGACTTATAGAATTCCTCGCCGGAAGCCGCGTTCGCGGTAAGAGCATATACCGGAAGATCCGGATCCGTCTCGCGGATCTTGGCCACGGTCTCCACCCCGTCCATACCGGGCATCATATGGTCAAGGAGCACCACATTGAACTTCGTCTCCCGGATCTTTTCCAGGCATTCCTCACCGCTCTTTGCGGTTGTGACAAAGACCCGGGTGGGCTTCAGCAGACCCTTGATCACGTTCAGGTTCATCGGTGTGTCATCGACGACCAGGATATCCGCATCCGGAGCGATAAACTGCGGAACATACGGGCCCTTGGAAGCATTGTCCTCATGCTCCATGAAAACACCGACCGGCGTTCTGTCGACGATCCTCTGCTTTACCGTGAGGATGAACTCGGATCCCTCGCCGTAAACGCTTTCACAGTCGAGCGTGCCTCCCATGAGGAGCGCGAACCTGCGCGAGATATCCAGTCCCAGTCCTGTTCCCTGGATGCCGCTGTTCTTCTGCTCATCCAGGCGCTCATACGCAGTGAAGAGCTTTTCCTTATCCTCTTCCTTAACCCCGATACCGGTATCCTTGACGGAAAAACGGAGCGTGCATTCATCATCCTCCCGTTCCTCCATGGAAACGCACAGGGAAAAGCCTCCGACATCGGTGTATTTCAGTGCGTTTGTCAGAAGATTCAGAACGATCTGCTTGATCTTTCCGGCATCCCCGTACAGCCGCGAAGGAAGGATCTCATCGATGGTCACGTCGAAGATCAGTTCCTTTTCGGTACTCCGCATCCGGATCATGGATACGATAGAGCGAAGCATCTCCTGCGTATCGTATTCCTGCTCCCCCAGATGCATCTTGCCGGACTCGATCTTGGACATATCCAGGATATCATTGATGAGTGAAAGCAGTGATTCCGACGCATTCCGGATATCCAGGGAATAATTGACCATCGAAACGAAATATCCCTTCGGCACGCCGGTCGCGTCCTCCCGCAGCGCCATTTCGTTCATTCCCATGATCGTATTGATCGGCGTGCGGATCTCATGGGACATGTTTGCCAGGAACCTGGATTTGGCGGTATTCGCTCTTTCCGCTTCATCCCTGGCCCGGCTTATCTCATCATACTGTCTGCGGATGACCGTGTTCTTGATCACGCGCCATACGATATAGCCGGTAGCGAACACGACGATGATCAGCGCCAGCAGGCGGATGATCGGAAGTTCAAAAAGACGTGCTCTCTTCTGGATCCGGAAGGTCTCATCCAAAAGCTCGTTTCTTCCGGCACTGTCCAATACACGAACATGCAGGATATAGCTGCCGTATCCCAGTCCCGTGAACTCCAGAGGCTTCAGTTCGCTTCTGGCGACCATGATGCCCTCGTTCTCCTTGCCCTCCAGATACACATGGATCATCGGGTTCAAAAGTGTATAGTCGAGAACAGCGGCATCGATCCGGATCCTTCCCTCCGACGAGGGCAGTTCATAGGTCCCGTTTTCTTCGGGAAAGATCTGCTCCCCGCCGAAGGTAACGGAACTGATCGCCGCCTTTACAGGGATCCGCTCCTGTGACAGATCTTTCGTATTGACCTTGCATGCACCGTTCCTGCCGGCAATATACAGATATCCCTGTGCGTCAAAAACACTGTAGGAATTTGAAGTCGGCGTACTTGTCAGCCCGTTCTCGACCTTGTAGATCCTGTAGTCCGTCACCGTATCGCCGGTCATATCAGCGGCGCTCACCGCATAGATACCGTTGGAGGCGATGATCCACATATCATCCGTATCATCGAAGTACAGGTCATAGTTGTTGTTATACGGAAAAGACGTCACCTCTCTGATCTGCCCGTCCTTCAGATATTCGATGGAATTCGACGTGACGATCCAGGTCACCCCTCTGGTCTTATCCTTTTTGATCCGCAGGATCACATCGCTGGTCAGACCGTCATCTCTCCCGATCCGCCTGACATCGGAACCGGTGATCACATAGATGCCGTCTCCGTCCGTACCGACATAGATCTCTCCGTTATCTCCCTCCTCCACAGTAAGAAATACGGTATTTTTGACGTCCTCACCGGCACCAACCGTCTCGGTGACGCGACCGTTCCTGATCTTTGCAAGGCCGCCGTTTGTTCCGGCGAGGATCGTCCCATCACTCATCTGAGCGGTACAGCGCACCTCATCATCCGGCATGCCGTTTTCCGTTGTAAACCTGGAGATCTTCCCGTCTCTTCCGTAGCAGACAAGTCCCAGTCCCTTGGAAAAAGTGGAGATCCAGAGATTGCCGTCCCTGTCTTCTTTGAGGCAGCGCACCCGCGCATCACCGACATACGCGGTCAGTCCGTTGCTAATCGCACGGCCGCTGTGATCAAGGATACGGATACCGGCATTCGTACCGATATAGAGATCATCACCGTGGAAACAGACGGCATTGGTAACCTCCTCAGCTATGCCTGCCTTTTCAAAAAGATCGACAAAGCTGTTTCTGACGATCTTCATCACACCCTGTGTGGAGGAAGCGACCCACATATTTCCCTGATAATCGGAGGTCATCATCTCGATCCCGCTGTTCATCGGAAGCCCCTCCAGGACATGAAATGCCTTATGTTCATCGAAGTACCCGATCTGGCTCAGGGATGACACCCAGACTCTTTCGCAGTCGTAGCTGATCCAGTGGGCACCGGTAAGGGGGGTCGTAGAGATGCGCTCCATGCCCGATAAGACAGTATCACCGAAATCACCGTAATAGACACTGTCGCCCTCCGTACACAGATAGATCTTGCCGTCGTGCCGGGGATCCGCGAGGATCGAAGTGATCGTTTCCATCCCAAGCTCTTTGCCGGTATATGCTCCGGTCACTCTTGCCTCCTCGATCCTGAAGATGATCCCATTCTTGGTCTGTCCGTAGACTCTTCCCTGCGCATCGGAATCGAGCTTCAGGACCCGTTCATCGCGCAGCCTTTCGTCGTCGACAGGATGCAGCTGCATCTCAGGATCTGCGTAGCAGACGCCTGCCGTTGTGCCGATATAGACATTTCCCCGGTTATCCTCGGTAAAAACGCGGATCGAGGAGGACGGCAGCCCCTCTTTGTACGTTAGATGAATGCTCTCATTCCCGTCAATGACCACGACGCCGTTATCGTTGGTTCCGACCCAGATCCTGCCTTTGCTGTCCTCAAACAGTCCCCGTCCGTTCGTAAGACCGTCGGAGGTATCCATTCGGATAAAGGTCGAACCGTCATAACGGATGATGCCGCTGTATCCGCCGATCCAGATAAATCCGCTGCCCGCACCCAGGATAAAATTGGCATCCGAGGTCGGCAGGCCGTTAGACGCATCATACATCTGTGTCGTATAGCCGACGTTGCCGATCTGACCGGTTGCGGCATAACCGCCTCCGACCAGAGCTTCCCCGGCGCTTTCGGATTCGCTGACTTCTGCATTGTCAGCAGCCGCTGCCGCTTCCAGACGCCCGAAAAGCCCGGCCGGGAGCGCGACGGCCGCGATCAGTGCCGCGATAGTGAGGATCCTTTCGGTCTTCAGCCGCACGTACACACCCTCCTACTCATCCTGATTGTTATATTTCTTCAGGATCACCTTGACCTCAGCCAGGGATTCCATGAACACTTCAACACATCTGGGATCAAATTGCGTACCCTTGCCCTCCTCTATGATCTCCAGCGCTTTGTCGAGCGGGAAAGCCGGTTTATAGATACGTCTGGAAGTAAGCGCGTCAAACACGTCAGCAATCGCCATGATCCGGGCGGAAAGCGGTATGACCTCTCCATGCAGTCCCTCAGGATAACCGCTGCCGTCCCACCGCTCATGGTGATAAGCGGCCATATTTCTGGCCTCCTTGAGATAGTTTTCTCCTTCCACCGTGCTGATCGCGTTTTCCATGATGATCTTGCCGGCGACAGTGTGCGTCTTCATGATCTCGTACTCTTCTTCGGTGAGTTTTCCGGGTTTGTTGAGCACCTCGTCGGGGATGTGGATCTTGCCCACATCATGCAACGGCGCTGACCGCACGACATCGGAAATGAACTTGTCGGAGATCTTTCCCGCGTAATATCCCTTTTTCTGGAGCCCCTCCACGATGATCCTGACGTAGGCCGCGGTTTTCTGAATATGCGCACCGGTATCCGAATCGCGGTTTTCAACCATATTCGCCATCGTGACGATCAGACCGTCCTGCATTTTCGCCGTGGAATCCGACAGCTTTCTGACGTTGCGCATCTGCTCCGCCTGACTCACGGTCATCCTGCAGAGAGACCGATACAGTTCCTCCAGTTCGTCACCGGTATGGATATCAATGCTTCTGAACCGTTTTACCTGCTCGTCGATGGCTTCCTGTGTATTCGCGGCGTCGGACAGGCCGTCCACGAACTGCGTGATGGCGGTCACCGGGAGAATGAGATGATACTGGAGCATCCAGAACCCGAACGCACAGAACAGGATCAGGAATCCAAGGAATACGGTGACCATCTCCGCCAGAAAATCGCGTTCCATGGACTCGAGCAGGCTCATATCCACATCCGCCACCGCGTAGCATACGCATTTTCCGGAAGGATCATAGACAGGATGATAAGCGGTCAGCAGATGGCCGTATCTGTCGTCGGTGATGAACGGCTCGATCGGCCTGCTGGCCAGAAGATCGGGAAGATGATCGAAGATGCTCTGCTCAAACGGGATGACGGTTCCCGGTTCTTCTGCTCTCACATCGCCGGCATCGATGTCAAATACGACATGGCAGCCGTCCTCCCGGATCTGATAGACATACAGATAAGCAATATCCGTCGAACTGTTCAGGATCTCTTTGAGCAGCTTTTCTGTTTCCGCATACCCCTCTGTATCGCGCCCGTTTTCAAGATATTCCTCGATGCTGCGGCTATCCAGGACATTGGCGGCGATCCTGGCCGTACCCTTTGCGAGGCGGGAATGCTCGTTCTCGATGGTCTTCTGATAAACCCGCATGCCGATCCCGGCCGCCACAGCAGAAACACTGATCAGAGATACGCCGAGCACCGACAGGATCTTGGATCGCAGAGACAGGACACGCACATTCATTCCGGACGTCATGAGTTCATCTGCTTCAGAGACAGGCTTTTGCATCCAGTCTGTAAAGCCGAGTCTTCCGTGCAGTTTCTGCGGGATCAGATGCAGGATGATCAGAGTCAGAAAGACGGCGAGCGTCTTATCCGGCAGATCCATGATCAGTTTGGAGAGAAAACACGAGACCTCGGGGCCAAAAAACCCGGTCCCGGAAATGATCGCATTCAGTGACTCGCTCTCTGCGGAAATACCATCCATGAACAGAGGGATCAAAGCGCCGAGCCCGCCTCCGATCAGGGTAAACACAGCGATCATGCCGGCGATGCCAAGTGGTTTCTTATGCCAGCCGCGCCTCGAGAATCTTGCGGCAAAGACCGCGATCAGAACACTTAAGGATCCGTAGTACAGAGCGGTGGGATTCGAAAAACTCCTGATAATGTTCGTGATAAAGCCGACCAGAACACCCGGAAGATATCCGCCGATGATAGCGACTGTGATCGTACCGACCGTGTCAAGGTAAAGCGGCAGGCCGGATGATGAAACGAGTGCTCCCAGAAGGATGTTCAGTGCAACACCCGCAGCGCAGACCAGCAAGGCAGTCACATTTTGTTTTCCCTGTGATATGACCCTGTTCTTATCGCCTTTCACCAGGCTCCTCCGTGCGGTGATGCTACATTGTTTCAAATACTCGGATGATCACAGGAACGGAGGCGAAAGACGTCTCCGTTCCCGTTTAATGTATGGATCTCTACGACCGAAGCTCAATATTCATGCTTCCGAGTCCGTTCAGGATCTTCTTCATCGTTCCGGCCACTTCATCGTCTGACAGCGTCTTCTCCTTGTTGCGGAACGAAAGCGAATAGGCCATAGACTTGAAGCCCTCCTTGATCTGCTCGCCCTCATACAGGTCGAAGAGGCTGACACTTTCCAGCGTCTTGCCGCCGCGCTGGCGGATCATCTTTTCGATATCGCCAGCAGGAATCTCTCTGGGAACGACCATACTGATATCTCTTGTCACCGCCGGGAATTTCGCGATCCCCTGATACCGGTGGTCATAACTGGCCCGTTCCACGATGACCGGAAGATCCAGGACAGCGACATAAACACGCCCCTTCATACCGTAGTTATGCGCGACCATGGGATGCAGCTCACCAAGATATCCTGCGGCAATCTGCTCTTTTCCGTCCGCGAGCAGCACCTGCGCCTGACGGCCGGGATGCAGGAAAGGCTTCTTCGCCTCGTCCCCGAAAGGCCGGATCTCCGTCGTTTCAAGAAGAGATACACTGTCCAGCAGTTCCTCGACGACGCCCTTCAGCGCGTAAAAATCCCCCTCACCATAGAACCCCAGTGTCAGCTGCATCCGCTCATCGGGAAGCTGGGTCAGCGGCAGGGATTCCGCGATGTAGATATTGCCAAGTTCAAAGAGCCTGACATCCTTATTCCTTCGGTTGAAATTGGTCGCGAGGCTTGTCAGCATCCCGTTCAGGGAGATCGTCCGCATGACGGAGAAATCCTCACCGAGCGGATTGGCGATCCGGATCGCCTGACGCTCCGGAGCATCCTCCGCAAGATTCAGCTGATCAAACACCTTGGGCGACTCGAACGAATAACAATAGGCCTGTGAAAAGCCGGCGTATCTGGCCGTTTCCCGCAGTGTCTCCTCCACGCGCAGCTTCCAGGAGAGGCCGCCGGCCGTAGCGCTGTTCTTCGGAAGGGTCACCGGGATCCTGTCGTATCCGTAAAAACGTGCAATTTCTTCCGCAATATCGCACATTTCGTTCAGATCCTGGCGGAAGCTCGGCACGATGATCGTGTCGCCTTCGACCTTCACTTCTTCTCTGTTCAAAATTTCGATCATGTCATCACGGGATATCGATGATCCGATCAGAGCGTTGATGCGATCGACTTCCAGCGGGATCCGTTTTTCCGGCTTGATCGGCAGTCCGGCTTCCACGATCCCCTGCGTGACCTTGCCGCAGCCCAGCTCCTCAACAAGCGCACAGGCGCGGTTGATCGCCGCTTCGGCATTGGCGGGATCAAGGCCCTTTTCGAAGAAACCGGAGGCGTCGGTTCTGAGGCCGATCCTCTTGGCGGATTTGCGGATATTGGGTCCGTTAAAAGTCGCCGCCTCAAAGAGCACCGTCTTTACGTTTTCCGTGATCATGGAATTCTCACCGCCCATGATACCGGCAATGCCGATCTCCTTTTCGGCATCGCAGATCATCAGGACATCCTTGTCCATTGTCCGCTCTTCTCCGTCAAGCGTTACGAACTTGTCGCCGTCCGCGGCGCGGCGCACGATGATCTTGTGTCCCGCAACGGTATCGAGGTCAAAGGCGTGCATCGGCTGGCCGTACTCGAGCATCACATAGTTGGTGATATCTACAAGATTATTGATCGGCCGGATGCCGCAGGAACGCAGGCGATCACGCAGCCATTTCGGGCTCTGCTCGATCCTGATATCCGTGCAGACTCTCGCGCAGTAGCGTGAACAGAGGTCGGTATCCTGCACCTCGACACTGATGTAGTCCGAGGCCTTTTCAGCCGTCTCATGGATCTCCACGACCGGCTTTTTGAAAGGCAGTTTAAAAGTGGCCGCCGCCTCTCTCGCGATCCCGAGGATGCTGTAGCAGTCCACACGGTTCGAGGTGATCTCGAATTCAAAGAGCGCGTCCCTGAGTCCGAGTGCTTCCACACCGTCCGTTCCAAGAGCAGGAAGACCGTCCTTTTCACTGAAGATATGGATTCCCTCCGGATTGGATTCGGGGAACAGATTCTTGTCACAGCCGAGCTCCTCGATAGAGCACATCATGCCGTTGGATTCGATCCCGCGGAGCTTACCCGCCTTGATCGGGATGCCGTTCTCCGGAAGCGGGCCGCCGTCATGGCCGCCTGCAACCTTGCCGCCGGAGAGAACGACCGGAACGACCGCACCCTCGAACAGATTCTGCGCGCCGGTCACGATTTGGATCGTTTCCGTCCCGATATCGACCTGACAGATAACGAGCTTGTCCGCGTCTGGATGCTGTTTGATCTCTTTCACCTGACCGACGACGATCTTTTCCAGATTCTTATCAAGGCGTCTCCAGGTCTCACCCTTGGTCCCCGACAGCGTGAGTGCGTCGAAGAGCTCCTGATCGGAGCAGGAAAGATCCGGAACATATACTTTTAACCACGAATAGCTTGCGTCCATTGATTAACCCCCTTAGAACTGTTCCAGGAAACGGCTGTCGTTCTCATACAGAAGCCGCATATCATCGATTTCATACTTCAGCAGTGCGATGCGTTCCAATCCGACGCCAAACGCAAAGCCTGTATACTCGCGGTTGTCGATGCCGCTCATCTCGAGCACATGAGGATGAACCATGCCGCAGCCCAGGATCTCGATCCAGCCGGAGCCCTTGCAGAACCGGCAGCCCTTGCCGCCGCATTTAAAGCAGGAAACATCCATCTCGGCGGAAGGCTCGGTGAACGGGAAGTGGTGCGGCCGGAATTTGGTCTTTGTCTCCTCGCCGAACAGTTTTTTGGAGAATTCATCCAGCGTTCCTTTGAGATCCGCAAAAGTAATGTTCTTATCAATGACCAGTCCCTCGACCTGATGGAAGGACGGTGAATGGGTGGCATCCACCTCGTCCGCGCGGAACACTCTGCCGGGCGAGATCATCTTGATCGGGAGCCTGCCCTTTTCCATCTCGTGTACCTGGGCGGAAGAAGTCTGCGTGCGCAGGAGCAGATCGCCATGAATGTAGAAAGTATCCTGCTCATCCTTGGCCGGATGATCCGCCGGGATATTGAGCGCCTCAAAATTGTAGTAATCCTTTTCGATCTCCGGGCCTTCCACGACTTCGTAACCCATACCGACAAAGATCCGCTCGACCTCCTCAAGCGCCACGGTATTGGGGTGCTTATGTCCGACACGCATCTTTTTCGACGGCAGCGTCACATCGATGACCTCCGAACGGAGCCGGGCGTCCATGACCGCCGCGTCAAATTTCTTTTTCTGCGCATCCAGTACGCGCTCGATCTCCTCACGCGTATCGTTGACAAGCTGGCCGACCTTGGGCCTGTCCTCGGGAGCCACATCCTTCATGCTCTTTAAGATGCCTGTCAGTTCTCCCTTTTTCCCGAGTACAGCCACGCGGATATCATTGAGTTTTTCCGCATCCGCTGCCTGCGAGATGGCTTCCAGTGCCTTAGCCCGGATCTCATCGAGTGTTTCTTTGATCATTTTCCTTCTCCCTCTATCTTTCTACCTGTTTGAGTTTGCTGGTATCATTATCATTTTCCTGTGTCTGTTCGTCGGATGTTCCGTTCAGGATCTCGATCATCTCGCGGATCATCTCCTCATCCTTTAAGCGGAACAGGATCTCGACTCGGCGTGAGGCCTCGGAATCGATCTCTCCGTTTTCCTTGATGACAGGATTGCTGTAGGATCGTCCGCTGCTCGTTGTGACCGCCCGAAGCGCCTCCAGTTCATCCTTGGACAGGATCCTGCTGTTATCGGCCAGACAGTAGGCCGCAACGGAATAGGCGCGCTTCTGTGAGAGCTCCAGGTTATACAGATAGCCGCCGCTCGTATCCGTATGCCCCTCGATGATGATCTCGGAGACATACTCCCTGTACTCCGGCCCCATCAGGATCTTGACATAACGCGGCAGGAACTTGTCCAGGAACTCCTTGCCGGTCGCCTTGAGTTCCGACTGTCCGTAAGAGAACAGGATGCTGGACTGAAAGGTGATCGCACCGGTCTGCTCATCCACCGCAAGCTCCAGTCCGGAATCATCAAACTCCTTTTTCAGTGCCTCGATCAGTTCGCTCCGCACGCCGATGATCCGGTCGAGCTTTGCCTGCTGGGATGCCATCAGACTTTCCAGCTCCGAGAGCAGTACATGCTGTGCCTTTAATTCCTCTTCCTGCGTCGCCAGCTGATCCTGCTGAGCGATCAGTTTTTCAGCCTGTGCGAGCAGCTGCGTCTCCTGCAGCGCGATGGCTTCCTTCTGCTGATCGAGGAGAAGCGACTGGGTAGCCACAGTCTCGCGCTCCATCTCCAGTGCATCCGTCTGGACCATCAGTTCCTCTTCTTTTCCGAGGAGCTGGCGTTCCTTTTCGTCATACTGGATCTGGGCACGCAGCATCGTAAAGGCGATGATCACCACAAAGGTGAGCAGCAGCCCTGCCATCATATCGGAATACGAGAGCCAGTAGGTGGTCTCTTCGTCCAGTCTCCGTTTTCTACGCCGTTTTCCGGTCATCAGGAACCACGCTTCCCAAAGATCGACACCTTTTCTTTCCCTTCCTTGCCGGATGTTTCAAAGTGGCGGATCGTCTCCACCAGAGAGTCGTTGAGCCGTTCAATGTTCTTCTCCAGTTTGCCGAGAGCGTCCTGAACGTCGACATACGCCTCACTGTAGCTGTCCGGGATCTTCTCCGCCATTTTTTCCAGACGTACGACCATCTCCCTGAACTCGATATTGGCCTGATGAACGGACTCGGAGAGCTTGGCCGCCGTCTGGTCCGTGATCTGCGGCATCCGGTCGATATCATCGTGCATGGTGCTGATCAGACGCTCCTGATCACCCAGCCAGGTCGTATAGCGGGCAGCCTGTTCCGCAGTGCCGGAGAGCACGACCCTGAGCTGCGCGGCGTTCTCTTTCTGCAGCTTGTAGGTCTGATCGATCGTATAGGACAGCTGTGAGAACGAATTGTTCAGCGACTTGTTCATCTCCGCGATAAAAGCATTGGTGATCACACCGAGCGCGTCCAGCTGGTTCTTTTCCGCCCCTTCCGCGAACCGGGCGATCGTGTCGTCAAACCGGTCAAACTGCGGTGTGAGCAGATCCTCCAGTCCCTCGGCAAGGGAATCCGCGATGTTGTGGGTAAGGAGTCTGAGCTGCTCTGTCTGTGTCTTCATCATATCCATCATGCGGTTGCGCGTATCGGTCTCCGCATCCGGCAGCACATAGCGGTGATAGACTTCGGCAAACTCGTGGAGGGCCTCCTCGGTCTCCTCGATCTTGCGCTTGTAGACATAATTGAAGATCAGGGAAAAGACCATGCCGTAGATGGAAGTATGGAAGGCAACCTTGATACCGCTCATCAGCGGTGCGATGCTGTTTGTGATCTCCGCGGTGGATCCTGTCGCAAAGCCCTGCAGACCAAAGGACAGACCGATGAACGTGCCCAGGATTCCCAGACCGGTCAGGGCGCCGGGAACCTGATTGATCACGTTGCGGTGCAGCAGTTCATCCGCCAGATCGTCGCCGATATAATCCTCGATCTCACAGACAGCCGCGCCGCTCAGGTTCTTTTCCGCTCTCGCGGCATCTGTCAGGAAGTCGCGGTAGGCGTCCGCCAGGATCCCGTCGTCAAACAGTCTCCCGTAGGCATTGCGATAGGTCTCCCAGAGATATCTTCCGGCATTTCCCGCGTTCTCCGCGTCTTCTTTGATCCTGGTCATGGCGACCCGCAGATACAGGATGACCCGATTGGCCGGGATCAGCGCCGAAGATTCACATTTCAGGAAGATCAGCCCGACGATCACGAACATGGTGCCGTTGACGATGAGATTCACCAGCTCCGGCTGCTCCCCCATGAAGAAATTCAGATAGATGCACACCAGTGCCATCAGTACATAGACGATCGTCAAAAGCCATTCATACCATTTCCGTCCGGGCATTTCTTCTTCCTCTCATAAGCACAACAGTTCATGTGACGGCTGAAGTTCATTTCAATAGTTGAACCCGCGATGCCGTTTCCTGCTTTTTGACTCCTAGCCAAAGCCAGGTGGGTAACCGCAGTCCTGTTTCTGCCTTCCTCTGCCATAACCGCTTAAGCGGCCGAAGGCGTGACATCGACGAGGAGCATATAGGAATCCCGTTTAAAGTAATTGTAGGTTCAAAAACGCAGGAGGTGTCGAACATCTCAGGCTCGCCGAAGATTATACCACATTGCGGTACCCTCTGCAAATGGCATTCTATGCTTTCTCCGAAGTATTCACAGGGATCACAGCACCTGAAAAATATAGAACTTCAGATAATAGGAATTGGCATCTCCTGTCCACAGGATCGGATGGTCCGGTGCCTGCTGGCGGAATTCAACCTGTCTCAGACGCCGATGAGCGGATCTGGCGGCTTCGGCGATCGTGCGCGCAAACAGTTCCTCCTCCATGAAATGGGAGCAGGTGCAGGTTGCCAGATACCCGCCCTCCCGGACCAGACGCATCCCCCGGAGATTGATCTCCCGATAGCCCGCTGCCGCTTTTTTCACGGAGGCACGGGACTTTGTGAATGCCGGCGGATCGAGGATCACAACATCAAACTTTTCCTTTCGGCGCTCCAGCTCAGGAAGCAGGTCAAAGATATCCGCCGTCTGAAAAGAGACCGCCTGTTCCAGGCCGTTTTGTTTGGCGTTTTCGGTTGCCTGCGCAACGGCCGTCTCCGAAGCATCAACAGCAAGCACACTCTCCGCTCCGCCCACGGCGGCATTCAGTGCAAAAGCCCCGGTATGCGTGAAGCAGTCGAGAACGCGCGCTCCTTTGCAGAGACTGCGGATCGCGAGACGGTTATACTTCTGATCCAGGAAAAAACCGGTCTTCTGACCGTTTGCGATATCCACCAGATACCGGATGCCGTTCTCAACGATCGGAACGTTTGTCTCCCCGCCTTGCTGCGTCCCGGGGACCTCCAGCCACCCGC
Source organism: Lachnospiraceae bacterium (assembly GCA_024687125.1). Taxonomy (GTDB): domain Bacteria; phylum Bacillota; class Clostridia; order Lachnospirales; family Lachnospiraceae; genus Butyrivibrio. The sequence goes on from JAILFA010000124.1 coordinate 45,365, forward strand.
TGACCCTCGGCAGTCCTTCCAGATCTCTCTCCTTGGAGTCGCTCCGTTCATAGACACCGCGGATCGATTCGCCGTCCTTCTTCAGCACATCCGCAAGAAAAGCCAGGATCTTTTCTTTGAACCTGTCAATTCCGAGCGCCAGAGATTCGACGACAAGCACCTCCCCGAAGCGGTCCACCGTCAGTCCCGGGAGCAGATCCGACTCACCGAAGATCAGCCGGCAGGCCGTAAGATCCTCCGGAGAGCGCATCACATGCTTACGGTACTCCCAGGCAGCACGGACCCTTTCCAGGAGAAGCTCATCCGACACCGGCCGCTTCCGGTCCCTGGACAGGATGCGGATCCGGATCCGGGAATGTGAATTGTAAAACCCGTAGCCCAGAAAATATCCGTCATGGTCCAGCAGTTCAACGATTTCTCCGTCAGCGGGTTCTTTTTCCAGATGATCGATCTCATTGTCATAGATCCAGAGTCCGCCGGCCTTAAAGCTGCGGCCCTCTCCTCTCTTCAGTACGGCGCTTGCCGTCACGCTTGTCTGTCCCTCTTCATAAGGCGCCATCGATCGTTTCCTTTCAGCTTCCGCGAACTTAAAACTCTGATCACCAGACTCCCATTATACTACGAAACAGCCGCCATATCACGATAACGGTCAAAACCTCCGCCGCCTTCAAAATGCCCCTGGGAATAAGGGATTGTCACATAATACCGGACAAAGTATAATGAACCGGACTCAGGACCTTTGGATAATCGATGGAGGAGAAAAGGATGCCAGGCACACAATACTATGTGATCTTTGATATGGACGGCGTGATCTTTGATTCCGAGCGTGCCTGCCTGTACTGCTGGCAGGAGATCGCCGCGGATTTCGGGATGCCGGATGTGGAGGACGTCTTCCGCCGGTGCATCGGCACAAACAACCAACAGACACGGGATATCGTTGAAAATGCCTATGCGGAAGAATTCGGAAGCGGGATCGCTGACAGGCTCATGGCCGAGAGTTCCCGGAGATTCCACGCGAAATATGATAACGGCAATCTCCCTGTCAAAGATGGCGTCCGGGAGATCCTGACCTTTCTGAAAGATGCCGGTGTCACGCTCGGTCTGGCCTCTTCGACCCGAAAAGCCTCTGTGGAATGTGAACTGCGTGAGGCGGGGTTCCTCGATTATTTCAATCATATCGTCGGAGGAGATGCCGTATGTGTGAGCAAGCCCGATCCCGAGATCTATGAGATCGCCATCCGGGAACTGGGAGCGGTCCCTGCCCGCACCTGGGCGATCGAAGATTCCTTCAACGGGATCCGTTCCGCACACGCGGCACAGCTGCGTCCCATCATGGTCCCGGACATCATTCCCGCGGATGAGGAGATGCGCGGTCTCAGTGAGGTGGTCTGCGCCGATCTCAGAGAGGCCAGGGACTATCTCGCCAGGCAGATCGAGGGATAGATCACATCCTTTGCATGATACCGCCCGGGCAGTCAATGACGATCAGAGGGATCCGGAATTCCTCAGGTGTCATGCCCGCGTGACCCCCCGGCATGCTCTGTGCCTCGTAATGGGTGTTAAAGATCGATGTATCGGATACAGCGGCGGCAACATAGTCGCCGATCATCAACTCCAGTTCGGGATGACTTTCACCCGGTCCGAACAGTCCCAGACGCAGTACTTCCTCCCTTGTAAGAAGCAGGAAATCCTCCCCGAAATGCTGTCTGAATACATCCGGAAAACGCTCCCGATCCGCTTTTTTCACAAACAGGTTCAGGGTACGGGGTTCCAGGGACGGCAGGCGTTCCAGACATCCGAGAACCTCAGGGTGGTCGAGGATGCAGAGATTCCTGCTGTCCACGTGGCTGTGGTCGGCTGTGACCATGAGCAGTGTATCGGACAGACCTGCAGCAAACCGTTCTATCCTCTCTTCCAGCAGGGTGACCAGTTCATGCGTCTGCGGGCTGACCGTTCCCGTCCGGTGCATCGTCGCATCCGGCTCATTCCAATACGCATAGATGAATTTGCAGCCGGGTTCGCTGCACAGATCCTCTGTACGCTTTAAGATGGCATCCAGATCCCCGGGATAAGGCGGCATGAAGGGCATGAAAAAGAACGCCCGGCCGCCGGTTTCACAGATCCTGTCGACGATCGTCTGATAGGGAGTATACGCAAAGCCCGCGTGATGATCAGCCGCCGGTTTTCTTTCCGCCAGAGAGTTTTCATCCCAGACAGGTTTTCCGTCTGCGTCTGTTCCCGCGGGAGCGGCGCCTTCTTTTTCCGTCAGCTGCTCCGAATTGGTGAACACGGTCACGTTTTTATCCAGCTTCGGATAATACATATCCCATCCCAGCCAGCCATGCTCATTGGGATAGAGGCCGCTCATGACGGATGTGGTCGCAGCGACCGTTGTCGGAGGATATACGGACTCCAGGGAACCGGCAAGGTGCGACCGGAAGAACCCGTTTCTGTCCAGATGCTTCTCGAGGATCGAAATCCCCATCGCATCCAGCAGAAGAAGGACCACATTTTTGCGCTTCCCGCCAAGATACTGATCTGCCAGCGGCAGCGTATCGTGCAGAGGGACTGCTCCGAATCTCGCAAGCACGGAATTCGCCAGATTGACCAGGCAGTTCCGGGAATCGGGCAGATACAGTTTTTGCCGTGTTTCCAGTGCATCCATGATTAATGATTCTAACAGAGCGGACGCACTGATTCAATGCGGAATCATTTTGGGGAAAATACGGACTCGCACTAAAGTTCTGCGCAGAAATGCCGAGATAAGAATCGGATGATTGTCCATGGACGGACGAAATGATCAGACCAGGGAGGGTTTATCATGAGCATATCTGCCATATCCTTGTCAGGCGGGAATCCGTGGAGTTTCTACGGATCCGGCGCCGCCGTCAAAGCACAGGGAGCATTCGATGCTTCGACCTGTGAAACCGCATCCGATGAGCAGTCCCAGCCCAGATCCATTTCGCAGAGAAAAGAACTCCTTGACCAGCTCCGGCAACTGCGGGAGGAAAAGCAGCAGGAAAAGACAAACCCTTTTGCCGTGACCACAGAGGACATGGTCTCCTCTCTGTTTGGGGAGACAAAAGCAGAGGACAAGGAGGAGCCCAAAGAGAACACCTCCGTGAACTACAACTTCCGTTCCGTCACCAGTAAGATCCAGCAGGCAAAGACATCGGCGAGCGCCGGGCAGGCGGTCCTGTCGGCCAAGCGCAAGATCCAGGAGCTCAAGCGCAAACTCGCGAACAGTGATGCCGATCCCGACGAAATCACCTTTGCCTTGAACCACGCTAAACGGATCGAGCGGGTCGCCAGGAAAAAGCAGCACCACCTGGAAATGGAGGAACAGATCATCCGCACGCAGAAACGCGATGAGCGACTGGATAAGACAGCGGAGGCCGCCGAAACGATCGTCATGTCGCAGCGCGACCAGCTGGAAGACAAACTGACGGACAAACAGAATGCGTTTGACGAAAAGCAGACAGTCATGTTCGTACAGGCAATGGAAAAGCTTAAGGAATCACAGTCCGAGATCACGGATGACATGATCGCCTCCGTGGATGAGATGATCGAAAGCCTGACGGAAAAAGAACAGGAAATGCTCTCGGAAATGGCCGAGACGCTTGAAGACATGGAAATCCTGGATCCGCATATGAGCGAGGAGGATCTGAAAGAGCTGAGAACAAAGCATCGGAACGCGGAGAACAAGGAGATCGTCAAAGCGGACGCCGACTACTGGAAGAGCATGATGAAACATAATGCTGAGAAAGCAGCCGCTGTATCGATGAACGGCAGCTCCTCCGGTTTTACCATGCCGTCGTTCTTTGTCGGGATCGGCATTGCCGGCGCTTCGCCCTCAGCCGCCGATCTGGTGATGTCCTCCTTTGATGCCCAGGTCTGATGATGAGAGATCTCAGGGTCAGATCAGGCCCTGAAATCAATGCTTGAACCGACCAGCTGCTCCTCGGGCGTCCGGACGCTGTCGCTTCTGCGGGCCATGGCCCAGTCCTCCATCATGCGGATCAGTTCTTCGACGCTGTCAGCCTGCAGAAGTTCATAATCACCGTCTTCGCCCCAGTCATCATCCGTGAAGTCCTCGATGTTTTTCTTGTCACGGGCCTCCTCGGCCTCTTTCTTTTCTGCCCGTTTTTCTGCGCGTTTCTCTTCAAGTTCTTTCTTTTCGGCCTTTTTGACGGCTTTCTTCTCCGCTTCCTTCTTCTCGGCCCGTCTTGTGGCAACGCGTTCCCTCTGAGCGGTCATGCTCTTGTCCATGACGGCAAAGAAGGATGCCGTACCGTTGTCGTTGACCTGCATGCCGACTGTTTTAGCGCCTGGGGTCTTCATCAGCGCTTCCTGCAGCTGCGGCATCTTGTTCTGCGCCTGCGAGATGAGCCCCTCATACTTGTTCCGGTAGGCTTCATCCGCAGCCATCCGTTCGATCTTGTCCTCGTCGATCAGAACGACCATCGTGTTTTTGTTGCCGTAGCTCCCCGCCTGCTGTTTGGCGATCTCCTTCATATCTCTGGAGACCAGCACGAAGTCCATATCTGCGTATTTCTTTTTCAGTTCGTCGTAGTATTTCTTTCCTTCTTCGGACAGCTCCGGCTTGCCGACAGTCTTTCCGAACCCCTCGGTGATCCCGGTCTTTGCCGCGCCGACGGTCTTGTCCGCAGCCTGTGCGGATGCGGCTTTCCATGCTTCTGAAACAGTGGAAACACTTCCTGATACAGAACCTGAATATGTGCTCATAGAAACCCTCCCTGGCTGAAAACGTCTGTCCATGGACATAATTATTCAAAATGTATATCGTCAGAAAAATCCGATACCATTAGGGCTGGTGCGGGAGAATCCGACATACAAAAAGCCCCGTCTGTACGGGGCTTTTCGGAAGCTGGAGACGAGACTTGAACTCGTGACCTACTGATTACGAATCAGTTGCGCTACCGACTGCGCTACTCCAGCGTTTTGACCGCGCCGATCACGGCGCGATCAATATTATATTTCATTTCAGGTGATTATGCAAGCACTTTCCGTTTGCCGCTTCCACTCTATTTCCCGGCATCCTTTTTGGCGGTCTTTTTTACAGAAGCTGCCTTTTTGGCGGGTGCCTTCTTTGCCGCAGGCTTTTTGGCGCTCTCCTTTTTGGCTGCCGAACTTTTCTCTGCCTTCGCAGCGGAAGCTTCACCCATGATCTTGCGGACACGCTCCTCTTCGATCTTCCGGTACTTCTCCTCGATCGCCTTTTCCTGCTCGGCAAGCTCGCGCTCGTAACGGTTCTTCAGTTCCTGAAGCAGTTCCTCCTGCTCCATCTCTTTCTTTTTCTTGAGCTGTGCCATCTTCTCCGCCCGCTCTTCTTCCTTGCGGATCTCGTCCTGCTCCTTGATCGCGCGGATCTTTTTCTCCTGCTCCGTATACGGCGTGTAGTTGAAGATCGCCAGAGAAAGAGGCGCGGTCTTTACTTCGATGCTGTACAGCCTGCCGTCACCGGCGCGGCGCTTAGCCTCGATCGCCTGACGGTTGATCGTGCCCTTGCCGCCGAACTTCCTGTCATCGGTATTGAAGATCTCCTTGTATTTTCCGTCATTCGGAACACCGACCGTAAAGCTCTGCGGGATACCGGCAAAGTTTGCAACGACCACCAGGAACTGGTCCTCGCCCTTTGCCTTTCGCAGGAACGACAGCATGCACGCATCGCTGGCCATGCAGTTGATCCATTCAAATCCGTCCTCGCAGCGGTCAAGTTCATGAAGAGCAGGTTCTTTTTCATAGAGTCTGTTCAGCGCGGCGATCATCTCCGCGAAGCCTTCCCTGCCTTCTCCGAGGACCTCGGCAGCACCTGCATGAAGGAGCTTCCCGCCGGGATGTGTATACATATAGGCGACCGCCTGCCTGACACCGGCCATCTTCGCCTCATCTTCTCCCGGAAGGCGCTCAAAGAGAGTCCTGACGCCGCCGGACAATGCGTCCTTGCTGAGCGCCAGCACAAACCGCTCCGTGTAGCAATACAGAAGGCTGAAGGTCAGTTCATTATGCGCACCGGAACGATGGATCGGATCGTAATCCAGATACTTGAGGAAATCATCCGACCATCCGTTGTTGATCTTGTAGGTAAACCCAAGACCGCCTTCATCGACGGGAGATGTCACCTGCGGATAACAGGCGCTCTCGCGCGCGATCGTCACGATCCCGGGATCTCTCTTTCTGCAGATCTCCGTAAACTGCCGGAAGAACTCCAGCGCTTCAAGATTCTCGTTGCCGCCGTAGACATTGGGCTGCCAGGATCCGGGAGCACGGTCATAATCCAGGTAGATCGCCTTGGCGATATCCGGCAGGCGGAAACCGTCCACATGGAAACGATCCATCCAGTACACCGCATTGGAAAGCAGGAAGCTCACGACCGGGCCGCGGCCGTAATCGAAAAGCCTGTAGCCCGTATAGGGCTGAATGCCCTTCTCCCCGCCGTATTCATAGAGCGGCTCACCTGTATAACCCGCCATACCGCAGTCAAATTCGGGAAAAGTGACCGGCGCCCAGTCAAGCAGCACCCGTACCCCGGCAGCATGCAGGGCATTGACAAGATACTGGAGTTCCGACGCATCTCCGCCTGTTCCGGCAACCGCAAAGTATCCGGTGATCTCATAGGGGTTCATCACGTGATGTTCCATGATCGGAAGAAGGACCACGGACTGATAGCCGCATTTCTTCACATAATCCAGGATATCCTCGGCGATCTCGCGATAGGTGACGCGTTCTCTCGTCTTTTTGGTATCACTCCGAAAGGCGGCGAAATCCTCGATATAGATCTCGCCCGCGGAGATCGGCCTGTCAGCCGTTCTGGAGCGCCTGCGCTCCTGAAGGAACGCCTCGTCAGTCCAGGCAAAGGTATCCTCGGCGACGACCACGGAAATATCCGCATGGGTATCTCTGGCACGGAAAGCATACGGATCCGGTTTCTTGAACAGGATCCCCTGACGGGTCTTGATCTCGAACTGATACTCGTCCCCGGCTTCGACACCGGGCACAAAGACCTCGAAAATGCCGCTCTTCTCAATCTGCTTCATCTGATGAAGGCGGCCGTCCCAGTTGTTAAAAGTGCCGACGACACTGACTCTGGCGACATCCGGAGCCCATACGGCGAATTCACAGCCCCTGACACCGTCCCGGGTCATCATATGCGCTCCGAGCTTTTCAAAGATGTAATAGTGCAGTCCGTTGCCGAAGCGGATCGTATCCTCCCGCGTGATCAGCGGTGCGAACACATAAGGATCCGCGACCGTCTTCTTTTCGCCGTCCTCATAGGTGACCTCATAAAGGTATTCCTGCTTATCCCTGTGCGGGATCAGGACAGCGAAGAATCCGGATTCATCCGCCATCTCCATCGGAATACCCGATTTGCCTTTGATCTTGACAGCAACACCGGCAGCTCCCGGGAAGAACGCCTGGATGAGATCGCTGCCGCCGACCTTGTGCGAACCGAGGATCCGGTGCGGGTCATCCCCGTCGGAATAGATGATCTCCTCGATCTCCGGCCAGTTCATCAGCTTATAAAGTTTGTTGTTCATAGGCCCTCCCCCGTGATATCATGGATAAACAGTCCGCTGAGCAGTTTCGGTTCAAACCAGGTAGATTTCGGCGGCATCAGACGCCCTTCGTCCGCCACGGCAAAAAGCTCCTGCAAAGAAGTCGGGTGCATGGAAAACGCGATCTGCATATCCTCCCGGCAGCGTCTTTCCAGTTCGCCGAGTCCCCGGATCCCGCCGACAAAATCGATCCTCTTATCTGTCTTGGGATCGCTGATCCCAAGCAGCGGCTCCAGCACCTCGCGCTGCAGCAAAGCGACATCCAGCCCCTCCACGGCGTCATCGACCCGCTTTTCCTCTCTGGCGGTAAGACGATACCATCTGCCCCCAAGGAACATGCCAAAGACGCCCTTCATCTCCGGTGATACCGCACTCTCCGATCCTTCGACGGTAAAGATCCCCCGGAGAGCCTCCAGAAACTCCTCCGGTGTCCGGCCGTTCAGATCCCGCACCACACGATTATAATCGAGGATCCTGAGCTCATCCTCCGGGAAAAGCACGGCCAGGAAATGATCGCCGGGAACGGGCGCCCCGCCGGCAGCCTCCCTGCGCATCCTGCCGACACGCACCGCTGAAGCACAGCGATGATGACCGTCAGCGATATAGATCGCATCCATCGCCTGAAAGACTTTGCGGATCCGATCGATGTCAGACGATTCATTGATAATAAATATTCGATTTTCCGTTCCATCATGAGAGGTGAACGAATAAACAGGCTCGACAGCACGCCATTTCTCGACAATCGCCGAGATCTCAGCCTGTCTGCGGAAGCACAGAAAGATCGGTCCTGTCTGCGCATCACAGGCATCCACGTGGCGCACGCGGTCCTCCTCCTTGTCGCTCCGCGTATTCTCATGCTTCTTGATCACACCCGACAGATAGTCATCGATCGATGAGCAGGCGACAATTCCGGTCTGCACATGACCACGGAAAGTCTGCTCGTAAAGATAGTACGCAGGCCTGTCCTCGCGGATAAAACGCCCGTTTTCTATGCTCTGCCACAGCAGATCATGCGCTTTTGCGTACACCTCCGGCGCATACATGTCATGATCCGGCGGAAACTGTGTCTCCGGCCGGTCGATCGCAAGAAAAGAGCCGGGGTGCTCCTCCACAAAGCGCCTCGCCTCTTCTCTGTCAAATACATCGTAAGGAAGTGCGGCGATCTCCTGTGCAAGATCCGCACGGGGTCTTATCGCCGAAAAAGGAATGATATCCGCCAAAACAGCCTCTCCTTTGCAGTAAAATACGCAGGTAAACAGCTCTTTCTTCCTGTCTACCTGCGTATTATACCACAAATCAAAATGCCTGCAAAAGAAATGGGGATTTTTCTCTACTTTTTCTCCCGCACGACACGCACCCGATAAACGCCGTCAATGCTGCGCAGCTTGTCTACAACTTTGTCCGGCACATCGTCATCAAGATCGATCAGCGTGTAGGCGACCTCTCCCTTGGACTTGTTGGTCATGTCGGAGATGTTGCAGCCGGCATCGCCGATGGTCTGCGTGTATTTACTGATCATATTGGCGACATTCTTATGGAACACCGCGATACGGGGCTTCACGCAGAGACCCAGATCACAGCGGGGATAATTGACACTGTTGAGGATATTGCCGTTCTCCAGGTAGTTCATGAGCTCATTAACAGCCGCAACGGCACAGTTGTCCTCACTCTCCTCGGTAGACGCCCCGAGGTGCGGGATAACAATGCATCCGTCGTGCCCTGCCACCGTCGTATTCGGGAAATCCGACACATAATTACGGATCTTGCCGGCGTTGATCCCTGCCAGCACATCTGTCTCATTGCACAGGATATCCCGGGCAAGATTGATCAGGATCACGCCCTTCTTCATCTTGGCGATCGCCTCCGCGTTGATCATGCCCTTTGTGGAATCCAGTGCCGGCACATGGATCGTGATGATATCGCACTTGCTGTAGATCTCGTTGACATCCGTCACATGCCGGACATCTCTCGAAAGCGCCCAGGCCGCCTCAACCGACAGATACGGATCATAGCCGAAGACCTCCATGCCCAGGCCCCTCGCCGCATTGGCGACACGGACGCCGATGGCGCCGAGGCCGATGACACCGAGCTTCTTGCCCATGATCTCCGTTCCGGCGAACTTTTTCTTGCTCTTTTCAGTAAGCTTGGCGATATCCGGGTCGCCGGCGTTCTTTCTCACCCATTCGATACCGCCCACGATATCACGGGATGCCAGGAGCATGGCAGCAAGCACCATCTCCTTGACGCCGTTGGCGTTGGCCCCCGGCGTATTGAACACAACGATGCCCTTCTTTGCGCATTTATCTACCGGAATGTTGTTGACTCCGGCACCGGCACGGGCGATGGCGAGCAGTCTGTCGGAGAACTCCATCTCAAGCATATTGGCGCTGCGGACCAGGATACCGTCCGCCTGGTCGACATCATCTGTTGCCTGATAGAGATCCGAAAAGTTGTTCAGACCGATCCTGGCGATCGGGTTGAGGCATTTGTACTGATACATCGGTTTTTCCTCCTTATTTTATCGGTTTTTCGTATATTTCGCGTGCTCTTTTTCAAACTTCTCCATGAAACTGACGAGCTTCTTTACTCCTTCGATCGGCATCGCATTGTAGATGGATGCACGCATGCCGCCCACCGTGCGGTGTCCCTTGAGGCTGACAAAGCCCTGTGCGGTCGCTTCCTTGATAAATGCCGCGTTGAGATCATCGTCGCCGGTCACGAAAGGCACGTTCATCAGAGAGCGGTCTTCCCTGCGCACGGTTCCTTTGAACATTTTACTCGAATCCAGGAAATCATAGAGGATTGCTGCCTTCTCCTCGTTGCGTTTCTTCATCTCTGTCAGGCCGCCCTGCGCCTTAAGCCATTCAAAGACCAGGCCGCAGATATAGATCGCCCAGCAGTTCGGCGTGTTATACAGAGAACCGTTGTCCGCCTGTGTCTTCCATTTGAGCATCGTAGGCACATAGCTCTCCAGATCGTCGCGGATCAGATCCTCGCGGATGATCGAGATCACAAGGCCGGCAGGCCCGACATTCTTCTGCACGCCGCCGTAGATGACTCCGTACTTTGTTACATCAACCGGCTCCGAGAGGAAGCACGAGGAAACATCGGAAACCAGAACATGGCCTTTGGTGTTTGGCATTGTTTTGAACTTGGTCCCGTAAATGGTGTTGTTCTCGCAGATATAGACATAATCCGCATCCGCCGGAATGTCCAGATCACTGCAGTCAGGAATATAGGAAAACGTCTGGTCTTCGCTCGAAGCGACCTTGACGGCCTCCAGATACTTGCCGGCCTCCTGATATGCCTTTTTCGCCCACTGGCCGGTCACGATATAGGCTGCCTTGCCGTTCTTTTTGAGGTTCATCGGCACAGCGGCAAACTGCTGGCTCGCACCGCCCTGCAGGAAAAGGACTTTATAGTTATCGGGGATCTGCATCAGGTCGCGGATGTCCTGTTCAGCCTTTCCGATCAGTTCATCAAAGGTCTTTGTCCGATGACTCATTTCCATCACGGACATGCCGGAGCCATGATAGTCGAACATCTCCTCCTGTGCCTTTTTCAGAACTTCCTCCGGCAGAACCGCGGGACCGGCTGAAAAATTGTAGACTCTGTTCATGATCCACCTCCTGATTAAAAACAAAAATGCAATATTTTCAAAACTGAAATCAGTATAAACCCGATTTCAGTTTTGTCAATATTGCAATATCATAACTTTTGTTATTGTATTTTTTTATTCAGCTTTTACAAGGACTATTTATATACAAATTCCCGCTGAACAAAGTAGCTTACAAAGAACAAAAGCGTATCAACAGGGAGCTTTACGAAAATCTCCTGCCCTCCGAAGATACCGTGGAAAAAGGTGACAAGCAGTGCACTGAGGCTCATCTGCACTGCAGCAAGAGCAGCATATTTTGACAGTGAACGCATCTTTGATGAATCAGATCTGAAGACAACCAGGTAATTCATCAGATAGTTATAAGTAGCCGAGATCACTCTCGCGGCGACTGTAGATACAGTTACATAGAGTCCGCCTTTGCGCAGAAGATCGATCTGATCAAACAGACGGCAGAAGACCCAGAACAGAAAAATATCGATGACGCAGGAGGAAAGAGAGGAAAAGGTGTACTTTATAAAAATCAGGATACGAGGGGTTCTCATATCGGTCATTCGTGGACGATCACGGGCGTTCCGACAGAGAGCTTGCGGTACAGAGGCCCCGCTTCCGCATAGGGAAGATTGACGCAGCCGTGAGAACCGTTCGTCAGATAGATTTCGCCGCCGAAGCTGCCGCGCCAGGTGGCGTCATGAAGTCCGTAGGCCTTGTAAAACGCCATCCAGTAATGGACAAAGGACTGGTAGTTCTCGCCGACAAGGGTACGGTTCGGCTGCATATAGTAGATGTAATATACACCCGGCGGCGTATCATTGTGTCTCGCCTTGCAGCCGGTGACCACCTGGATCTCGGTGTCAACCTTGCCGTCCAGGACATAATAGAGTGTCTGCTTTCCGATATCGACCTCAACATAGGTGTTCCCGATATCGGTTTCACCGAGCTGCATATCGCTGTTCTTTGTCGCCGGTACATGCTCGGTGGATGCGTGCGTTCTGACAGCCTCCTTAAGCCAGGCCTTTTCCTCGGCGGCATTGATTGCATTGCCGTATGTACCGCCCGGCACTCTGATGACACGTCCGTCCACGGTCGTAAAATCGCGATCCCTGCCCAGCGTATCGTACTGCTCACAGAGTCCGTCAACAAACGCGTCGATCTCTGATTCCTTGATGATCAGCTGTCCGTCGGCACTCTGCGCAAAACCGTTCACTTCACGCACATCGTCCGGAAGGGTTCCCTCCTCATCCCCGATCAGGAACAGGGAATCCTCGTCCAGAGCTGTGCTCTTATCCGCCGCTGCCCTGCCGGTTCCCCTGACTGTGGAAACATTTGCGCTGCGGATACTTTTCAGTTCATCCGCCGTCAAAAGCCAGTCATCGGTCACAGCAGCATCCAGTCTGATCTTCTCGTCACCGATCACATAAGTAAGCGCCGGGAGACGGGTCTTTTCGATGGCACTCCATGTCTTCTCGAGAGAATCCGTCCTATCGGTGATCTCCAGTGCGCGGTAGCATTCCGTGGTATCCAAATTGACAAGTGCCTCACCTGCTGTGATCTGTTCGGAAGCGTATTTGAGCATGCCGCTCTTGTCCGGGATCTCCGCAGTCTGCAGGATCAGCTGATAGCCGCTGCTTGTCTTTTCGATGCGGGTATCCTCTTCGAAATCTTCGGAAAAGATCTCCCACTCGTCCATAGCCTTTTCCAGCGCAGTCAGGTTAAAGGATCTGTCCGGTCTGGCCTCAAGATGCACGCCGCCTGAAAGCCCCTGAAACCATGTCAGGGGATTCTGGTGATTCAGAAGATCCTTGACAGCGACACGGTAGCTGCTGTAGAAATGCAGAGACTCGGTAGGGATCACGAGGCTCCGCCCCTCCCGGTCTTTCAGGACGATCACCTCAGGAAGTCCTTCATCCGGCTGAGAACCGTCAAGGAGCCTGGAAACTTCTTCCGCTGTCAGTCCGGTCGCGTAGATATCGTTCACCCACACGCCGAGACCGAAACGTCCGCTGTATAGATTTGTCAGAAGCAGGTAGAAAAACGCACAGAGGGAAATGAGCACTCCCAGCGCGATCCCCGCGATCCTGAGCGGTTTCTTCATCCGTTCGTTTCCTTTTTCAGATCCTCCGCGTCAAAAGCCTCACTGATCGGTTTGCCTGCAGGCACCATCGGAAATACCATGTCATCCTTGTCGATCACACAGTCGATCAGGACCGGTCCCTTTTCCGCGAGTGCTTTCCTGAGTGCCGGTTCCAGTTCCTCTTTCTTTGTCACGCGGATCGCCATGCAGCCCAGTCCCTCTGCGACCTTGCAGTAATCCACCTTGTCCGCCAGGACCGTCTGAGAATAATGCTTTTTATAGAACAGATTCTGCCACTGCCGTACCATGCCGAGAACCTGGTTGTTGATCACGATCTCGATCACCGGCAGCTGATAGCGCGACGCGGTCGCAAGCTCATTCATATTCATACGGAAGCATCCGTCACCGGCGATATTGACCACCGTGCGCCCCGGATTGCCGACCTGTGCGCCGATGGCAGCGCCGAGACCGTAACCCATGGTTCCGAGCCCGCCTGAAGTCAGGAAGGTTCTGGGCATGGTGTAGCGATAGTACTGTGCCGCCCACATCTGATGCTGTCCCACATCCGTGGAGATGATCGTATCCTGAGGAACGACCTTCTGCAGGGTCTCCACGATATACGGGCAGCTCAGTCCGCTTCTGTCATAGGAAAGCGGGTACTTGCGGAGGTTCTCCTCCACAGTGGCCACCCACTCCGCGTGATCCAGTTTTTCAAGCCGCTCGTTCAGTTCGGTGAGAACTTCTTTGAGGTCTCCTACGATACTGAAATCCGTGCGGATATTCTTATTGATCTCCGCCGCGTCAATATCGATCTGCAGGATCTTCGCGTGCCTTGCGAATGTCTTGGGATTTCCGATCACACGGTCCGAAAACCGGGCGCCGAGCGCGATGAGCAGATCACATTCGCTGACTCCGAAATTGGAGGTCTTGGTGCCATGCATTCCGATCATCCCCGTATAAAGAGGGTGCGTTCCAGGAAATGCCCCCTTGCCCATCAGGCTGTCACAGACGGGCGCATCGATCTTTTCCGCGAATTCGACAAGTTCCCGCGAAGCACCGCTGATCACCGCCCCGCCGCCGACATAGAGATAGGGCTTTTTCGCCGCTTTGATCATTGCGAGTGCCTTGTCGATATCATCTCTGTCCCAGCTTCTTTTCGGCGCGGCTGCATCTGCCGCGGTCATCGGCTCATATTCGCAGATCGCCGCGGTGACATCCTTGGTGATATCCACAAGGACCGGACCGGGACGTCCGCTTCTCGCAATGGCAAAAGCCTTGCGGATCGTCTGCGCCAGTGTTTTGATATCCTTGACGATATAGCCGTGCTTGGTGATCGGCATGGTGATGCCGGCGATATCCGCCTCCTGGAAACTGTCTTTTCCGAGGAGAGGGAGCGTCACATTGCAGGTGATCGCGACCATCGGAACAGAATCCATATAGGCGGTTGCGATACCGGTCACGAGATTGGTGGATCCGGGCCCGCTCGTCGCGAAGCACACGCCGACCCTGCCTGTGGCACGCGCATATCCGTCGGCAGCATGAGCAGCACCCTGTTCATGGGAGGTCAGGATATGGGTAAAGTATTCACTCTGTTTGTAGAGTTCGTCATAGATGTTGAGGATCGCGCCGCCCGGATAGCCGAAAATGGTATCCACTCCCTGCTCCTTAAGACATTCCAGTACGATCTGTGAGCCGTTCAGTTTCATGTTTTTTACCTGCTTTTATCTGTTTTCCAGGATCGCGCCGCGGTTGCCGCTCGTGACCATGCTCGCATAGCGTGCGAGATAACCGGTCGTCACCCTGGGCTCTCGGGGCTGCCATTTTGCCTTACGCGCAGCCAGTTCTTCATCGCTGACTTTGAGTTCCAGCTTAAGCTCGGGAATATTGACGGAGATGATGTCACCCTCCTCAACAAAAGCGATCGGACCGCCGACAGCCGCCTCCGGAGAGACATGGCCGATGGACGCTCCGCGGCTCGCGCCGGAAAAACGTCCGTCCGTGATGAGCGCGACCGTAGAACCGAGCCCCATACCGGCGATGGCAGAGGTCGGATTGAGCATCTCCCGCATTCCGGGGCCGCCCTTGGGGCCCTCATAGCGGATGACAACGACATCACCTGCGACGATCTTGCCGCCCTTGATCGCGGCGATCGCATCCTCTTCACAGTCAAATACGCGGGCGGGACCTTCATGGACCATCATCTCGGGAACAACCGCGCTTCGTTTGACAACGCTGCCGTCCGGAGCGAGATTGCCCTTAAGCACCGCAAGTCCGCCGGTCTTGGAATAAGGATTATCAAGCGGCCGGATCACTTCCGGATCGCGGTTGACCGCGCCTTTGATATTCTCTCCGATGGTCTTTCCGGTCACTGTCATGCAGTCGAGGTTCAGAAGACCCGCTTCCGCCAGCTCATTCATCACGGCATAGACGCCGCCCGCTTCGTTGAGATCCTCCATATAGGTGGGACCGGCGGGTGCCAGATGGCAGAGGTTCGGTGTCTTTTCACTTATCGGGTTGGCAAAGCTGATGTCAAAGTCAAATCCGATCTCATGAGCGATGGCAGGCAGATGCAGCATGGAATTGGTGGAGCATCCGAGCGCCATGTCCACAGTCAGCGCGTTCAGGATCGCGTCCCTGGTCATGATATCCCGGGGACGGATATTCTTTTTTACAAGTTCCATGACAGCCATACCGGCGTGCTTGGCAAGCTTCAGGCGCTCCGAATAGACAGCGGGGATCGTCCCGTTGCCGCGAAGGCCCATGCCGAGCGCTTCGGTCAGACAGTTCATCGAATTGGCGGTATACATCCCTGAGCAGGATCCGCAGGTCGGGCAGACCTTTTCTTCGAATTCCAGAACCTCTTCATCGCTCATTGTCCCTGCCGCATGGGAACCTACCGCCTCGAACATCGAGGAAAGGCTGCGTTTTTTGCCGCCCACATGCCCGGCCAGCATCGGACCGCCGGAGACAAATACCGTGGGAATATTGACACGTGCCGCCGCCATCAGGAGACCCGGAACATTCTTATCGCAGTTCGGCACCATGACCAGGGCGTCAAACTGGTGGGCGATCGCCATACATTCGGTGGAATCGGCGATCAGGTCCCTTGTGACCAGCGAATACTTCATGCCGATATGCCCCATGGCGATACCGTCGCAGACAGCGATCGCCGGAAAAACGACCGGCACGCCGCCCGCTTCCGCGACTCCCAGTTTCACCGCCTCCACGATCTTGTCCAGGTTCATATGTCCCGGTACGATCTCATTATAGGAACTGACGATGCCGACCATGGGCTTTTTCACTTCCTCAGCCGTAAACCCGAGCGCATTGAGAAGGCTTCTGGCCGGTGCCTGCTGCATCCCGCATTTCATATTGTCACTGATCATGACGTTTCTCCTTTACTTTATCCTGGCTGCGATCTCCGAGCCCATCTCTGCTGTGCCGACTCTGCGGATCGATGACAGATCCACGTCCGCCGGCATGATATCGCCGGTCCGGATCCCGTCGGCAAGAACCTGTCTGACGGCCTCTTCCACTGCATCCGCCTCACGGTCGAGATCAAAACTGTACCGGAGCATCATGGCAGCGGAAAGGATCGTCGCGATGGGATTGGCGATCCCCTTGCCAGCGATGTCCGGTGCCGATCCGCCGCTGGGCTCATAGAGTCCGAACTTCGTTTCATTGAGGGAGGCACTGGAAAGCATTCCTAGCGAACCCGCGATCATACTGGCTTCATCGGACAGGATATCACCGAACATATTCTCTGTGAGAACAACATCGAACTGTCCGGGGTTCTGCACGAGCTGCATGGCGCAGCTGTCGACCAGCTGATGCTTCAGCGTCACATCAGGATAGTCCTTTGCGACCTCCTCAACAGTCTTCCTCCACAATCTGGAGGAATCCAGAACATTTGCCTTGTCTACGCTGGTGACCAGTTTTCTGCGCTTTCTTGCGATATCAAAAGCGCGGATCGCCACACGCCGGATCTCCGCCTCGCTGTAGACAAGGGTATCGGTAGCCACCAGCTGACCGCCCTCTTCTCTGGTGCTGCGGGGGCCGAAATAGAGACCGCCCGTCAGTTCACGGACGATCACCATATCAAATCCGTCTTTCACGATATCCGGACGCAGCGGACAGGCCTGTGCAAGTTCCGGATACAGATAGGCGGGCCTCAGATTGGCGAAGAGCCCGAGTGCCTTGCGGATCCCGAGAAGTCCGGCCTCCGGGCGTTTCTCAGGCGGCAGTTTATACCAGGGACTGGTCGTGGTGTCTCCTCCGATGGAGCCCATCAGGACAGCATCCGCTGCCTTGCACGCATCGATCGTCTCCTGTGTAAGAGGTTCCCCGTATGCATCGATAGAACAGCCGCCCATCAGGACGTCTGTAAAGCTGATCTCATGACCGTAATGGGAAGCTGCCGCTTCCAGGACCTTTTTGGCCTCCGCTACGATCTCCGGTCCGATCCCGTCACCGGGGATGCTGACTATATTCATCTTCATATGCACTGCACCTTTTCCGGATCAATCCTTTTTCCTGCCGAAACCGCCGAACAGCTTTTTGCCGCCCTCTTCCGCCGGAGCCGTTTCCGTCTTGGGCTGCTGAATGGCACTCTCGGGTTTTTCTACTTCCACGATAGCTTCCTTGATCATGGGGATCCTGCAGTTCTTATTGTTTCCGAATTCCACGATCACCATATCATCAGCGACATCGATGACCGTTCCGATAAATCCGCCGGTCGTCCGAACGCTGTCACCCACCGCGAGTGCGGAAAGAAGCGCTGCCTTCTGCTTCTGCTCCTTGCGCTGCGGCCGGATCATAATAAAATACAGGAAGCCGAAAATGACTACCATGTAGACGATCAGCATGATCATCGAGCCGCCGCCCGACTGCCCTGCATTGGCGGCATCAGCCAGAATGACAAGATCCTTGAATACTCCCATAGTTGTTCTCTCCTTGTTTAAACGATTTTTTACAGCAAACATAACTGCGGCTGTGCAACTTTGCAAAAATCACCGCAGAAATCAAGTAATTATACACGATTTTAAGGAAGGAAGCAAGAAAAACCCTTATTTTTCCTCTTTCATCTCATCGATCCTGGTTTTATACCAGGTGCTGTAGCAGCCCTGTTCGATCGCCTGTCTGATATCAGCCATCAGATGGTTGTAAAACCAGAGATTGTGAAGAACGCAGAGGCGCAGACCGAGAACCTCGCCGGACTTGAGAAGATGCCGGATATAGGCGCGCGAATACCTGGAGCAGGCAGGGCAGCCGCACCCTTCCTCGATCGGGCGTTTATCGAGTTCAAACCTTGCGTTCAGCAGGTTCAGATGTCCGCGGGACGTGTAGACATGCCCGTGACGTCCGTTCCGTGACGGATAGACACAGTCAAAGAAATCGATCCCGCGTGCGACAGCTTCCAGGATATTCTCCGGTGTTCCCACTCCCATGAGATAGGTCGGCTTATTCCTGGGAAGATGCGGCAGTGTGACATCCAGAATATGATACATCTCCTCGTGAGACTCTCCGACTGCCAGTCCTCCGATTGCGTAGCCGTCGAGATCCATCGCAGCGATCTCCTGTGCCTGATGGATGCGGATATCATCAAAGATTGCTCCCTGATTGATCCCGAAAAGCATCTGCCCGGGATTGACGGTACCCTCCAGGGCGTTCAGCCGCTTCAGTTCGCTGCGGCACCGGGCAAGCCAGCGGGTCGTGCGCGCTACGCTCTCCTCAACGTAAGAACGCTCCGCCTTGCTCGAAGGGCATTCATCAAAAGCCATGGCGATCGTTGAACCGAGATGCGACTGGATCCGCATGCTCTCCTCCGGTCCCATGAAGATCCGTCTGCCGTCTATATGCGAGGAAAAAGTGACCCCCGCCTCGGTGATCCTGCGTCTCTGGGACAGGGAAAAAACCTGAAAGCCGCCGGAATCGGTAAGGATCGGCGCTTTGCAGTCCATGAACTCATGAAGTCCGCCCATACGGTAGATCACATCGTCACCGGGACGAAGATGGAGATGATAGGTATTTGCGAGGACGATCTGCGCGCCTACCTGTTCCAGATCCTCTGTAGAAAGACCTCCCTTGATCGCCGCCACAGTGGCGACATTCATAAAGACCGGCGTCTGGACAACGCCCCGGCCCGTCGTAAACTCCGCCCGCTTGGCGGCTCCGTCTTCAGCGAAGATCCTGTAGGAATTTTCAGATTTGTCAGCGATAGAGGTACTCATTCCAGAACTCTTCGAGGCAGATCCCCTCGGAAAGCATCCGCGTCGCGGCTTCTTTTCCCACATAACGGAAATGCCACGGCTCATATTCGATGCCGGTGATCAGCTCCTTGCCCTGCGGATAGCGCAGGATAAAGCCGTATTCCGCACTGTGCGCGGCAAGCCATTCACCGGCCTGGGTGCCGCCGAACCCTTCATTAAGGCTCGCGTAGGTATCGGAAACAATGTCTATGGCGAGACCGATCTCATGCTCGCTCGTCCCGGGAACAGTCACCGCCAGAGCCGATCTGGTATAGGCATCCATATAGGAAAGCCCGGCGGACATGTATCTCCTGATCTTTTTATCAAAAAGTTCCTCCTGGTGCTCGTGTGTGCGGTATGGCGAGCAGATGATCAGATTGATGCCGTCACCGGCCGCCGCGCGGAACATTTCCAGAAGATTGCCTATGATGCGCTTGTCGCAGCGCATGGAACTGCTGTTGATCCTGCCCAGTTCGACTTCATAATCATCCGGGATCGGATGCTGTTTGTTCACAAGGATCAGACGCCAGTCATCCCGGGCGAAACCGGCCCCGCTGTCATCCGTGTCGACATCGGCATCCGCCAGAAGAAGCTCATCATTCACCAGCAGATCATTCAGCGTTACCGTCTCGCCGAGATCGCTGCCGGTTTCCATACCGCCCTCCGCCCGGATCTCTTCATCAATAGTCGCAGTATCCTCAAGTACCGCTGTGTCGACAGCGGCGGCAAATGTAGCGGAAGATTCCTCGGCGATCAGTCCGTCCGCGGAGGCATCGAACTGTTCCGCCTCCTGCGCCTCATATGCGGCGGCCGCGCTGCCCGCGTCGAGCGACACAAATCCCGCGCGCATGGAAAGGACCGGAAACGAAAAACTGCTGTTTACGACAAAAGCCGCGGAAACCATGACGATCCCGGAAATCTGTTTTGCGTGGCGGAAAAAGAACATATAAACCCGGTGAACGCCCAGGATCACGGCGCTCACGGGATACGCGACATGGCGGAGGATATGATGTTTTTTTCCAAACTGATCTCGCCCGGCGATCACTTCCTCGCGAAACGTCGGAGCGAACTGCGGTGTATCATAATACATCTGTGTCATCCCCTGAAACTGGTTTATATATTATAAACGCAATTTGCGAAAAAAAACAGTAAATCATTCATTTTTCTGATAAAATACTGATAAATTGTGAACGCTGGTCTGAAAAGGAGACTGATTATGTCCGGATCAACCTTTGGAAAACTGCTTCGTGTCACCACCTTCGGTGAATCCCACGGCCCGGCTCTGGGCGTTGTTGTCGACGGCTTTCCCGCAGGGGTCGCGGTGACCGAAAGCGATATTCAGGAGTACATGAACCGCCGTAAGCCCGGGAAAAACCCGCTCAGTACTCCGCGAAGCGAAGGCGACACCGTGGAGATCCTCTCCGGCGTCTTTGAAGGCAGGACGACCGGTACGCCCGTAGCCATGCTGATCCGCAACACAAACCAGCACTCCTCGGATTATGAGGCGATCAAAGACACCTACCGCCCCGGTCACGCGGATTTCGGATTTGATCAGAAATACGGCTTCCGCGACTGGCGTGGCGGCGGACGTTCCTCCGGGCGTGAGACCGCGGCGCGTGTCGCGGCGGGCGCTCTCTGCCAGCTGCTCCTGAAAAGACTCGGCATCGACTGCTACGCCTATACCGAATCCATCGGCTCCGTAAAGATCGATCCGTCCGCTTTTGAGCGAAGTGCCATCACGGAAACAGCGACCGGGATGCCTGACCGCGATGCCGACCGGAAAGCGGCAGAACTCGTTGCCGCCATGGCAGGCGAAAAGGATTCGATCGGCGGAACGGTCGTCTGTATTGCGGAGGGCATGCCTGCGGGGATCGGCGAGCCGGTGTTCGACAAGCTTGACGCAACGCTTTCTCACGCTGTCATGTCCATCGGCGCGGTGAAAGCGGTTGAGATCGGAGACGGCATCACCGTCTCACAGAAAAAAGGAAGTGAAAACAACGATCCGTTCATCCCCGGCGGGAACGGACGGATCGAAAAAAAGACCAATCATGCCGGCGGGATCCTCGGAGGTCTCAGCGACTCCTCCCCCATCCTGCTGCGTGCGCACTTTAAACCGACCCCTTCCATCGCGAGCGTGCAGGACACGGTCGATCGCGACGGGCAGGCTGTCAGGCTCTCGGTCGGCGGACGCCACGACCCTGTGATCGTCCCGCGCGCCGTTGTTGTCGTCGAGTGCATGTGCGCCATCGCACTGGCAGATGCCCTGCTCATCGGCATGAGCGCACGCGCGGATGATATCGCGGCGTTTTATTCCGGCAACTCGTAAAAGACGATGCAGTTCGGCTGATTCACCTGCACCTCGGGACCGTTCATCACGATCGTATGCTTGTCGGGGTGGAAGGTGAAAAAGGTGATCGTATTGGACTCATGGTTCAGTGACACCAGATGCCGGTTGTCCGGAAGAAGCGACGCATCCTTGGGGAACTCTCCCGCGATCGGAAGACACAGGTTCATGGTAAGAAGCCCCGTCTCCTTATCCACGGAAAAGACCGTGACACTGTTTTCTCCGGCATTCGACGTGATCAGATAATTATAATCCCACGAGAACTTGAGCGCGCAGGCAACGACACCGATCACATCGGGATCTGTCGTCGTCGAGATCGACTGGATCCTTTCAAAGTCCGGATTTCCGTTATTATCTACGCTGTAGTGGTATACATCCACCGCGCGCTTCTGCTCCTGAACAACATACAGGAATCTTCCATCCTCGGAAAACTGCATATGCCTGGGCGCGGATTCCTGATCCGAATGAATGATATCCGTCTCTCTCAGCTTTCCCGTCTTATGGTCAAGCGCATAGACATTGATGCGGTCCATCCCGAGATCGCAGGCCAGCAGAAAACGGTTGTCCCTGGTCATCTTTACGCACTGCACATGGGGGCGGAAATTTCTCCAGACAGCGGTACCCAGACCTTTATGATAGATCTCGTCCGTGATCTCTCCGATCGAGCCGTCTTCATTGAGGCGCAGGACCGTCACCTTGCCGTCGTGATAACCGGCAGTAAACAGGAACCTGTCCTCATAGTCCGTGTAGAGATAACACCCGCGCATGCCGTTGATCGACGCCTTGTTGAGCAGGTTCAGACAGCCGTCCGCGGCGATCGTATAGGACTCAACGCCCAGATCGGTGATGGAATAAAGGAATCTGCGGTCGTGCGATATCCTCAGGAACGAGGAATTGGTGATCTCCACCTGCTCCTTCTCGGATAATCTGCCGTTCTCGATATCCACGTCATAAACGTGGATCCCGTTGTCATCGGCCGATCCGATGGTATAACTCGACACGTATGCCACATACTTTTTAGCCATGCTGACTCCTTTCTGATCTCTGCTCTGTCCTCTTCAGACGCCGCAGGTCGCGGCGTGAGATCCTGTATGCACCGTTCAGACGGATCGCTGCGATCTGCGCGATACAGTCTTTTTCCACGGAAATTGCCGTCAGTTCCGCGGGAACACCGGCGGTACCGTAGCAGTATGCTCCGTCATCATATACAAACGACGCGTTGATATCCCGGGAAACAAGGACCTCGCCCCTGCTGGTATCACCCTTGCTGTTCCCCGGTATCGTCACGGACGTCCCCACGATACGGACAAAATCATCATAATAGGCGGGAAGACTTTCACAGATCCGTGATACGGTCATCGCCGCCTCGCTCCTGTTGTGAAAGATCTCCAGCACATCCGGTCTGCGCGCGTAGATCCGTTCATGGATCGCACGCACACGCTGCGGTGTATCCGGCTGCGCATAGCGGATCCCCCCGTCAATACGCTGACTGCTGAATTCCTCAGAGATCATGCCCGGAACACGCATTTTTCCGATCTCCGAGAGATAGAGGCCCGCGTAGTCCTCGAGGGCCTGCGCCGCATAGGCCGCTTCACCGAGCGTCTCTCCGTAGGAAAAAACAGCGCCGCCGATCGCAACCAGCGCATTGGCCGCCCTTTCCTTGGCCGCGAGACGTCTTACATGGGAGCGCTGCGCATCGGATCCGGGGATCGTGAAAGGAACCGTGTAGATCTTCAGAATATTCCCGTTCGCATCTTCCGCCGAAATCCCTTCGGGAAGGACGATCCCCATTGCGGAAGCATAGCACTGTCTTGTCATGATGACAGCGTTTATTTCCGCTCTGGCCCGATAGACAGCCGCATGCAGCGCCGCGTCCCCCTGCAGCTTCTTCATCCTGATCGTACGGACATCATCGGCGGAGAAAGGCCGGTTATTCAGTTCTCCGCCTGCCATGCAGAAAAACTCGCTGTCGATCCGACGGCTGATGCTCCCGTACAGGCCAAGGCACAGACCGGCCGCTTCAAGCGACTCGGCCGTTTCCAGTATCTCGGTTATGATCTCCTCATGATCTTCCAAAAACAGCCTCCCCGTTTCGGACCATTAAGGCGCCGCGTATCCGGCGATCAGTTTTCCCGCGGTGCGGATACCGTCAACAGCGGCGGATGTGATCCCGCCGGCATATCCCGCACCCTCGCCGCAGGGATAGATTCCGGCATGTCCCGGCGCTGTCCCGTCTCCGTTTCTCGGAATCCGCACCGGTGAGGAGGTCCTGCTTTCAACACCGGCAAAAAGCGTGCGCGGATCATCATAGCCGCGGATCCTGTCTCCAAAGATCCGCATGGCGGAAAGGATCGTCCCGGCAAGTGTGTCCGGAAGGATCCCGGTCAGATCTGCCGGTTGATACCCCGCGGCAAATGCCTCCGACGGATCCGGAAGTTCCCCGGAGAATACTCTGCCGGATGATCCTCCGATACCTGACCGGGAAGCGAACTCCCCGTACATCATCACAGGAATCCTGCCGTCTCCCGCGCGAAACGCCCTTCTCTCCATTTCCCGCTGAAACTGCATGCCCTCCAGCGGATGTCCCGTATCCCGATAGTCGTCAGGTGTGATCTGCGTCACAATAGCGCTGTTGGCAAAGGCACCGTCTCTTGCGCGCTCACTCATGCCGTTGACGCAGAGCATCCCCTGTTCCGAAGAGGCATTGACGATCCTGCCCCCCGGGCACATACAGAAAGAATATACCCCCCGCCCGTCAGGAGACGTCGTCGTCAGCTTATATACCGCGGGCGGCAGCGTTTCACCGGCCTTCCTCCCGTACTGCGCCTGATCGATCCACACCTGCGGATGCGCGACACGAAATCCTACGGCGAATGCCTTTTGCTCCATTACAATACCGCGGCGGTAAAGGCTTTCCATTGTATCCCGTGCACTGTGGCCCGTCGCCAGCACCAGTTTTTTCGCCGCAAACTCTCCGCCGCTTGTTTTCACGGCACAAAGCGCACCGCTGCTGTCAAATTCCAGATCATCCAGTCTGGTCCGAAAACGTATCTCAACGCCCAGTTTTTCCAGTCTGGCGCGCATGGCCGTCATGACGGTCCTCAGCACATCGGTCCCGATATGAGGATGCGCTTCATACAGGATATCCTCCGGAGCTCCGAGCGTGACCAGGGTCTCCAGTACTCTCCCGCAGGTTCCGTCAGGATCCTTGATCCCGGTATACAGTTTGCCGTCCGAATAGGTACCGGCTCCGCCCATACCGAACTGTATATTGCTCTCCGGATCCAGTGCGCCTCCTTCACGGAACCGATCTATCGCGGCGTCTCTCTGCGCGGTATCGTCTCCCCTTTCCAGAAGGATCGGCAGTACACCCGCTTCGGCAAGGGTCAGTGCACAGAACAGCCCCGCCGGTCCCGCGCCGACGATGACCGGACGATCCTTTACACGGAGGGAGGCACATTGCGGTACGGAGAAACCTGGTTTTGTCACCGATTTTTCTACACCGCGCGGCATCCTGTTCTGTGCGAGGATCCTCATCTCCGTCTCTGCATTCAGACTGACATCGACCGTGTAGACATCATACAGCAGCGGCTTTTTCCGCGCGTCGATGCCGTGCCTGAGGATATGCAGCCCTGTGATCCTTGAGGCAGGTACATGCAGAAGCCCGGCTGCCTTTTTCCGGATCTTTGCGTCCCGCCTGTCCCGATCAGCGGCTTCTGTCCCTTCAGGAGGGATCTGAATCCGCAGCTCATGTATCCTGAGCATCCTCTGTACCCCTTAAGAAACGGCCCGGCCGACGGCTCACCGATTGCCGCCCAGGATCCCGACCAGACCTGTCAGGATCCTGCCGCCCGGGATATGATAAAGCTCATATTCCGTAACACCGTGCAGCATAGTCAGCAGGATCACATAGATCACCAGATAGAAAGGTGCAAGTATCAGGATCGTCAGCAGTTCACCCAGGATCGTCGACAGTGCCGGAGCAAGCGCAAACAGCGGAAGCGCTGGTATGAGCGCGGAAATGCACGGGATCAGAAAACCATGCACCCATTCCTGCCGATACGAAAGCGAAGCCGACAGGAACAGACCTGTCACCACAAGAAAGACCAGGATTCCGGCGAAATGTGCGATAAGATAGGCATACGCACCCGGAGCCGCCGCCGCGATAAACACAGCGCCGATATGTACAGCGCTGCCGGCTGCCGCGGCGATCAGCAGGATCTTCAGACCGCCGAATTTCTGAAACAGGATCGACAGGATCAGCGACATTGTGAACAGCGGGACCGCGAGGATCTGTACGCGCATCAGCAGCGATACATCGTCATCCTGATGGCCGATGAACAGCGTGACCAGGGGGACCGCCAGCGCGCAGATGCAGAATGCCGCCGGCAGCAGCGTGATCATGGCATGACGCACCATTTGGGCGAAACGGTCCAGTGCGGAAGGGATATCATCATGCTGGTATCCCGCATGCACCTGATAGACAGGCAGGATGAACGGGATCGTCAGGAGACACCCCGCAAAGAGCGTAGGCGCGATCGCACAGCCGATATACCGGCCGAAAACATCGACAAATTCTGCAGTTGTCATCTCTTCCGCGGGTGTTCCCCTGAAAAAGTCCCAGAGGTCAAAGCAGATCACAGCCGGAATGATCAGCGCGAACAGCCCTTCAAGAGACAGAAAAGCATAACCGCTGCCTCTTTCTCCGCGCATGGAGAAAAGATCCTGCGCGCGATA
The DNA here is from genome assembly GCA_024687125.1 of Lachnospiraceae bacterium. Taxonomy (GTDB): domain Bacteria; phylum Bacillota; class Clostridia; order Lachnospirales; family Lachnospiraceae; genus Butyrivibrio. Next base: position 71,961 of record JAILFA010000124.1, read on the forward strand.
GCGGCGCTCGGACAGCAGAAACAGGATCAGCACAATGACCTCCGTGAGGCTGATCCCCGCCAGGACACCGGACATGCCATAGATCGACGCGTAGCGGTCCGTCAGAAGAAGCGCGTCCACCTTGCTGCCGTAATGGGCCGCAAGTCCCCCGAACAGGCAAGGAAAGACAAGAAGAAGTATGGTTTTGAGCATATTGACCAGCCTTACAACAGGTCCGGCTCCAACGGCTCTGAGAAATCCTTTTTTCCCGGCGGCCGCCCCGACACAGATCAGTGCGGGCGCAAGGATCAGCAGCAGCAGGCGGTTGCCGAAGCGCTGCGCATATTCCCCGTACAGAATGCTGTGCAGCAGAAGCATCAGCACGGTAACAGCCACGCCGGCGAGCGTTCCGAACAGGACCATGTGTTTCCGATAGGTTCTCGCCTCACCCTGACGCTCCGCGCGGATGAGAAGACGCACATTGCGGAAGGTCGGTCTCTCCCACATCGTATCGCCGACAAACTGCATGATCAGGAACAGTGTCAGCGGCACCGCAAGGAGGACCAGCGTCTGCGCGCCAACGATCCTGAACAGGACCAGCGGCAGCAGAAAAACCTCCGCCGCGTCACCTACCGTCAGTCTGGTGACACGGTCAGCCCGAAGCCTCTGTCCTTTTGTACCCGTCCGGCCCATATCACTCCTGCCCCCTGGTGATCCCCAGGCATGTAAGAACCGTTTCCTGCTTTTCTTCCATCATTGCCGCTTCCTCGGGTGTCTCGTGGTCATAGCCCAGGAGATGGAAGAGACTGTGAGTCAGTAAAAACGCGAACTCCCGCTTTGGGCTGTGTCCGTATTCCGAAGCCTGGGAAAAGACGCGCGGCACGCAGATCACAATGTCCCCCAGAACAACGCACCCCGTCTCCGGATCAAGATCATCCGCGGAGGGATGCCGGAACGCGTCCGGACAAGCGGGCTCCTCGGAAAGATCGATATTCGGAAAGGAAAGCACATCCGTCGCCGCGTTGATATTCCGGTGCATGAGGTTCAGTTCGCGGATCGCGGACTCGGACACCAGATACAGGGATACCTCGGTCTTCTCGGCGAAATCCGAAAGCTGCTCGCTGCGAAAAACCTCTTCGCCGATCCTGCCGCAGAGCTCCTCCATATGGATCCCCGCCTGCTCCTCAAACGCGGGATCAAAGTCATTTTCAACGTAGAAAATCATAATACAGAGTTTCCTTTTTCAGGAGTTCCCGCGTGATCCGTACTCCCATCACAGACAGTTCGCTGTTTTCAAACAGTCCGTCTGCCTCCTTCTTCTCAAAGATCTTGTCCACCAGCTGACCATAGTCAAGCTGCATCTTGCTGTTTTTCTGAAACATGAACTGCAGCGAAGCGATCATCGTATCGCAGAGCATGACGACCGTAGCTTCCGCCGAAACATGCGCTCGGTTAGTGTACTGATTGATCTCCTGAAGCAGGCTGATCGCCCCCTCTGGAATGGCATACTCTCTGTAAAGCGCGGTCAGTGCCTCGATCCCCCGCTCCTCCAGCAGGATCGCGGCACGATGATAATAGGAACAGCTTCTGACGTTACGCTGATCCATCTGCAGCGCGGAAGCGATCCGCTGCGTCAGATAATCCGTATGGATCGCACGCTGATACTCCGTCTCACTCTTTTCGCGGATCCGCAGCATCAGCGCAAACGCCGGATCATTGACCTCCATATACCGTTCCGAGTCTCTCTGAACAACATAAAAGGTGTAGGCGTTCAGAATAACGATGAGCAGGACAAAATTCAGGAATGCGTTGATGATCGGAATGACCAGGATCTCAGCGGTCAGACTCCGGTTCAGGAACATGACATGATAGCAGACGATCAGGGCTGTCTGCATGACCAGCGCGATAAACATGGGATAAGCGGCGCGGACCTCCTCGTCAAGGTTCTTGAAAAGACCGACCGCGATAAACCCGGCAAAGATGTACATGAAGAATTCCGGCGTTGCGCCTCCCTGCAGAAGGACGGCGAGCATGAGCAGCATGGTCCCCGCGTAAACACCGATAAGAGGACAGGAAAGCAGGGAAAGCAGCACGTAGACAGCCACAAAAGGCCATGCGTCCGCCACGATCAGCGGCAGCAGCATGGTCATCAGGAAGGAGGCGAGATACGCCGCAAAAAAGCGTCTGGGATGTCTGTGATTGTCCTGAAGCAGCTGACCGCGCTGTGCATGATCCTCCCATAAAAGGATCAGGATCACGATGCCGATCGCCGCGCTGATCACATTGCGGATCCCGGCCGTCAGTCCCACCCCATAGAGGAAAGACGCGGCCGCGGTTCCGCCGCAGGTGAGCAGAAAGATCCCGATGGACTTTACGACTTTTTGCGTGTCTTTTTCCATTCGTAATCCTCGTAAGCACGTACGATCTTCTGTACCAGCGGATGTCGGACGACATCCCGGCCGGTCAGCTCACAGAATGCGATGTCATCGATCCCTTTCAGGACCTGCCTCGCCACATCCAGTCCGGACCGGACGTTCGGCTGCAGGTCCTTCTGCGTCGCATCACCGGTGATGACGACCTTGGAACCGAAACCGATGCGGGTAAGAAACATCTTCATCTGCTCCGGCGTTGTATTCTGCGCCTCATCAAGAATGATATAGGCGTTATCGAGGGTCCGGCCGCGCATATACGCGAGCGGTGCCACCTCGATCAGACCGCGCTCGGTATTCTTGAGAAAGGTGTCCGCTCCCATGATCTGATACAGGGCGTCATAGAGCGGCCGCAGATAAGGATCCACCTTGCTCTGCAGATCGCCGGGCAGAAAGCCGAGCTTTTCTCCCGCCTCAATGGCCGGTCTGGTCAGGATGATACGGCTCACCTCGCCGTGTAGAAATGCCGTGATGGCCATGGCCATACCGAGATACGTTTTTCCCGTACCTGCTGGACCGATCCCGAAAACGATCAGATGGTCACGGATCGCATCCACATAGGCCTTCTGTCCCAGTGTCTTCGGACAGACCGGCTTGCCCTGAACCGTGTGACAGATCACATCGCCGTCCATCTGTCCAAGGACCGTTCCTGCGTTTTCAGCGGTTCCGTGATCCTGCTCCAGAGAGATCGCATAATCTACACGCTGCTCCTCAAGTGAGTCCGTCCTGTCCGCAGCAAGCGACAGCAGCAGATCCGTGGCTCTGGCCGGTGCGGAACCGACCCCCAGGATCTTCAGTTCGCCGTTGCGGTCAATGATCTCTACATGAAGCTCTTTTTCTATCTTGCGCACAAAACGGTCACCCTCGCCAAAGATGCGCTTCATCTCGTCTGCGGTCAGTGACAGTTTTTTCTCTGTTTCTTTTTTCATTTATGATAAGGTTCTCCCCGGATGATCCGGAATCCTCTGTATATCTGTTCCAACAGGACCACGCGCATCAGCTGGTGCGGAAAAGTCATGTCAGAAAAAGAGACCCGCTGGCTGCTTGCACTCAGTACTTTCTCCGAAAGCCCGAGCGATCCGCCGATCACGAACTGCAGATGGGAGATCCCCTGCAGGGACTGCTCGTTTATCCTGTCGGCGAATGTCTCGGAATCCATCTTCCGCCCGCGGACATCCAGAGCCCAGATCGGAGAAGAAAGATCCGCGGCTTTCAGGATCCGCTCTCCTTCTGCATCCAGGATACGCTGCCTCTCGCCCGCGCTCGCCTTTTCCGGAGCCTTCTCATCTGCCACCTCAATGATCTGAGGCTGACAGTATCTCGTAAGACGCTTGACATATTCCGCCGCGGCATCGCGCCACCAGCTCTCTGACAGGCGCCCCACCGTCAGGACCGTGATGTGCATCATTTCACGTTTTCCACACCATAACCGGAATTCAGCTTTGTAAGGATCGTGATCACGTTATCCGGATCATCCTCCCGATACAGAGCAGGGATCTTTCCCTCAAAATCCCCGGCACCGCTGACCGGCTGCCAGACACCTCGTACACAGGTTCCGTACCAGTTTTCTACAATTTCCTCGGAGCGTTTGAGAACAACATACATCTCTCCGTCATAGAGGCCGTCCGTAAAATTTCCGATCACATTAAGCGGATAATGAGAGACATCATCCATCTTCTCTGTGTAGTATTCATATCTGTCATTGCCTTCACCGCAGGGAAGGTCATCCTTCCAGCTGCCGGTGTAGGCGTGTACACTGACAACGCTCCCGGAGCCTTCCGGATAGAATTGATACCAGTCACCGGCCCCTTCGCGCATGCCGTTTTTCCATTCCCCGAGGTAGCATCGGTATCCGCCGTAGACCGCGATCCCTCTGCCCTCCGGAAGTCCTTCAGCGTTCTTGTCGCCGCTGTAGAAAAATTTCAGATCATCCGACTTGTCGAGTTGGACAAACATTTTCTGATAGCGGTCCAGCAGCCAGAGATCCTTAAGGGCATCCTCGCCCACAGATTCCCAGAAGCCGCGCAGCTCCTGCAGTGTATGCTCGGCTGTCTCGGACGTGTATTTCCCGGACTCGCCGTCAGCGATGATCTCCTCACTCCTGTAGAGAGAGTTGCCGGAAATATCCATGGATGTATCGACAGGTTTCACCTTGGAAGCGGATGCCTCTGATGCCGCTGTCTGCGATGCAGCATCATCTGTCGAAACCGCAGAAGAAGACGCCCCGCTTGCAGCGGTGACGTCCTCTTCCTGATCATTCGTGGTTTCAGACAATCCGTTCCCCGCCTGGGAAGCAATTTCCTGCTGGACCAGGTCGATATCACCGTCACGGGAATCCTCCTGGCTCTTTCCGAATTTGAACCAGAAAGCCGTCAGGATCAACAGACACCCGATCGATATGACCAATGCCAGCCGGATCTTGTCTGATCTCTTCATTTTTATTTGTTCAGATAATCATCGATGCCCTTTGCACCGGCCTTGCCGGCACCCATGGCAAGGATGACCGTGGCGGCGCCGGTCACGGCATCACCGCCGGCGTATACGCCGTCCTTGGAACTCTTTCCGGTCTCTTCTTCCGCGACAATGCAGCCTCTGCGGTTGACATCAAGGCCGGCTGTTGTGGAAGCGATCAGCGGGTTCGGGCTGGTTCCCAGGGACATGATCACAGCGTCGCACTCGATCTCGAATTCGCTGCCCTTGATCTCCACCGGGCTCCTTCTGCCGGACTCATCGGGCTCGCCGAGCTCCATACGGATGCAGCGGATGCCTGATACCCAGCCGTCCTCGTTGGCAATGATCTCGACCGGGTTGGTGAGCAGGTCAAAGATGATCCCCTCTTCCTTGGCGTGGTGGACTTCCTCGACACGGGCGGGAAGCTCCGCTTCGCTCCGGCGATAGACGACATGTACTTCAGCGCCCATACGAAGTGCGGTTCTTGCGGCGTCCATCGCCACATTGCCGCCGCCGACAACGACAGCCTTCTTCGGATGCATGATCGGTGTCGTGGAATCCTCGGAAAACGCCTTCATCAGATTGCTTCTTGTCAGATATTCGTTGGCGGAGAAGACACCGAGTGCCTGCTCGCCGGGGATGTTCATAAACTTGGGAAGTCCGGCGCCGGAGCCTACGAAGACAGCGGAGAAGCCCTCTTCCTTCATCAGGTTGTCGATGGTCACAGACTTGCCGACAACAACATCGGTCTCGATCTTGACGCCGAGCGCACGGACATTGTCGATCTCCTTCTGGACAACCGCCTCCTTGGGCAGACGGAATTCGGGAATACCATAGGTGAGAACACCGCCGGGCTCATGAAGCGCTTCAAAGATCGTTACATCATAGCCCATCTTGGCCAGATCTCCGGCACAGGTAAGGCCGGCAGGGCCGGATCCTATCACAGCCACCTTCTTCCCGTTCCTGTTTTCGGGAGCTGCGGGTTTGATGCCCATCTCACGCGCCGTATCAGCGACATAGCGTTCCAGTTTGCCGATGGCTACCGCTTCGCCCTTGATGCCTCGTACGCAGACGCCCTCACACTGAGTTTCCTGCGGGCAGACGCGGCCGCAGATGGCAGGCAGGGATGAGGAGAGGCCGATAACACGGTATGCCTCCTCGATATTGCCCTCCTTGACCGCCTGGATGAACTGCGGGATCTGGATAGATACCGGGCAGCCCTCCACACAGCGCGGATTCTTGCAGTTCAGGCAGCGGCTCGCTTCCGCTTCCGCTTCCTCTTTGTTATAGCCCAGGCAGACTTCTTTGAAGTTTGTCGCCCGCTCTTTTGCGTCCTGTTCCCGGACAGGAACCTTTTTCATCATATCGATCTCCATTTTTGATCTTCCTTTCTTATCTGATAATCCGCACTGATCAGTTGCAGTTTCCACAGTTGCCGTGATGGGTCGCACCCTCTTTTTCCTTGAGATACAGACGGCCCTCTTCGGTACGGTACAGCTTCATGCGGCTCATCGCCTGATCAAAGTCTACGAGATGTCCGTCGAACTCCGGTCCGTCGACGCAGGCAAACTTGACCTTGCCGTCCACGGTCAGGCGGCAGGCGCCGCACATGCCGGTTCCGTCCACCATGATCGGGTTCATGCTGACGATCGTATGGATGCCGAGCTCCTTGGTGAGCTTGCAGACGAATTTCATCATGATCATCGGGCCGATCGCAACACAGTGATCCCAGCGGGTTCCCTCGTTCCAGAGATCCTGCAGGGCTACGGTGACCATGCCGCTGCGGCCGTAGGAGCCGTCATCGGTCGTGATCGTCAGGTTGCAGACACTCTTGAATTTGTCCTCCATGATGACGAGGTCCTTATTTTTCGCACCGATGATGACATCCGGAGTGATCCCGTGCTCGTGAAGCCATTTGGCCTGGGGGTATACAGGAGCAGTTCCGACACCGCCGGCGACAAACAGGATCTTTTTCTTCTTGAGTTCCTCGAGATCCTCGGTCACCAGATCGCTCGCCTGTCCCAGAGGACCTACTACATCGGCGAAGCCCTCGCCCTTTTCAAGGCGGGACATCTTATCGGTCTCGGCACCGATCACCTGCACCACGATCTCCACGGTGCCGGCTGCGCGGTCGTAATCGCAGATCGTCAGCGGGACACGCTCGCCGTCGCTGTTCGCGCGCACGATCAGGAACTGTCCGGGTTCACAGGCGGCTGCAACGCGGGGCGCTTTGACAACCATCCGGAAGATCACCGGCTCTTTTGTCAGAATTTCTTTTTCCAGAATCTCAAACATGGTTTCCTCCTACCTCAATGATACGAAAAATAAACACCAATATATTATTATAACTCAAACACCTGCGGATTTCAACGTCCCGACAGGGTAAAGAGTGTATAATTTCCGCTGGAATCATAGCCGAGCCGGTGAACGCTGCCGTCGTTCGTGTTGACCGCGTACAGCAGTCCCGTATCCTCATAGGTTCCGTCGGAATGGTTGTATCTCTCCACGATCCGGTAATATTCACCGGCACCCTCGATCTCGATGATGCTCTCTACCAGATAGCTGTTGTTGCCCTCCTTGCCCAGAACCTTGCCTGTCTCATCGATCAGGACATTCTGATCGACCAGGATCCTTATGATGGAGGAAACCGCCTGTTCCTCGGAGATCAGACGCGCATAGACAAGATGATAGCTGCGTTCTACGATCTCACTGGCGTTTCCTTCCGCGTCAAAGGAACGGAAACGGAAGATACTGCTCCCCACCGGCATCTTGATCGGCGCCGTATACTCGGTGCTGTCCTCCTCCGGATCGCTTCCGTCCGTGGTATAGGTGATCCTGCAGTTCTCCTGAGAGACGACAACGATCATCGTACTCTGAGTATATTCGCCGCTGTCCTCAAGGATCACGGGATCCGACGGGCCGGCCGGTTCGAGACTGTAGACAGCGGAGGCTTCTCCGCCGCGTTTGCCGTCCGCCGAAAACGCCGCAACCCTGAAGGTGATCTCCCCGTCCCCGGAAAGCGGGACCGGTCCGAGATAGCGCTCACTCTCCTCCGTAGGTTCCGTTCCGTCGAGTGTATAGAAATATCTCACACCCTTTCCGGGATCCACGAGCGATACCATGATCTCTCCCTGATAAGCCCCATCCGGATGACTGAGGACAGGTGCGTCCGGGATGCCGCCCTGCGGCAGATCTGTCAGCGGATCCGCGTTCTGGCTGCCCGAAAGCCCCGGATCCATTTGCTGTTCCACCATTTCCGCGGCCTGTTCTTCGCTTGCTTTGGAACCGCTGCTGAAGATCTGCAGCGTCATGATCTTCGGGATCCCGATGACCGCCAGTGAGATCACCAGTGCGGCACAAAGCCCGATGGCCGTATACTTCAGAAAACGTTTCGGGATCCTGATATGGAAATCAAAATAGGCGCTCTCATGACCGTCTTCCCGCCGCAGAAAACCTTTTTCGGGTTGTTCGCTGTCTGACGCGATCTCATCCGCAACACCGCTCATGGCCTGCTTGATGGAATCATCCACCTCGGGCTCAAATTCGGGGATGAGCCGGATCTCTTCTCCGCAGGCTTCACAGTAGAGCTTACCGGGCGGGATCAGAGCACTGCAACCGGGACAGACGATTGCCTCGCCCTGTGCAAGCATGTCCGGCAGCGTCGCCGTCACCGGTCTGATCTTCTTTTCTTTCAGGAGATTCATTGTGTTCATAATTTCGTTAATTAATTATCTCAGTTTTGATAACTCAAGGCAGTTTTTCATCAGCATGGCGATCGTCATGGGGCCGACACCGCCGGGTACCGGCGTGATCGCGCTCGTATGCGGCATCACTCTGTCAAAGTCAACATCTCCGCAGAGCTTTCCGGTCTGCTCGTCGCGGTTGATCCCGACATCGATGACAACCGCTCCCTCTTTGACATATTCCTCTGTGATCATCCGTGCTTTCCCGATCGCAGCGATGAGGATATCCGCCCGGCGACAGACCGCAGGAAGATCCGCGGTGCGGGAATGCGTGATCGTCACAGTCGCATTTTCCCTGAGGAGCAGATGCGCCATCGGCTTGCCCACGATATTGCTCCGTCCGATGATGACCGCTTCTCTGCCCTCCATCCTGATACCGGTGCGTTTCAGGATCTCAATGATCCCGGCGGGTGTACAGGGAAGCGCCACAGGATCCCCGAGGACCAGATGGCCCACACTTACAGGATGAAATCCGTCCACATCCTTGGCCGGATCGATCGCGAGCAGAACGCGCTGTTCATTGATCTGCGCCGGAAGCGGAAGCTGCACCAGAATACCGTCCACATCCGGGCGGCTGTTCAGCTCAGCGATGAGCGCAAGGAGCTTTTCCTCCGTGGTATCCTGCGGGAGCTCATAAGACAGGGACTGTATTCCCGTATCCTCGCAGGCCCGCTTTTTATTTCGGACATACGTCGCGCTTGCCGGGTTGTCCCCCACAAGGATCACGGCGAGGGTCGCCCCCCGTCCTCCCGCCGCCGTTCCGGCCGCGAGTTCCTCCCTGACCTCCTGTCTGATCGCTGCCGCGATCGCCTTTCCGTCAATGATCATCGGTTCCATAAATCACTCCTGTTGATCACACCGATTCGCCCCTCAGAACAGGCCGGTGATCCTGCCCTCGGCATCGACATCGATCCTCTCTGCCGCGGGATGTCTGGGCAGTCCCGGCATCGTAAGGATCGTCCCGCAAAGAGCGACGATAAATCCAGCGCCGGCGCTGACATAGACGTCCCGAACCTGTACCCGGAAACCTGTCGGCCTTCCGAGAAGCGCCGGATCATCCGAGAGCGAATACTGCGTCTTTGCCATACAGACCGGGAAATCCGAGAATCCGAGCTTCACGGCATTGTCGAGTTCCTTGAGCGCCTTAGGCGAAAAATCCACGCCGTCCGCGCCGTAGATCTTCATTGCGACAGCCTCGATCTTTTCCTTGGGGGAAAGGTCATCCGGATAGATGGGTGCATAGTGGCTCTCTTTATTCTCCAGCGTATCCAGGACCTGCTTTGCAAGAGCCTCGCCGCCGGCTCCGCCCTTTTCCCAGACTTCGGAAAGAGCAAAGGAGCAGCCGAGATTTTCTACAAAATTCTTTACGTAATCGGTCTCCGCCTGCGTATCGCTCACGAATGCGTTCAGCGTCACAACGACAGGTACGCCGTAGAGCTTGAGGTTTTCGATGTGCTTCTCGAGATTGACGATACCCTTCTTCAGAGCCTCAAGGTTTTCTGTCCCCAGATCAGCCTTGGCGACACCGCCGTTGTACTTGAGTGCGCGGACCGTTGCCACGAGAACAACAGCGTCCGGCTTGAGTCCTGCCGCACGGCATTTGATATCCAGGAATTTCTCCGCTCCGAGGTCCGCACCGAAGCCGGCCTCCGTGACGGTGATCTCGGAAAGAGCCAGAGCCGAACGTGTCGCACGCACCGAATTGCAGCCGTGTGCGATATTGGCAAAAGGCCCGCCGTGTACGATGACCGGTGTATGCTCAAGGGTCTGCACGAGATTGGGCTTGATGGCGTCCTTGAGGAGTGCCGCCATCGCGCCGACCGCCTTGAGATCCTTGGCGGTTACCGGCTTCTTGTCGGTATCATAGGCGACGATGATCCTGCCCAGACGCTCCTTGAGGTCCTCCATGTCACGCGCCAGACAGAAGACCGCCATGACCTCCGTTGCCACGGTGATCGCGAAGTGATCCTCACGTGTGATCCCGTCGCCGGAATCCCCAAGACCGATGACCACATTGCGGAGTGCACGGTCGTTCATATCCTCACAGCGCTTCCAGACGATGCGCTTGGTGTCGATATGGAGTTCATTGCCCTGCTTGATGTGATTGTCCAGCATTGCTGCCAGCAGGTTGTTCGCAGAGGTGATCGCATGGAAGTCACCGGTGAAATGGAGGTTGAGGTCCTCCATCGGGGCAACCTGCGCATAGCCGCCGCCTGCCGCGCCGCCCTTGACGCCAAAGCACGGCCCCAGAGAGGGCTCGCGGAGAGCGATCACGGTCTTTTTGCCGAGCCGTGCGAGCGCATCGCCGAGTCCAACGCTCGTAGTCGTCTTGCCTTCCCCCGCCGGGGTAGGATTGATCGCCGTCACCAGTACCAGTTTTCCGTAGGGCTGCTTTTCCAGCTGACGGACATAACCTTCGGACAGCTTGGCCTTATACTTGCCGTAGCATTCCAGTTCATCCTGGGGAATCCCCAGTTTTTCCGCGACCTCAGTGATCGGCGACAGTGTTGCTTCCTGCGAGATCTCAATATCACTCTTCATCATCATTCCCCCCGTTCTCATTGTTTAAATACGCGTTGAATTCACCTTCCGACATCAGTACTCTTCTTGGCTTGGTCCCCTCTTCCTCACTCACGACTCCTGCTTCACACAGCTGATCCATGATCCTGGCCGCACGGTTAAAGCCGACCTTGAACACACGCTGCAGCATCCCGATTGAGGCTTTGTCCTTGCCGATCACAAGCCTCGCGGCATCCTCGAAAAAGGCATCCCGGTCGTCATCTCCCCCCGCGGAGAGATTGCCGCCGGCACTCTCAAAGCTGCTCATCTGTGCCTCGATCTGCGCGGAATCCGCCGGGCGGTACCCCTGTGCTTTAATAAAGTCTACCACATCGGAGACTTCATCGTCAGACACAAATGCACCCTGCACACGTGCGGGTCTCGTATAGCCCTGCGGGAAGAACAGCATATCGCCCTTGCCGAGCAGGCGTTCCGCGCCGACCATATCGAGGATCGTACGTGAATCCACCTGACTGGTGACCGCAAAAGCGATACGGCTGGGCATATTTGCCTTGATCAGGCCTGTGATGACATCCACAGAGGGCCGCTGCGTCGCGATGACCAGATGGATGCCGGCCGCACGGGCCAGCTGCGTCAGACGAACGATCGCGTGCTCCACATCGTTGGCACAGGTCATCATCAGGTCCGCCAGCTCATCGACGATCACCAGGATCTGCGGCAGCTTCTGACCTCGCTCGGCCTCCGGAAGCTTGTCGATCCTCGCGTTATACCCCGGCAGATCACGCACACCCGTATCGGCAAAAAGCTTGAAACGGTTCGTCATCTCCGCAACCGCCCAGTTGAGAGCCGTTGCAGCCTTCTGCGGATCCGTGACAACAGGGATCAGCAGATGCGGTATCCCGTTATAGACAGATAGCTCCACGACCTTGGGATCGATCATGATCATCTTGACCTCATCGGGCGTCGCCCGGTACAGAATACTCATGATGATCGTGTTGATGCAGACCGACTTACCGGAGCCGGTAGCTCCGGCGATCAGTACATGCGGCATCTTGAAGATATCGGCCATGACCGGCTTGCCCGCCAGATCCTTACCGGCAGCGAACGCGATCTTGGATTTGCTGGCGCGGAAATCCTGCGAATCCACTACATCGCGGAAATAAACGATCTCATTGGATTTGTTCGGCACCTCGATACCGATGGCCGCCTTGCCCGGGATCGGTGCTTCGATACGGATATCCGTCGCCGCGAGATTAAGCTTGATATCATCAATGAGGCCAAGGATCTTGCTGACCTTGATCCCGGCATCCGGCTGGAGTTCATAGCGAGTGACCGTCGGCCCCTGGCTGATATCCGTCACATGTGCACCGACGCCAAAGGTGGCGAGGATCTCCTCAAGCCTTGCCGCCGTTTCCCTGAGCGTTTTTTCGCTGTCACCGCCGCCGCCCTTTCCCGGGCGCAGCAGATCGATCGGCGGGAACTGATAGGCCTTCTGTCTGCCGTCCGGCTTTGTACCGGCAGCGGCGGGCGAAGGCTTCTGAGCACGCGGTTTTTTCGGTGCGGCCGGTTTCGGAGCAGGCAGGATCTCCTCAGGCATCGGCAACTCTTCCGGCGCTTCAGGTTCCGGCTGCTCATCCGCGGGCTCCGGTTCGATGATCCTGACAGTGTTGGCACGCTCTGTCACTGGTTTCTGCGGAATGCCGAACACACTCTCCGGCGCATAATCATCGGACGTCTGCCTCTTTGTATCTTCATATCCCTCCTGCGGACGGACCTCGCGGATATTGCCCTTGATGGAATAGGGGTCCTCCTCATCCATTCCGCCCGTGCGATCTGCGCCCGGTCCGGTGAGTGCGGGCAGATCTGTCTGATCATCGCTGTAACGATGGACATTGATCTCGTGAACGTCATCCCGGACATCCTCGCCGTTCGGCACAAAGAGGGAACCATGTTCCTTCATTTCAAGCGCCGGCTCAGGATCGCGCTCCAGCTTGGTATCCAATGTGATGCCGATCGCCTTTCTGTCCCGGCGGAGGATCTGTTCATCCTCCTTCTGCTCGATCGCAAGTCGCTTTTCTTCCTCAAGACGGATCTGGCGCTCACGGTTTATCTGTCTTCTCTCCCTGCTGCGCCGCCGCATATCATGCATCTGATCGCTCGTCTTATCTGCCATGAGTCGGCCGCCGTCCTTGACCCAGCGCAGAAATGTTCCGCCGGTGATGAATACCAGCCCGAGAAAGATGACCAGGATCAGAAGGAGCACGGTGCCGACGATCGACAGGCCGTTGTAAGACGCATAAGCGAGGCTGTCGCCGATGAGGCCGCCGCCGTCGAGTCCCTTGCCGCAGGCATCATAGATATCCCCCGGGGAATAGGACGGCATCTCCTGCACACGCCCTGCCAGCAGGGAACTGATGACCTCCAGGGAGAGATAGATCGCTGTTCCCGCGCCGATCTTGACCGCTCCGTCCCGGCTTCCCTGGTTGGCATACCCAAAGAGGACGGCGAAAAAGATGAGAGGCGGCGTGATATAAGCCGGCAGGCCGAATACGCCGAACATGAAATACCGGAGGAGATTTCCGAAGCTCCCGCAGATGCCGAAATTGCATAAAAAAAGAAAGATAACAAGAGCTCCCGAGATGAACAGTGCCAGTTCGCCGCTGTGCGAAGGTCCCGGAGGCGTCTGCGGAGCTCTGCCCGGGGTACGTGTTGGCCCGGCAGCCGCATGATTTCTTGAAGGCGCAGCTCCCCTTGCAGACGCTGCGCCCCTCTTTGTCTGATTTCTTCCAGTTGTTGTCATGGGGATGAGTATAGCATTTTTCGCCGCTGCGGTCAATGCGGCATTGAGGGAACAGACACCGGTACAGGAGACATTTCGGGAAGTTCGCTGCCGCACTGCCGGCAGTATCTGTCACCCGGCGTGAACATCCTGCCGCAGGCAGGGCACAGATTCGCATAGGGTGCCGTCGCACTGGGATCGGCACTCTGCGGATCATACTTCGGCAGAATGGTTCCGCATTTCTGGCAGAGCTTCTCTCCCGAGGTAAACGGTCTTCCGCATGTCGGACATGTATTCATGACACTTTCCTCTTTATGGTGCTGTCACTTCTTCCAGCGCAAACGGCAGGACACCGGAATTGATGATATTTGTGAGTCTGTCAGCCGATTCCCGGTCCGTCAGGCCGGCGATCACTGTTCTGCCGTCGGTAATGGCGGCCATTACCTTAGGAACACTGATCAATGCACCGTTATGATAGATCCCGATGGTCTCGCCGGCAGCATACGCCCTGGCGGTTGCATCGGCAAAAGTCTTGGTGCCGGTTTCGGTCAGTTCCAGGCTGACGAGCGGCTGCATGCTTCCGTCTGTGCCGCTCTGAAAGACAGTCTCTGCCGCAGCGATATCACTGCCCGAGAGAATGACAGAGCCGTCCGCTTCAAGCTCCTCCAGGCTCCTGGTAAGATCGTAGCCGTAAAAGGCATCGCCGTCCGCGGCCTGAACTTCCTGCATGCTGTAATTATCTCTGCCGTCCGTTCCCGTCTGCGAGATAAAGAACAGTTCCCCGCGCTCCGTCACTTTCTCAAAGATCTCATCGGCATCGTCTTCAGGCGGGATCTCGATCGCAAGTGTTTCCGCGGCGGTAACGCTAACGCTGCCCTGATCCGAATAGAACTTCAGCCGTTTCTCAAGGATTTCCGCGGCCTGATCCATCTCCGAAGAAGACGGTGTTTTGCCGGCCGCACGGAATTCCTTTCTGCAGAATTGCTGATCCTCAGCATCCTCACTGTTCGCAGAGGCATTTTCATGACCGCCCTCTGTCTCTTTTTCCGTGTGTTTCTTTGAGTCTTTGCTGCCGGAGGAGCCTGCCGCATTATTCACACCGCCGCATCCGGCGATGAGCAGGATCAGGAGGATCACAGCCGCTGCAGCGATCCTGCCTGTTTTTCTGAGTTTTTCCTGCGGTTCTATTGAATCAGGCATCTTTTTCCGCTTTCCGTTATATAAGCTGCTTCACTTAATCATAGAATAGTACCGCGCAAAGACCTCATCGCAGTTCATCGATTCGTCGTTGAGGCAGATCGTGAGCGATCTCTTGGAATCGCGGTTATAATAACTGAAGAACTGCACACCCGGGTCAAAACCCTCGAGGAACACGATCCGGGGATTCTCTCTGGTGATCCAGAAGCCAAGGCTGTAGAGGCCGTCATCCCCCTCCTGCAGTGGCGTCCAGGCCTCGCGGATGATCTCCTCCATAGAGCTGTCCGGACACAGATCCGGATCCAACCCGTTCCAGAACCGGGCCATATCCGACGGATTTGTATAGGCTCCGCCGTCGCCGCCGCCGATCACGGGGACGGCATAGATGTTGCTCCTGCCGTTCTCCTGGTACGAAGATGCCCTGAGGATCCCCTCAGGGGGCTGCTCGTCAAAGCGGAAGAAACCGCTGTGATCCATGCCAAACGGCCGGAAGACATGATCAGTCACATATGTTCCGAACGACTCGCCGCTCACCGCCTCCACGACTGCCGCAAGAACAACAAAGCCGCCGTTTGAATACTTGAACCTGCCAGCAGAGGCGTACGGCTCTTCCTGCTTTTTCCATGCCTCCTCGGCGAGCGGAAAGAACTGCTCCGGTCGTTCGTAGTGATAGTTCGCCGCACCGCCCAGGGCGTCATCGAAATCTTCTACATGATCTTCGTCAAAATAGTCCGGGATCCCCGAGGTGTGCGCAAGGAGCGACCGGACCGTGACCGCCTCCGATAGCCACGGGAGCGGTCCGTATTTCTCCGGCTCCCTGCCGAGAATGCTTTTTACGCTGTCGTCCAGACGGATCCTGCCCTGTGCCGCGAGGGACTGCACCGCCGCAGCGGTAAAGCCCTTTGTTCCGGACGCAGTCTGATAGCTGAGCGTCTGGCCGTTCGGAACGGAAAAGCTCCTGTCCGCGAGACCCGCATTTCCTGTTTCGATGGGCTGCGTCCCTTCAAAGACGCCGAACACGCCGGAAAAATGCTCGAAATGCACTTCATCACACATGGTCCGGAACCTCCCGTGCGTTCATCAGCTCCATGATCCGCTCAAAGTCATACTCACGGATGACCTCCGCGCCTTCCGGAGCGGCCACCTCTTTGTCCGTGACGATGATCTCCGCATCCTCCGGGGATTCCGTGCATTCCGATGCCATCATCCTGAAGAACGAGCCGACATTGATGATATCCGTGAGCGTAAAGTATTTCACGAGCCAGGCATGATTATCCAGCCCGGCGACTCTCTGCTGGCTGTCCCTCGAGATGTTCAGCCAGACAAAGCAGTCGGCAATAATGTCGATCCCGAACAGATACACACTCCTGCTGTCGCAGTCGACGGTAAAAGCGGAGCGGACGGTCTTCGGCTCATAGACCTGCCCGGAATCCCTGACATCCCGGATCATGTAGCCCGCCCGGCAGAAGCACTCCTTAAAAGTCACCCCGGTGCTGAACACATTGGCGCAGAAGATCAGATAGCGCAGATCCGGATGCCTGTCCCGTATCTTCAGCGTGTCAATATCAAAATACTCTGATCCGCCGTTGTAGCCGGACGTCTGATCTCCGGAAAAGGTGATCCCCCGGGACTGTTTACGGGCCATATTCCGCCAGGAAAACTCCTCCTGCGATCCGTCCGCGTTGATCCCCATGACGGAAAGATCGATGTCATTGACCTTTTCCCAGTAGACAAAGGCACGGATCTTCTTGCGCTTCGGTTTCCCGGACTTGCCGGTGAAAACGGCACTGATCTTATCCAGGAGTGACGGTTCGTCGGCAGTCTTCTCGGATCCGCCGGCGTCCGTCTCCCCGGCAGGTGCCTCACCCCCGGCGGCTTTTTCTACATAATCCGTGGTTTCTGCTTCTGCCGGCTCTTCCTCTGTGGCCATAAGTTCATTGATAGGCAGCCGCGAACCCACGGGCAGCACACCGAATCCGCCCTGTGACGTGCTCTCCTGCAGAGGGAGCGCATACCGGTCCATATCAGGGTCGATATAGACCCGGCCGAGTCTGTCCTTAAGAGTCTCTTCCAGGATCGCACGGATCCGCTTTTCGAGCATCCCCGCCTGTCCCACGCTGATATGGGATCTTCTGTGCCCCATTTCCCGGTCTGTTTCCCGGTGGATCCGAAGCATATTAAACTTCGCGAACTGGAAGACGCGCCGCAGCCGAAGCTGCGGAGTGCCGTACCGCATCAGGAGCTGGATCAGAACGATCACATTCCCTGTATCCATGCAGGACAGGACTGCCTCCATATCCTCGGACGCTTCGCAGCGGCTGACAATGTAGTTCAAATGCCTCAGGACCTCCGCACTGCCTTTGCCATCGTGCAGGATCCGGACGGCCTCAGCGATATGCCCCGCTGCCATCTCCCGCTCAAAGGCCGCGTAGATGGAACGGTTCCCTCTCCCGCGCATGGCATTGACGAGCTCCCGTCCGCGGTCTGTCTTGGGCATATAGTGGATATGATGCAGAAGCCCCGCCCAGTGCTTTTTCTTTTCGTAGCAGGGCCTGACGGAACAGGAATCCGCGGCAAGAAGATGATCGATCACGGAGGTGATAAACTTTCTGTCTTTATTCCGCAGATTCAGGTGATTGATCCGGGATTTACGATATTTGGCATAGCTCAGCTCCTCCACCAGACGGATCACATCCGGCAGCGCCAGAAAGTCCGCGAACGTAAGATCCCTTGTATCGATCAGGAGCTTGACGCAGGTATTTTTGGACGCGACCGCATTGATCTTCGGATGGTAATCGTTGTAGAAACGATACACCAGATGATACTGCTCCCTGCTCAGGGGTCTGCTGGAGGCAAGAAGACCGTTCACAAGTTCCCCGAGGACCCGGATG
>JAILFA010000135.1 GCA_024687125.1 Lachnospiraceae bacterium
GGAACACCACCAACCTGCATTACGACATCGAGCAGCTGTGGTGGGATTACGCCAAATTGACGCCATGCTATCTGGATCTTCTGGAGGCATTTCAGAAAAGTGTGATGGCGGATACCTCTGTCGAGAGACAGATCCGGGCGCTTGCCGATGACAATCAGAAAATGATCGGGATATCCCGGACCCTGGCGGAGAAACTCAGACAATTGCAACAATCGGAGGTATGAAATGGTGATAAATGAAGCGGAGGAGTTATCCCGTGCCTATCTGAACTATCTATCCCTTGATCCGGCATCCTCGGCGATCCTGGATGAGACAAGAACGAATCCGGAGACCTGCGCTCTTTCGGTGATCATTCCCTGTTACAATGTGGAACAGCAGATCGAGCGCTGCGTCACCTCTGTCCTAACCCAGTTTGACCCGGATAAGATGGAACTGATCCTGGTAAACGACGGATCCACGGATCGTACCGGAGAGCTGCTCGAGCCGTATCGCGGCATGGATGGCGTCACCGTGATCGATCAGGAAAACCGGGGACTGGCAGGGGCAAGGAACAGCGGGCTGCGTATCGCCGGTGGACAATATTTCTTTTTCCTTGATTCTGACGATTATTTGTTACCGGATACGCTGGATCCCATGTTGCTTGCCGCAATCGAAGCAGATGCTGATATTGTGGAGGCGAAGATCCAGTATCTTCCGAAGGGAACGGAAGAGATCCATGTGGACGAGGATGCCGGGGCAGCCTGCATTGCGGTGAGTCCCTATATCCTGTCGGGCTATGCCTGGGGAAAAATGTTAAAGCGGACGCTGTTTGAAGGGTTGAGGTTTCCGGAAGGATATTGGTTCGAAGACAGCGTGATGTCCTGGCTGGTGTATCCTAAGGCTCAAAAGGCATACTATTATCCCAAAAGGGTGGTCTGTTATTGTGAGAATGACCAGGGTATCATGGCCGCATCCGAAGAGGGAAATCCCAAGGTGATCGACAGTTGGTGGATCACGGAACAGATGCATCGCGATTATCTGACACTGGAATACCCGATGACGGAGGAGTTTTATCAAATCGTGCTTCGGCAGATCGCGATAAACTGCACCAGAATGAAGGCACTTGCCGATGAAGCCCGAGTAGCAGTATTCCAATTGACAACCGCCTGGTACAATCGGTATTTTGCAGATCAGTACAAAAAAACTGCTCAGCTCTCGATTATAGAGAAGGCCCTGCGGATTGGTCGCTTTGATCTGTATGAGCGCGCCTGCGAGGTTGTCGGAGGCAAAGGATAAAGTTTGTTAAAACTTTATGAGATAATCGTACAAGAGGGTTCGCCGCAAAACGCGAGCCATTTTGCGTTTTTTGTTGGAAAATGGTATCATTTTTCGCATGATCGTGATCGACAGCATCGAAGCCATGCGGCAGAAATATCCTTTGTCCGAAGAGGAGCAGAAGCTTCTCAGGATCCCCTATTCTCCCGATATGTTCCGGGATGCCCGGGATATCGTCCGGAAATACGGATATGCCGTTGCCTGCCGGGAGGATGGGGAGGAGCTTCTGGCGCTTCGCAGAGAGTGGTCCATGTATCTGCACAGTTACCGGTATGCCGGAGGACTGGATCTGTGGCTGCTGGATCAGTATTCCTGCCTGTTTCTGTATGAATGCAACGAATTCTCCGTGGAGCTTTGCCGGCGGATCCTGCCCAAATGGACAGGGGAACGGTTGATCCTGTTGGGGGAAGAATGGGAACGGCTGGAATCGTATCTGCCGGAGCTTGTCTGGCACGGGGAGACGATGCTGGCAGGAGAAGCACCGCCCGGACAGATCGTGACCTCCGAAACCGCATCACAGCTGGCAGGCGGGAAACCGTATCTGCAGGTAGTACACGGCATCCCTCATGCAGAGACGCCGGAACGCTATGAGCGGGATCATATCGCATATTATGATGAGGTCATGGCCTTGACCTTCCTGTTCAGCGATGTTCGTGAATGCGGAGACCGAAATGAGGGAAAGAGGTTTTTCATCATGGATGGGGCATATGATTCCCTCGGCCTCTTTGCCATCTTCGGGAAGGCTACGATCGGCGCCCTGTACGCAAAAAGCAGGGGATATACGCCGGTCATTCGGATCGTTGATGCGACCAACAGTATTTATTCCAACGGCGTCGGTGATGATATCTGGGAGAAGTTCTATGAACAGCCGGAAGACTGCGAGGTGGCAGATGTCCTGCAGAGCAGGCATGTGACCTTCGCGCCCTCCCATTACAACGGAACGATCATGGAGCATCTGATGCAGCAGCAATATGGAGATCTCCGGCTGACCTGGCCCAAAGGGATCTACAGTGATCGTATCAAGGAATACATCCGCGAGCGCGAGGGAAGGTTTCTTCCGCATCCCGAACGGACCCTGGGAGTGATCGCCCGCGGCACGGATTATGTGAATACCACAGCGCATCTGCATGCGAAACACGCCTCCAAAGAGATGCTTGCGGAGAAGATCGACGAGGTGATGGATCGCTGGGGAGTGGAGGAGATCTTTATCGCAACCGAGGATGCATCGTACTGTCGGTATTTTGAGGAGTGCTATGGGGAAAAGGCTCATTTCACCGATCAGGAGCGGTATGAGACGAAACCCGGAGAATTGCTGGTGCAGATGCATCAGCGTATCGGCAAGCATAGGGATGGCTTCCTGCCCGGTGCAGAATACATCCTTGCCATCCATCTGTTGGCAAGGTGCAAATGTCTGATCGCTTCCGGAGCCTGTGCCGGCTTGGGAAAGGCGCTGGAAGAGAATGGTGGAAGATATACGAATACCTATGTATTTGACCTTGGAGTGAATGAATAAATAAACTGGTATTTCTTTGTGATAGCGAACAAATACGGATCATGTGATCAAGGGGTATGAAAGCGCATGGATC
>JAILFA010000148.1 GCA_024687125.1 Lachnospiraceae bacterium
AGCGCGGATCCCGTCCTCATCGGAGAAATCCTCCTTGGCATAGATCGCGTCCTTCTCCCGCATGACCTCGAAGAGCCTTGCGTTGCCCATGATCACGGTGTCGAGCACCGAGTTCTCGTCATACTTGAAATGATCCTGTTCCAGGAAGGACAGCCGTTCGCCGGGTGTCATCGATACGTCCCCGTTCGTCGTCTCCAGCTGTCCGGAGAGGATCTTTAGAAATGTGGATTTTCCCGCGCCGTTCGCACCGATGATACCGTAGCACTCCCCCGGTACGAACTTGATGTTCACATCTTCAAACAGGGCCTTCTTGCCCACCCGCAGCGTTACGTTATTAGCCTGGATCATAATCAGTCTCCCTTGATCTTATTTTTTTTCACAAACATAATATTATACTGTAGGTGCGAGGTTTTGCAAACCCCACTCATCATACGTGACTCAGCATCATGCATTCCCGACACGGTTACCCGATCATGGAATAATATCGCGCAAAGACCTCATCGCAGTTCATCGATTCGTCGTTTAAGCAGATCGTGAGCGATCTCTTGGAGGCACGGTTATAGTAACTGAAAAACTGCACACCCGGATCGAAGCCCTCGAGGAACACGATCCGGGGATCTTTACTGCTGATCCAGAAGCCAAGGCCGTAGAGACCGTCATCCCCCTCCTGCAGAGGCGTCCAGGCCGTGCGGATGAGATCCGCCATGGAGCTGTCGGAGATGAGATCCGGATCGAGCCCGTTCCAGAATCGCGCCATATCCGACGGATTTGTGTAGGCCCCGCCGTCGCCGCCGCCGATCACCGGTACGGCATAGATGTTGCTCCTGCCGTTCTCCTGATACGAAGATGCCCTGAGGATCCCCTCAGGGGCCTGCTCGTCAAAGCGAAAGAATCCGCTGTGATCCATGCCAAACGGCCGGAAGATATGACCGTTCACATACGCTCCGAACGATCCGCCGCTCACCGCCTCCACGACTGCCGCAAGAACAACGAAACCGCCGTTTGAATACTTGAACCTCCCGGCGGAGGCGTACGGCTCTTCCTGTTTTTTCCACGCCGCCTCAGCGAGCGGAAAGAACTGCTCCGGTCTTTCGTAGTGATAGTTCGCCTCGCCGCCCAAAGCGTCATCAAAATCTTCTACATGATCTTCGTCGAAATAGTCCGGGATCCCCGAAGTGTGCGCAAGGAGAGACCGGACTGTGACAGCCTCCGATATCCACTGGAGCTGTCCGTATTTCTCCGGATCCCTGCCGAGAATACTTTTTACACTGTCGTCCAGGCTGATCTTTCCCTGTGCCGCAAGGGAAAGCACCGCCGCCGCGGTAAAGCCCTTTGTTCCGGACGCGGTCTGATAGCTCAGCGCCTGACCGTTCGGGACGGAAAAGCTCCTGTCGGCCAGACCCGCTTCTCCTGTTTCGACGGGCTGCGTCCCGTCAAACACGCCGAACACTCCGGAAAAATGCCGGAATTGTGTTTCGTTACTCATGATCCGAAACCTCCCGCGCGTTCATCAGTTCCATCATCCGCTCAAAGTCATACTCACGGATGACTTCCGCGCCTTCCGGAGCGGCCACCTCTTTGTCGGTGACGATGATCTCCGCATCCTCCGCGGATTCCGTGCATTCCGATGCCATCATCCTGAAGAGCGAGCCGACATTGATGATATCCGTGAGCGTAAAGTATTTCACGAGATGGCCATGATCGTCCAGCCCGGCGACTCTCTGCATGCTGTCCCTCGAGAGGTTCAGCCAGACAAAGCAGTCGGCGATAATGTCGATCCCGAAAAGGTATGCACTCCTGCTGTCACAGTCTACGGTAAAGGCGGAACGAACGGTCTTCGGCTCAAAGACCTGCCCGGAATCCTTAACATCCCGGATCATATAGCCTGCCCGGCAGAAGCACTCCTTAAAAACCTTCCCGGTAGAGAACACATTGGCGCAGAAGATCAGATAGCGCAGATCCGGATGCCTGTCGCGTATCCGCAGCGTATCGATGTCAAAATACTCCGATCCGCCGTTGTAGCCGGACGTCTGATCCCCGGAAAAGGTGATCCCCCGGGACTGTTTACGGCCCATATTCCGCCAGGAAAACTCCTCCTGCGATCCGTCCGCATTGATCCCCATGACGGACAGATCGATGTCATTGA
>JAILFA010000002.1 GCA_024687125.1 Lachnospiraceae bacterium
CCATGTCTTGACAAACATGCTTCATCCCTGTATACTGAACAGGTTCCGTGCACGTGTAGTTCAATGGTAGAACACCAGCCTTCCAAGCTGGATACGTGGGTTCGATTCCCATCACGTGCTGATCAAAAAAGCCCCGGAAACAGCATTGTTTTCGGGGTTTTTCTTATGCAGAGCCTTGTGAATTCAGGTCATATTTTCTTTCCCTCACCCCCGGCTGCTTCTCAAAGGAGCCAGAATCGGCATTGTTCGCGGCCTTGGCTCCGTCTCCTTCGACTTCTTTCTCTCGCAAGGAGCCAGATCCGCCAAAACACGCCTCCTTGGCTCCGCCTCCTCCGACTTTTTCCTCTCGCAAGGAGCCGGATCCGCCTTTAATCGCGCTTTTGGCTCTCTTCTTCTACCTGCACGCCTCACTCATCCGCGCCTATCCGGATGTTCGTGACCGTGAGTCATCGAGAAAGCGGTCAAAGCGGTTCTTTCTCTCCTTAAGCCATTTCAGCATATCGCTTCCTTAATCTCATTTTCCGCGTGATATCCGGATATTGCTGATCACGCACTGATCTCCGGTGAAAGCCAGATACACGCCGTGAGAAGCGTCCCGGATCATCGAGCTGCTGATGATGGAAATGCCCTGGTTGGCGGTGCTGACTGTGATCCTGTTATCCTCCCTGCGGACTGTAACCTCACAGTCATACCCCTGCTTGTTGAGCTCCTTCCAGCGGTCCCAGCCTTCAAACCCCTCCGTGGTATCGACATGAACATCATTTTCGATATTGTCATCAAACGACCAGTATTCCCCATCCATCCGCAGTATCAGGTATTCCCGGAAATTTTCACCGCGCGGCTGCCCATTCATCGAGGAAAAGACGCTGATGTACGGGCAGTGCCAGATCAGGCGCGCGGTCGGCAGGCTCTGTGTATGGAAGGTGACCTTCATATCCCCTTCGATCGGGATGCCCTCCGAGTAATTCAGCTGCGGTCCGTCGATCTGAACACTGGGAAGATCGCCCTCTTCGCAGCCGTTGAGATAACTGATCTCCTCGGCGATGCGCGGGATAGACGCAGGATCGGTATCCACGTCATCGATATCCACAAGGATGTTGTGGATATCACAGTGCTCGCCTGCAAGGGCGATGTAGACATACCGGGCGGTATCCGGCAGTGCAAGGATGACATCAAATACTCTGTCTTCATTGGCAACACGTATCAGTACATGATCCCGGTTCCGCACGGCATCGATCTGATAGCGTTGACCGCGTTCCGTATCTCCAAAGCCGGCCGGTGTAATATCCGTCTCCAGCCCGCAGTCCCTGACTTCGATCTTTCTCGCGCCCTTTTCGGATACGGATCCATCCAGCCGGATCTGTGCGTATTCATAGTACAGCAGGTTTCTGTTTTCTTCCTGACCGGGATGCACATTGCCATCCAGAGAATCAAAGACGATCAGCGAGGGCAGACTCTCTGCCTTAGAGAACCCCTCATCCGGCTGACTGCAGAGGCGGATCCTTGCTTTTCTCCTTGTGATCCCGATCCCGTCGGTGCAGTCGTGATAGATGTCATCGCAGCGCAGACTGGTCGTTGTCTTCATATTCGCGCCGGATACACTCTCCTTCATCAGGTATTCCGTATCCAGATCGATCATGTGGATCATGATCCTGGCGAACACGGGATCAAACTGTGTCCCGATCCCCTTGACCAGCTCCTCTCTGACGATGTGCTGCGGAATGGCATTTCGGTAACTCCTGTTGGAGGTCATGGCGTCATAGGCATCCGCCACGGCGATGATCCGCGCGATCTCGGGGATATCCTCCCCCTTTCGTCCCTCGGGGTATCCCTTGCCGTTATAGCGCTCATGGTGATAGTTGGCACCAAGGCCCAGCCACGGAGAATTCTTGATCTTGGACAGGATCTGGCCGCCCGCGACCGGATGCTCCTTGATCGCCTCGAACTCCTCGTCCGTCAGCCTTCCCTTTTTGGTGAGGATATCAATGGGGACGCCGATCTTACCCACATCATGAAGCAGTGCCGCAAAATACACTTTCTCGCACTCTTCCTCGGATTTGCCCGCTGACCGGGCAATCTTTTCCGAATACTCCGCGACACGGCGCGAATGGCCGTTCGTATAGGTGTCCTTAGCGTCGATCGCGCTTGCCAGGGCCTCGGCGGTCTGTTCAAACTGTTCCCGCGCCTGCTGCTGCTTTCTTTCATAGGAGCGCATCCTCCAGCGGATATACAGCTGTACGCAGATCACCAGCAGTGCGGCCGCGATCAGTCCCAAAAGAAGATAGAACCAGACCTGTTCATAGAAAGCCTTTTCCTTGATGATCCTGACAGATATCTCCTTGTTTCCCCTTCCAAGGGAATCGTGCAGCGTCATCACAAAGGTATAGGTACCGCCCCGCAGATTGGTGTAGTCTACAGGGAGCATCTCACTGCGGCTGACAGTCGTGCTCTGATGCTCAAAACCCTCGAGCTGATAGGTCACCTGCGGATCCGACAGTGAATAGTTGTAGACAAATCCCAGAACGGTCAGCTTCTGCGTCTCAGCCGGGATCGTATACGTTCCGGACGCATCCGGATAGATATCCTCACCGTCCGCCTCCAGATAGGGAACGATCGCCTTGAGATCGTTGACATCTTCAAAAGGCTTATCTATATTGACCTTGCAGACCCCCGTGCTGCCTGCGATATACAGATCCCCGGCATCAGTCAGTTCGCTGTATGAGTTTGCCGTAGTGATGACGGGCAGACCGCTGGCGTTGTTGTAGAACACCGGATGGAGCTCGCCATTCGTCAGGAGTTCTTCGACGGGTGTCACATAGATCCCGTTGCTGCTCAGCACCCAGATATCTCCTCTGGCGGATTCATATAAGTCAAAATTGTTCGGATACGGAAACTGCTGAACCGTTGTCACCTGATAATCCGGCGTCATGTAGGCGATGGCATTACTCGTGACGATCCAGGTCAGATCACGCTTCGGATCGCGCTTTAAGCGCATCACGATATCCGAGGGAAGTCCGTCCTCCACGTTGATCGTCTTTTTCACACCGGAGCCGTCGATGATGTAGATACCGCCGCCGTTGCTTCCCAGAGCAATGTCTCCATTCGTTCCTTCCGCAACGGTAAGACTCTCCGTGTTGACGATCCCTCCCTCTTTGTCGCAGGATGCAATGACGCGGTCATCCTTGATGACATTGAGTCCGCCCGTGAGCGCGACAAGGATCGTACCGTCCCCTGCTTCACTGACGGCACGGATATTGAAGGAAAGGAGACCATCCTCCTCGGTGAAGGCGGTCACTTCGCCGTGATCATACCGGAGCAGGCCGCAGGCACGCCAGGTAGAGATCCACAGACGGTCTTTACTGTCCCGGATGACAGAACGGATACGGCAGTCCTGCAGCAGTTCGATCAGATCCTCCGCGCCAAGGTCCTTTCCGGATGCGGTGACAGCTTTTGTCAGCGGCAGGGAGGAGACCGGCCCGTTTTCATCCAGCACGATCAGTCCGGTATCCGTTGCCACAAACAGCCTGCCGTCGACCATACTGGTCGCGTTGACTACGGTTTCCGGCAGGCCGTACCGCTCAAAAAGATCGGAAAACTGGTTTGGCACGACCTTCATGACACCCTGACGCGTGGAGGTGAACCAGAGGTTGCCGAGATAATCCGTCATCACACGGCATACATTGTTGTTCATGGGAAGATTGTTCAGCAGCGTAAATCTGCCGTTCTCCAGCACCCCGATGCCGTTTCCGGCACAGATCCAGATCTTGCCGTCGATATACTCCATCTGCCGCAGATACTTTAACGGCTCGATTTCGATCTTTTCCAGGATCTTAAAGCCACTGTTCAGATCCACCCGGTAAAGGCCGAAATCCGACGCCTCATGGTAGATCACGCCCGGATTCTCCGGATCCGGAAGGATCGTTCCTGCGCCCTCCAGAGGATTGTCAGCCATGCTCAGAAAGCTTTCCAGCTTTCTGTCCCGAATGACCATCAGATCACCCGTATCGGTCGTCCCGTAGATCGCTCCGTCATTTCCCGTCCGGAGCTCACGCATATCCGCCTCTTTAATTGCCGGATCATCCAGCTGTGAAAGATTGAGATCCTGATCGAGCATCATGATGCCGGAGGTCGTCGCGACATAGATCGTGCCGTCAGGTCCCTCCGTGATCGCACGGGTATGGGCGGAGCTCATGCCGTCCATCTTGCCCCAGATCCGCAGTTCTCCTCGTTCCATGACCGCGACGCCGTTGTCGTTCGTCCCGATCCACAGACGATCCTTGCTGTCCACGTACAGGCTCTTGATACTGGTGATACCGCCTGTGGAGTCCAGACGTTCAAATGTATTGCCGTCATAGCGGATCAGTCCCGCGTAGCTGCCGATCCACAGAAAGCCCTCACTGGTCTCGGCGATCGCGTTGGCTTCCGAGGTCGGAAGACCGTTGGTATTGTCATACAGTACAGCGGAAAAGCCTTCTCTTAATCCTGTGGGATCCACGGAGAGCGAACGATTGATGATACCGCAGGCATTATAGCTCTCTGTGCCGGAGGCTGCCCGGCATTCGGATGTGCCAAGAGCGGCAAAAAGAAAAAACGGAGCAAGAAATGCAAACCATTTGAAAGATTTCCGAAACCCTGTCACTGAGTATTCCCTCCCTTGAAAATGTCAGGTATAAAACAATGCTTTCGTCTTTGGCTCTGCAGGAAAAGCGGCACATAAAAATACATTTTATCATAGCATACACTGTCGGGCACGTCAAAAGAATAAGGAAGCGAACGCGCAACGGAAAGGCGGCAAAAAAGCCCCGGGGCGGTGACCCCGGGGCTTCCATCCTGTATTATTATGCCGTGAACCGCCAGGAGAGCAGTTCGTATCCGCTTCCCGCAAAGGTGAAGTACAGATCCTGTTTCCCGGCCGGATGCTTATCCAGCTGTGCCGCGATCTCCTGAAACTCCCTTCCGGGAGCATCGAAAGCAGCATACCCGCACACTTCACCGTCCGGACTTCCCAGACTGATGCGGATCGCGCCGCTCCTGTATCCGCGTACCTTAAAGGACACTACCGAAGCGCCCCGATCACCGAAATCTGCCCCGTAAATGCAGGTCCAGCTTCCATCCCTGATCCCGGAGAGCAGCATCGTTCCGGAGCCATACTTCTCCGCTGTTTCTCCATAGGGTTTTGTCTCGATGCCCGACGCGTTGCCAAGCGTGACCGCACTTACCTCGGCATACGGGTCAAACGTTCCCACCTGCCCGATGCCTTCGCGGGTTCCTGTCGCCACTCCGAAGAGACCGTCCTGCGCGGAGATCGGCATCCTGTCAATATTGGTGCTGCGATAGCCGCCC
>JAILFA010000005.1 GCA_024687125.1 Lachnospiraceae bacterium
TGCAGCGCCTGCTCGGTCTGGACATCAATGCTGGAGGTCGCCTCGTCCAGGATCAGGATCGACGGATCCGATAAAAGTGTCCTCGCAAACGCGATGAGCTGTTTCTGTCCCTCGCTGAGGGATGACCCCCGCTCTCTGACCTCCGTGCGATAACCGTCCTTCATCCTGCGGATAAAATCGTCCGCGCAGACCGCTTTCCCGGCATCGCGGATCTCCCGGGAGGTCGCGTCGAGTCTGCCGTAGCGGATATTGTCCTCGATCGTTCCGGAAAAGATCACGCTGTCCTGCATCATGATCCCCATACGGGTCCTCAGGGAAGACAGCGTCACATCCGTGATATCCCTGCCGTCGATCCTGATCGTCCCCTCCTGCGCGTCATAAAACCTGGACAGGAGATTGACGATCGTACTCTTTCCGGCACCGGTAGGTCCGACCAGCGCGATGCTCTGCCCCGGCTCCGCGGTAAAGGAAAGATCATGAATGACATCGGTTTCGCCGTCATAGGAGAAGCGGACGTGTGAAAATTCTACACGGCCCCTGATCTCCCCGATATCCTCAGCCCCCTCTTTATCCCTGATCGTAACAGGTTCATCGATGGTCTCAAAGATGCGCTCCAGGTAGGCGATGTTGTTGATGAAATTGTTGAAGACATTGCCGAGGTTCATGATCGGCTGCCAGAAAAACGACGCGTAGCTTGAGATCGCGACGATCGTGCCGATGGACTTGGCGCCCTGTCCCAGGAGCACCAGGCCGAAGAGATAGATCGAAGCGCGGACACATACGGAAATGGCATCGATCCCGGGCCACACCAGGTTGGAATACCTGACCGCCGTCATCCAGGTGCCCCGGCAGTCCTCCGAGAGCGCGGCAAAAGTCTCGGCGTTCTCATCCTCTCTCGCAAAGATCTGCGTGATGCGGGCGCCGACGATATTCTCCTGCAGGTACGCGTTCAGGTTTGAGCTCTTGTTGGAGACCGCCTGCCAGGCTTTGCGCTGTCTGTTCTTCATCCAGAGCATGAAGAACGCGAGGACCGGAACGCCGCACATGACGACCAGCGCGAGCTGCACATCCACCAGGAACATGAACGTGATGATGAACAGCAGGTTAAAGGTCTCGAGCACGATGCTGATGAGCCCGTTGGACAGCATGTCCGATACGGAGTTGACATAGTTGACCACACGGATCAGGATCTTTCCGTGCGGCCGGTCATCATAATACTGAAAGGGCAGCTTCTGCAGATGCTCGAACAGATCCTTGCGGATGTCATAGATGATGTTCTGGCTCGCATTTACCATCAGCCGGCTGCGGATCGTATTGAACACCACGCTTAGGCCGTAGACAAAGATCAGAACGCCGACCAGCGTAAACAGCAGCTTGTGATCCGCCGCGGGAACCGCCACATCCAGGGCGTGCCGGATGATCATCGGTGCCAGATACCCGAACGCGCCGCCCAGACCGCTCAAAAGCAGAGCGATCACCATCGCTTTGGCATAGCGTCTGATATATACGGATGCCCGGAGAAGGTGTTTGATGTTGAAGGGCTCATCGAGCCGCTCATCCTGTTTGAATGTATTCCTCGCCATCTCAGATCCCTCCCGACTGGAGCCGCACCAGTTCGCTGTAGTACCCGCCGCCTGCGGCAAGTTCTTCATGAGTCCCGGTCTCCACGATCTGCCCCTCATGCATGATGATGATCCGGTCGGCTCTGCGCGCCGTAGAGATGCGCTGGGCGATGATCAGCTTGGTAGCAGCGAAATCCAGGTGTCTGAGGGATTCCTGGATCTCCCTCTCCGTCTCCATATCCACGGCGGAGGTCGTATCATCGAGGATCAGAATGGAGGGTCTGATCGCCAGCGCCCGTGCCAGCGATATCCTCTGCTTCTGTCCGCCGGAAAGACCGACGCCGCGCTCGCCGACGATCGTATCATAGCCGTCGGGCATCTGCGAGATAAAGTCCGCCGCGGCGGAATATCTGGCGGATTTGATAACCTGTTCCTGTTTTAAATGGCTGTTCCCATAGGCGATGTTGCCCTCGATCGTATCGGAATACAGCAGCACATCCTGATTGGCGAGTCCGATGTTCTTGCGCAGGCTGTGCAGCTGATAATCCTGTACCGGGATATCATCGATCAGCACCTCGCCCGACGTCGGCTCATGGAACCGCGGGATCAGATTGATCAGCGTCGTCTTTCCACAGCCGGTCTCACCCATGATCGCCACAGTCTGCCCGGGTTCGATCGTAAAGGAGATATCGTGGAGCACCGGCATGTCTCCGTCCTTGTAGGCAAAGGATACATTCCGGAATTCGATCTTGCCCTCAAATCTTCCGGGGTGCTCGATGGCAGAAGGCAGATCGCGGATCCTGGCTTCGGAGTAATAGATCTCCATGACCTTGGCAGAGGCCGCCGAAAAACGCTGGAACTCGTTGAGGATGTTTCCCATCATCCGCATCGGGTTCGCGATCGCCCAGATCAGGCCGGAGATCGTCACATACTCGCCCATCGTAAGCGTTCCGCCGATGAGAAAGAGACCGCCCACCAGGAGCATCACCACGGGGAGCAGGTCCACAAAGGCTTCTACATAAGGCTGATGATGGATCCAGACCATCGCCGTCTGCTTGTTCGTATCACGATAGTCGCGGTTGGCCTCGTCAAACTTACTCTCCTCGTAGTCCTCACGGGCAAAGGCTTTGACGACGCGGTTCCCGGCGATGTTTTCCTGCGCGATGGTGTTCAGATGCGCGAATTTCTCACGCAGAAGGGCATGCATCGGTGCGACCTGCCTGCGGAAATGATAGATGGCCGCGAACACAAAGGGAGCGATGACAAGGAGTGAGACAGCCATCTTCCAGTTGATCACACAGAAGTAGACAGCCGTGACCGTAAACAGGGAGAACGCTTCCACCAGCGCGCGGATCACCCAGGCCAGCATATGACGCACCGCGTCAAGATCACCGGTGACACGGGTCATCAGATCGCCGGTCCGATAGGTGCTGTAGAAAGTCATATCCTGACGCTGGATCTTATCATAGAGGAAATTCCGGACACGGTAGAGGACCTTCTGAGAGACCTTCTCATAGGCCATACAGTCCGTATAGACGATGATCGTACGCAGGAGCGTAAAGCCGACCATCGCAGCGAGCAGCTGATAGAACAGATCCCGGTGATTGGCGAGATTCTCCGCGGCTTCCGGTCCGGTCAGAAACAGATCAACGATCCTGCCCGAGAAAAACGGAACCGTCATCTGCATCGCATTATAGACGAGTGTCCCGAGGATCGCTGCGAAATACAGTACGCGCGCTCCGCGCATATTCTCCCACAGCCATTCGAGACGGCTTTTTTTGTTCATCGTGGCCCCCAAAAAACGGATTTTCTACATTTCTGTTCAGGAAATTGCTTTTTTGACGCTTTCGATCAGATCCCCGGCTATAAACGGTTTCATCACAAAGCCGATCGCCCCGAGCGCAATGCATTTTTCCTTCGTCTCCGGATTCTCATCCCCGGAGAGGAACAGCACCGGCGTCGCCGGCCATCCCTTTTCCTGCTCCAGTTCCCGCAGCTTCTGCATGGTCTCGATACCGTCCATCTCCGGCATCCGGACATCCAGCAGTACGAGCTTCGGCGTTCCGTTATCGCGGACATAATCCAGAAGCGCCTTGCCGGATTTCATCCCGGCCGCCTTCCAGTTGTTCCTGCTCAGGATCATGCCGGCTACCTTGAGGTTGGCCATGTCATCGTCCACGATCGCAATCCAGTCGCCCATTTGTTTTCTCCTTTTACTTTACTGCTTTGCTTATATTGTACTTAGTTTATCCCGGTAACTGCACCATACGTCCATAAATACCGGGTGAAGCCTCTCAACCCGTTCCAGCTGCGACGCAGCTGACGCATCCTCGAGTACCTTGGCCATTCCGGCGAGTGGTATGATCCCGATCGTCGCCGCCTGGCTCTTCATGGCATGGACCAGCGTTCGATAGTCCGATACCGCTGTTTCGTCAGGAAAAGCCTGATACAGAGCATCCAGCTGATCCGCCTGTTCGGATATCGAATCGCGGAAAGCCCGCACCGTCTCCTGCAGTAGGTCATCCATGGGAAGATGCTCCCGCGCAAAGCGCCAGTCGAGCCCCTCGACAGCCGGGAAATCGATGCTCTCTCCGGAAGCAGGCGCCGCACTCTGCACGTTTGTCTCCTCCCCGCCGTCATCGTCCGGTGAAAAGAACATGATATCGTCACTCTGCTTCTTTTCCTCGTCGGGAGAACGATAACTGATCTTCTCCCCCGGGAGATGCTTCGCGAGGATCTCCTCCAGTTCCCGCACACCCACAGGCTTGGCGAGATAATCATCAAAACCGGATTTCAGGTAGAAGTCCCGGGCACCGACAACGGCATTGGCGGTAAGTGCGATGATCCTTGTACCGCGGGAGGCCAGGCTTTCCTCATTGATGATCGCGAGTGTTGCGATACCATCCATACCGGGCATCATATGATCGAGCAGCACGAGGTCATAATGATTTCTGCGCATTGCCTCGACCGCCTCCGGGCCGGATCTGGCCAGATCCGCGCCGATCTCAAACAGTTTCAGCAGGCTCGCAGCAACCTTGCGGTTCATCTCATTGTCATCGACCACAAGGACCCGTGCATCCGGCGCGCAGAGTCTCTCCGCTTTGTTCTGATCCTTCCCCTGCCTGGAAAGCCGGTCCATGTAATGCCCCATCGGCTCCCTGTTCTCCACCGACTGGCTCAACTGGAAGGAAAAGGCGGAGCCCTTGCCGTATTCACTTTCTACATGAAGTCTGCTGCCCATCATCGTCAGCAGTTTCGTGACGATGGACATGCCGAGTCCCGTTCCTTCAATATTGTGATTGCGCTGTTCATCGATACGCTCAAAGGACTCAAAGAGCTTGCCCATATCCTCCTTGCGGATCCCGATCCCGGTATCTTTGACGGATACATCCAGGATCACATTTCCGCTTTCAATGCCGCCGTTGCGGATGCTCAGCGTGACCGATCCCTCTTCCGTGTACTTCACGGCGTTGGTGAGCAGGTTCGAGATCACCTGTGTCACGCGCACGTCATCACCGTACAGCTCACAGGGGAGCGACTCATCCGCGTCAACGATAAAGGAGAGCGACTTGGCTTTTGCCCTCTCCTTGATGGAGTTGACCAGGTTGTTGATCATAAAGGCCGTTTCATACCGTACCGGTACGATCTCCATCTTGCCGTCCTCGATCTTGGAGAAATCCAGGATCGTATTGATGATGGAAAGGAGCGTTCTTCCGGCAGACTGGATATTGGCGGAATACTCCAGGATCTCCTGATCCGTCGCCTCACGGAGGATCATCTCGTTCATCCCCAGCACTGCATTGATCGGCGTCCTGATCTCATGGGACATCTGCGCCAGGAACTGGCTCTTGGCTTTTCCGGCGGCGATCGCTGTGTCGGCCGCCTCCTTCATCTGCTCATTTGTCTCATTCTGCCAGTAGATCAGGTCCGTAAGCAGCCGGTATACCAGGAAGATGCACAGCAGGAACACGATCAGGCAGATGATGCCGTACAGGATGACACGACCGTAGATATTCCAGATATTGGACAGTACATAAACGCTGTATCTGGATTCCGGGTTTCTGATCGCGATCAGGATCCGCAGGGAATCATCGTAGTCGCGGATGATCTCCGTGCTCTGACCGTCGATCCTGACCCGTCCGTAGGGAAGCTCCGCGACATTGACCCGCGCATCCTGCGAGAGCTGATAGCTGCCGTAAGGATGGTTGATGATATTGCCCGCCGTATCGGCAAGAAACGCATAGCCCGTGTCGGAATAGCTGTCACCCAGAATGGCGATCATCTTGTCCATAAAGAAATCAATGCCGAAGATCCCCAGGAATTCACCGGTTTCGGCATCATTTACACGTTCAGAGATCGTCAGGCAGTATCCCCCCGTCTGCTCGTCATAATATGGCATGGAAATGCTCCAGCCGTCGTCCGAATTCAGTGTATTGACGTACCAGGTACGTTCCTCAACACGCCAGCCGGCATCCGGTTCCCAGCCGTTGTTCATATAGACGGTATGCTCGCGCGAAGGACTCGCCATATAAGTGACGGAGATCTCCGGATACTGCATGGTGATCGCATCAAGGGTCTTCACCGTCGCCTCGTAATCATCCAGCATCTCCGGGTTGGTCGAGATCATGCTGCAGAACATATCCAGAATGCCCTTCTGCTTATCGATCCACTCGGAGACGCGGAATTCGTAATGCTCCACCTCGCTCCGCATCAGTTCGTTGCCCCAGCGGTATGTGGCGCTTAAGTTGGTATACAGACTGACTACGGCGGTCAATATCAGAAGGCCCAGGATCAGCGTCCTGAAGCGCTTGTTCATGCCTGTCTTGATGATCTGCTTCTTTTCCTTTTTCTGTCCCTTTTCCGCGCGCACAATGCTGGAATAGGAGACCATCTGCCGGATCATCTCTGACAGCTTCTCACCCGCCGTATGGATCCTGGACATCTCCTCTCCGATGTCCTCAATGCTGGCCGCGTTTTCTTTGCTGGAGCCGTCGAGGATCCTGCGCAGCGGATCATGGAATTCCTCGGTGATATGCTTCAGGAATTCTTCCTTGGTGTTCAGGATCTCCTCCGCGCGCTTCTTACTCCGGGAGGCCATGAAATACAACAGGACGATCGTCGCAAAGAGCAGGATTGAAAGACCCGCGGTCGCGAACATCTGCAGGTAGGAGTCCTTGTAAAGTTCCCAGTCACCCTGGCTGACGATCAGGAACCATCCGTGACCGGATTCCACGGCGAACAGATTGTTGTACAAAAGTCCGCTGCGGATCTTGGCCGTAACAACACCGCTTTTGCCGCGGGCCAGAGAATAGATGCCGGAATAATCCGGGAGAACGTCATCCAGTCTCTTCCCGATCAGTGTTTCATCCGAACACCCGGCGATCACACCCTCGTCCGTCACAATGACGGCCTGTTTGGTGCCGGTCTCATAGACGCTTGTGATATGCTCCTGAATGCTTTCCACGGAATAGTCAACACCAAGCACAGTATCGTGATCCGGAAGCATGACGGATACGGTATAGCAGATGTCTCCTGTCACTACATCCACATATGGCTGGGAGACATATGTTTTCCCGGGATTTCTGGCTGCTCCGATATACCACTCCCGCTCCTTGGAATCGTAACCGGTACGGTCGACGAGTCCGGGAAGCACATCCCAGTCCGTTCCGGCGATATAGACGTTGAAGCCCCCCGTGGAGCTTGCGCGCAGATCATCGCCCGCTTCATAGATCATCTTCTCCATGGCGGGAAGATCACCGACCAGCTCCCGGGCGGCTGCCGCCAGCTCGAGCGTCAGCTCCTGCGCCTGATTGATGGAGTTTTCCAGCTTGCCGCTGATCGCTTCGAGCTGGTAGATGCCCGAGCTGCGGGTCTGCCGGTTATTCTGCTGAAAGGTGAAAAAGACATTGGCAAAAGTGACAGCAAACAGCAGTATCATCAGAATGATGATGATACCAGCATCCCGCCTGCCTTTATTGCCCTGTATGGTCCTGGATTGGCGTCCGGACACGGTTTCTGCCCCTTTCCCGCAAATGTGCATCTATTAAAGCGTATAAGTATATAAATTTTATCACGCAGCCGTTGATAATGCTACATAATTTTGGTATATCGTGTGCGGATCTGCGTTGATTTTGGTGTTGACTTTGGGGTTGATTTTTGTGTTGCTTTTGGTGTTGATTTGGTGTCGCCCTGAGGTTGTTTCGGCTTCGCTGAAAGTTTGGGCGTATTTCAGCTTTTTCCTCATTTTTGCCCTAATTTTTCTTCTCCGCTCCGAAATCGTGGGCGTATTTCAACTTTTTCCTCATTTTTGCCCTAATTTTTCTTCTCCGCTCAGAAATCTTGGGCGTATTTCGGCTTTTTCCTCATTTTCGCCCAGATTTTTCTTCTGCGCTCTGAAATTGCGGGCGTATTTCAACTTTTTCCTCATTTTCGCCCAGATTTTTCTTCTGCGCTCTGAAATCGCGGGCGTATTTCAACTTTTTCCTCATTTTCGCCCAAATAGTTCTTCTGCGCTCTGAAATCGCGGGCGTATTTCAACTTTTTCCTCATTTTCGCCCAAACAATCAGACGAGATGGAGCCAAAATGGTGGTTTTTACCGGATCCGGCTCTTTCTGCGGAAGAAATGGCAAATGGGAAGGAGCCACAGCGATGCGTTTTGCGGGATCTGGCTTCTTCTGTGGAAATAACGGCAGTCTGGATGGAGCCAAAACGGTAACTTTGAGCGGATCCGGCTCTCTGCAAAAACAGAAAGCCGGATGCACTATATCAATGCCGATCTGAATATTCTTATGCAAATACATGAGGGATTCCGTAAAAAACCGCACCTGACCGAAACGGCCGGTGCGGCATGAAAGTGGACCTCCAGGGACTCGAACCCGGGACCGATCGGTTATGAGCCGACTGCTCTAACCAACTGAGCTAGAGGTCCAAATCAACAACGAACGTATTTTAGCAAGATGCTCTGTGCTTGTCAAGTAAACAGGCTTCTGCGGCAGACCTCACGTCAGCCGGATGCCGAAAACGCAAGGTTCGAAAACACAAGACTTTCTCTGACTTCACTGATCGTTTACTGTATACACAAAGTCTGAAAATACAGAACTTCCACCAACTTCACTCATCGTTTACTGTATACACAAAGTCCGAGAATACAGAACTTCCGCCCGCTTCCTTCGTACTGAACATGAACAGCCCGAAGCGTACGCCGGTGAAATGATCCAGGCGGAACCTGAGCTGCACGGCAGGCCCGAACGTTTCCTGTGCCCCGCCGTTCATGAAAAAGAACCGGCCTTCATCCTTCATGTTCATAAACTCCGCGGCTGCACCGAGCGTGACGGTATCGCCCTCCAGCTTCCGGCAAGCCGTCTCCTCTGCCTCCTCATTGTCCTCCCGGATCCCCCAGATGGACGGGGTGTCGATGATGCGCCTTGCTGTCACAAAGTACAGGCCGTCCTCCCTCCGTGTCAGCGCGATAAAAGCATAGGCGCTTTCCAGCAGACATAGCCCTGCATAGTCTCCTTCGCGGAGATTCCTTCCGCAGACCGTGACAACCGCGGAACAGCCGGGCCAGACCGTCCTCTGCGTCAGTGTGTTCGGTGCCTGTACAAGGTTCCGCGAAAGCCTGCCGCTTGTGATCGTCACGCTGCCGGCCGCAGGATCTCTTTTTACCAGGGAAAGCTCCGGTTCATGATTGAACTGCCAGAAGCTCCTGAAGCCGAAGCTGCCGGACTTTTCCTGGTCATCCGAAGCCATTCTGAAGTCATCGCTCCCGACGAGCGGCGCATACGTGTATTCCGGCCGGCCCTCCGGGAAAGAAAATGTCTCGGGGATATGCCCCTGATCGCCGAATACCGGCGTCCCGTTCTCCCAGGTCACAGGCATCAGGATCGGGATGCGCCCCACCGCCCCGCTGTCCTGGAACAGCATCGCATACCAGTTTCCTTCCGGCGTATCGACGATCCCGCCCTGTGCGACGCCCATGTGAAAGTATCCTCGATCATCATCAAGAACCTCACCGCCGATGAACTCGGCGGTCAGGGAATCCGCCGAAAAGCAGGCCTGCGTACGGCCGGAGTTCCTGGGGATATGGATCAGGAACAGATAATATCTCCCATTGATCTTGTAGAAATGCGACCCCTCATAGCCAAGCGGCGCGTCGTCATCATCCCGGACGATCACACGGTCGATGCCGCCCTCCTTCGGGCCGCCCAGATCAGGTGTCAGCTCCGTCAGATGGATCTCGCGGTTGCCGTAGACGATGTAGATGCGCCCGTCGTCATCAAACAGGATGGAATTGTCATGGTAGAAGCCCCGGATCTCACTCTTTTTCCAGGGGCCGGCGATGTTTTCGGAACGATACAGATAGGTCTTATGCGTATCATTGGCGACAAAGCAGATGTAGAAAATCCCGTCATGATACTTGAGCGATGCCGCCCACATGCCCTGACCGTAGATGTTCTTCCCGCCCTCCATCCGCTGCGCCGGAGTTGAATCCAGCCGGTCATAGACATAGGAGGCGTGCTCCCAGTGCACCAGATCATAGGAACGCAGGATCTCGCACCCGGGCATGAAATACATCGTGGTACTGACCATATAATAAGTGTCTCCGACGCGGATCACGTCGGGATCGGGATAGTCTGTCCGTGTGATGGGATTGATGGGGGCGATGTCCGGCATAAGAACTCCCAAAAAAACCAAAAAGAGAAAAAAGGAGAAAACCTGCGGGTAGCCGGACTTGAACCGGCACGAGATCACTCCCGAGGGATTTTAAGTCCCTTGCGTCTGCCTATTCCGCCATACCCGCGAAGTATGAGCAAGTGCGGATGCATCGGAGCAATGGATGCGGGAGTCCTCTCACGCAGACAATTGCGACGATGCATACATAAGCGGCGAAGCCGCGGGCGAGCCTCGTAGAGGCGAGCACCGCACTTGCGCTCAGTAACGTTCCTGTGCGGATGCATCGGAGCAATGGATGCGGGAGTCCTCTCACGCAGACAATTGCGACGATGCGTCCACACTGCAGCTATCTTACTCCGAAGAAGCCGTATTGTCAATTTCAGGTATCAAACCGGAACCGGTCAAGAAATTCCTGCGCCCGCTTTGTCTGCGGTTTCGTGAAGAACTGGCCGGGGGTTCCTTCTTCGACGATCCTGCCGTCGTCCATAAAGATGATCCTGTGGGCAATGGCCTGTGCGAACGCCATCTCATGCGTCACGATGAGCATCGTACGTCCCTGATGCGCCAGTTCGAGCATGACATCGAGGACCTCCCGGACCATTTCCGGATCCAGCGCGGCAGTCACCTCATCAAACAGGAGGATCTCCGGCTGCATGATGAGCATCCGCACGATCGCGACACGCTGCTTCTGACCCCCGGAAAGCTGCCTGGGGTAGCTTTCCGCCTTATCCGAAAGGCCGACGCGGGCAAGGAGTTCTGCTGCTTCCCGCTCCACTTCGCGCCGGTCGCGCTTCTGCACCTTGCGCGGAGAAAGCGTGATGTTCTCCATCACAGTCATATGCGGATAAAGATCATAGCTTTGGAAGACCATCCCGATCTTCTGCCGGAGCGACGGCAGATTCTTTGCTCCCGCACGGATCGGTTCCCCCTGCAGCAGGATCTCCCCCTCCCGGATCGGTTCCAGCGCGTTGATGCAGCGAAGAAGGGTGGATTTGCCGCAGCCGGACGGACCGATGATCACGGCCACCTCTCCCTGGCGGATGGTCAGGTCAATACCGTCCAGAATGGTCTTTCCGTCAAATTCTTTCACGACCCCTCGAAGGGTCAGCACTTCCTCACTCATAGAACCTCTTTTCCAGAAATCGCGCCAGCATGCTGATTGGGAAGCATGCAAGGAAATACATCATAAACACCGTCAGATAGACACCGAACGCCGCGTTGGGGCTCGACATGCGGTTGGCTTCAATGATCTGCTGCGCCACCTTGATGATCTCCACAACGCCGATCATCAGTACCAGACTCGTGGTCTTGATCATCCGGGTGATCAGATTGATGGAAAGCGGCAGAAGCCGGCGCAGTGCCTGCGGGAAGATGATATAGTAATATGTCTGACGCTCGGAGAGGCAAAGCGCCGCAGCCGCATCATACTGGTGCCGGGGGATCGAAGTGATCGCACCGCGCACCAGATCACTCATCTCCGCAGTCCCCCACAGGGAAAAAACGATCACCGCCGAGGTCTCTCCGGAGAGATCCAGACCAAGCGATCGGGTCGATCCGAAAAACACAAGAAACAGAAGCACCATCTGCGGCATGATCCGCATAAACTCCAGATAAAACCGGAGGATCCCGCGGATCACCGGATTTTTCTTCGTCATAAGGGTCCCAAGAAGAACACCCGCCGGGATGCTGATGACAACGGCGATCAGACTGATCCTGAGCGCAACACCGAGCCCCCCGAGGAGCCTGATGAAATTCTGTCCTTTGAACAGGACGTCAAGACCCAAAGCCTGCATAGCGTACCCGCTTTTCCAGCACCGTCCCCAGAACCCCCACCGGCAAAAGAATGATCAGGTAGAAAACCACCAGCAGGAACAATGCCTCTGTCGTATCATAGTACAGCCCTATGAGGTTCTTGGCCGTAAACATCAGATCCATCAATGAAACTGCCGAAAAAACCGAAGTCTCCTTGAGCAGAAAGATCACATTCGCCACCAGTGCCGGCACACTCACCGAAAATGCCTGCGGCAGGATCACAAGACGTATCGCCTGTGCCTTTGTCATACCCAGGGACAGTGCACTCTCCTCCTGGATCTTCGGGACCGCCTCCAGACCGCTGCGGAACGCCTCGGCCATGTAGCTGCCGCCCAGAAAAGTGAGCCCCGCCACGCCGCAGACCGCAGGGGTTGTGCGGATCCCGACCTTGGGAAGACCATAGTAGATGAAAAACAGCTGGATGAGCAGGGGCGTATTCCTGGAGAGTTCGATGTAGATCCAAACGATCTGCCTGAGGATGGGAACGCGGAGATAGAGGACCGCTGCGCAAAACAGCCCCACCACGGCAGAAAACAGGACTCCCAGGAAGCCCAGTTCCACCGTCAGGATCGCGGCCTCCCCGTACAGGGGCAGGTATTGTCCGATGATCTCCGGATTCATATGCCTATGCCCTTCTTCGATCCAGCAGCTTTGCCAGCATCATGCCGATGGCCTGCAGCGCCTGC
Organism: Lachnospiraceae bacterium; assembly: GCA_024687125.1. Lineage (GTDB taxonomy): Bacteria > Bacillota > Clostridia > Lachnospirales > Lachnospiraceae > Butyrivibrio. The sequence continues at coordinate 12,735 of JAILFA010000005.1, forward strand.
ACCAGGACCACCAGTATGACGACCGTCACGATCATGATCTGCGTCTCATAGCGGTAATACCCGTAACGGATCGCGATATCTCCGAGGCCTCCTCCGCCGACAACGCCCGCCATAGCCGAATAGCCGAGGATCGTGCCCAGAGAGATCGTGACACCGACCAGGAGCGACGTTCTCGCTTCCCCGATCAGGACTTTGAAGATGATGGTCCGGGGGCTGGCCCCCATACTCTGTGCGGCCTCGATCACGCCATGATCCACCTCCTTGAGAGAGGACTCCACGAGCCTTGCGATAAAAGGTGCCGCAGCGATGGTCAGCGGCACGATGGTCGCAGAAGAGCCGTAGCTTTTCCCGACCAGAAGCTTTGTCAGCGGGATCACTAGGATCAGCAGGATCAGAAACGGGACACTCCGCAGGAGATTTACGATGATGTCCAGCACCCGGTACAGCCACCTGCGCGGGCGTATACCGTCCCGATCGCTGACGGCCAGAAGGACACCGACGGGCATTCCCACCAGATAGCCGAACAGTGTAGAAAACAATACCATGTACAGCGTATCCCGGATCCCTTCCAGCAGCATTCTGACAGTTTCCGCATCCCAGGTCATATCCCGCTCCCTTCGCTCTCAATATCAGTGTATTCTCTCGTGTAGATCAGTCGTCTTGCCGCTTCTGTCTTGGGCTCGTCAAATACTTCCCTGGTCCGTCCGGTCTCCACGATCCTGCCGTACTCCAGCACCGCCACTCGGTCACAGATCTGCTCCACGACACGCATCTCGTGGGTGATGACCACCATGGTGATACGGTACTTTTCATTGATCTGTCTGAGAAGCCGCAGAATGGACTGCGTCGTCTGCGGATCCAGGGCGCTTGTCGCCTCATCGCACAGCAGGATCCTGGGTTTGGAAGCAAGAACGCGGGCGATCGCGACGCGCTGCTTCTGACCGCCAGAAAGCTGCGCCGGATAGGCGGATGCTTTGTCGGACAGTCCGACCTGCTCCAGGTAGTTCAGTGCCTTTTCTCTGGCTTCGCGCTTCCTGATCCCGGCGATCTCCATGGGAAAGCATACATTGTCCAGTACGGTTCTCTGCATGAGCAGGTTGAAATGCTGAAAGATCATGCCGATCTCACGGCGGGCAAGCCTCAGTTTGCTGTCCGAGAGCTTCATCAGTTCCCTGCCGTCAATGATCACCCGGCCGCCGGAGGGCTTTTCCAGCAGATTGATGCAGCGCACCAGCGTTGATTTGCCTGCTCCGGAGAGACCGATGACACCGAAGATCTCCCCCTGCTCTATGGAAAAGGAGACATCGCGGAGCGCTTCGGTATCACCGCTCTTGGACTGAAAGGTTTTTTCAAGATGTTCGATCTCTATGAATGCCATGATAACCCTTATCCTGTCTGAGGATCTGTTCACACTTACACACATAAGGTGTAAGTGTGAACTCCTGATCCTGAATAATAATGCCGAGTACTGACCCAAAGCTCAGTCAAACGGAATGACCGCGCCGTCGTAGGTGCTTAAGATGAACTGACGGATCTCTTCAGACCGCAGGACATCCACCAGTGCCTTGATCCCGGGGTTGTTCTCGTTGCCCGCCGCGACTGCGATGATGTTGACATAGGTCTTTGCCGCTTCGGAATCACTGGCCTCATAGGCAATGGCATCTTTGCCCACGGAGAGTCCCGCCTCCAGAGCATAGTTTCCGTTGAGGACCACGAAGGCTGCTTCGCCGATCACGCGGGCCACCTGAGCGGCTTCCAGTTCCACGATCTTGATGTTGTATGGGTTCTCCGTGATATCCCTTACGGTCGCGGTAAGTCCCGCGCCATCCTTAAGCTTGATGATACCGTTGTCCTGCAGCAGCAGAAGCGCTCTCGCTTCATTGGTGGTATCGTTGGGAACCGCGATCTCATCGCCGTCCGCGATGTCCGCAAGGTTCCCCTTCGTGCCGGGATAGATGCCGAACGGTTCATAGTGGATCCCGCCCGCGTTGACCAGATGCGTGCCGTTCTCATCGTTAAAGGAATCCAGATAGGGAACATGCTGGAAATAGTTGGCATCAAATTCACCGGACTCAACGACCAGGTTGGGCTGTACATAATCCTCAAACTCCGTGACTTTCAGTTCCCATCCCTGTGCAGACAGGATCTTTCCGGCCTCTTTCAGGATCTCCGCATGAGGGGTCGGAGAAGCCGCCACTGTGATGGTGCCTCCTGCCGTCTGATCCGCAGGCGCAGCGTCTGCCGATGCAGTATCATTTCCCACAACACCGCCTTCCACCACAAGACTTTCTTCATAATCCAGGCCATAAGTGTCCTTAAGCGTCGCTTCATAATCCTTGTGGAAGAAATTCTCCTTGCCGAGCGTCCTGATCTCATCGTTGATCCAGTCGAGAAGCGATGTATTCCCCTTGGAGACAGCCGGCGCGATCGTATCCTGGCTACCCAGTGAAGGAATACCTACGGTATAGCCGGGGTTCTGCAGCGCATAGGCAATGACCTCCGTATTGTCGTTGGCCCAGGCGACAGCATTGCCGTTTTCCAGCGCATTTTTGGCGTTTGCGTAGGTATCATATTTCTGCAGCTTGATCTCCGGATTGTTCTCCGTCAGATAGGTCTCTGCCGTTGTGCCGGAGATCACGATGACCTCATCGTCCGCACCCACCTGGGAGAGATCGGTAATGACTCCGGAGTCCGGAGAAACAACGCCAAGCGCCACGTTCATGTAGGGAAGCGCAAAGTCCACTTTCTGCGCACGCTCCTCGGTAACAGTAAAGTTGGCGAGGACGATGTCTACCTTGCCGGTCTCCAGATATTCCACGCGGTTCGCTGCCTCGGTGGAGACATAATTGATCTTGACCCCCAGATCCTGTCCGATCCGCTCGGCAAAGTATACGTCATACCCCTGATACTCTCCGTTCTCATCCACATACCCGAAAGGATTCTTGTCGGAGAACACGCCGATATTCACTGTACCGTCCTGTTTGATCTCGTCAAGTGTGCGATAGACCGCACCTTCCGGTTTGGTCGTCTCTGCAGCCGCTGCTGTCTGTACGCCTGTATTCGCTCCGCCACATGCAGTGAGTGAAAGTCCCAGTGCAGCGATCAGCGGTAATGCAAACCATTTTCTTTTCATTTTATCTTCCTCCTTGTAAGCCGTATGAGCATAAAAAATCCCGGCAGTCATCAAAAGACTCCGGGCATGATATCCTGCTTAGTAATGACACTGTCAGCACATACACATTCGACAGCGTTCCATAGCGGACCACGCCCTGAATTTCGACATCATACGACAACACATCATCATCTTTTTATTCATGTTGCCTCCTCCTTTCTTTCTCGGCATAATACACCCACATACCTACTCTGTCAATAGGTAATTAGAAAATTTATTCAGAACTCTCTGATGCCTGAAACTGTGCGGGCTGTGAGATGTCAGTGCGGGCTGAGCGCCTTCATCTCATTGATCTTTTGATGCGCGAGTTCCTTTTCCTCGTACATGGAGACGTCGGCTTTGCGGATATAATCCTCGATATCACCGGTGTCATCCGGTTTGATGATATAGAATCCGAGACTCGCCGTCAGATAGAAATTCACCTTGAGACGCTTGCTGATCTTCTCGAGCTGCTCGGAGAACTTTTTCCTGTATTGTTCGATGGTCTGTGCCGCCTTCCGGCGCCCCACAGCGACAAACTCGTCACCGCCGTACCGGCCGAACAGCCAGTCCTTGGGAACCGAGCTCCTGAGGGCCTGCGCCGTCGCTTTGATGGCAAGATCGCCGTTGAGATGACCGTATTCATCGTTGATCACCTTCATGCAGTTGATGTCCGCGAAGAGCAGCAGCATCTCGTTGCCCTCTGCTTTTTCGGCGAGAATGCGCGGATAGAGGATCTTTTCGCAGCCCGTCCTGTTGTAGGTCCCAGTCAGGAAGTCTGTCATATAGATCTCCCGCAGCTTGCGGTTTGCGCGCTGCGCGAAGATATACTGGCGCATCGTGATCAGGAGCGTCTCCATGTTGTTGCACCAGCGCTTGAACCGGAGGTCATACAGGATATCCGGATAGTTTTTGATCGCCAGATAACCAATGACCATGTTGGTGTTGCTCATCGGCGAAAAGACATACACGTTGGACTTGCCGGGCTCATACTGATAACCGGGATAGATCTCGGAGACGGAGAAGGTCCTGAGCGGCATCGATTCACGGTTCCTGAATTCATAGAGCACATCCATCTCTTCACTGAAGCAGGTAGGCTCAAGAGGCTGCTGATCATCGTCCGTCTCAAAGAAACCGGGTTCCGTGCAGATGCAGTAATCGTTGCCGAAGAACTCGCGCCTGCCGAGCGTTGTCTTGGCGCACTCGTGAAACTGTTCCTTGCTCTCGATCTTAGCCATCGCGACCTGGACTTCCTGGAAGAAAAAGTCCACCATGCTGGTCTCGCTGGATTCCGCGTAATGATTGCGCATCTTGTCCAGACGGATATTGCGCGCCTCCTCATCAGGTTCGCACCCGCAGCTTTCCGAAGGAATGAAGCGGGAGCCGAAGATCTGCTCGCTGGACGGATCCGGATGACCGATCTGCCGCACGACCTCCCGATAGGCCGCTGCCGCCATATCTGCCCAGTCTCTCGCCACGGTAGCTACGATCGGACAGGACACCTGCGCCTCACGGATCTGGTCAAAGCCCGTGACGATCAGATCCCGCGGCACCTCGATCCCGCGCTTATGCAGGGTACTGATCAGTCCGAGCGCCATGTGGTCATTGGCACAGACAAAAGCGTCCGGCAGAGGCTTTTTCTCATCCAGCCACTTGTTGGTTTCCCGGGCAGTGCGGTAATACCCGAAATCGCCGGGCATGACGTCCATCAGCTTCAGGTCGTGGGCGGCCAGTGCATCCTCCAGCGCCTTCTTCCTGAGCGCGCTCTCCTCATTGCCCTCATAGCCGCTGACAAAAACCACATTTTTCACATCATGCTCTTCGATCAGATGGCAGGCCAGATCGTAAACTCCCTGATAGTTGCTGGTGCCGACCAGCGCCGCCCCCGGCAGATGCAGCTCCGTACTGACCACAGGAACTCTGGCGCTCTCTATGATCTGTCTGATCCTTTGATGTTCCTCCTGGGAATTGAACGTATTGGCAAACATAATGATGCCGTCATAATCCTCGGGATGGACAAGATCCAGGATCTCCAGCTGGCTTTTGGCCGCTGCCGGAGAATTATCCGATAACTTGAATGTGACAAATATAAAAAGATCCGACTGATCCTTCTCGGCTTCCCTGCGGATGTTCTCCACGGTCACCTCAAGGAATTCGCTGCTCCAGCCGTTGGCAATGATCGCGATCCTGTGTTTTCTGCCGGATGTTCCTGACGCTGTATCCATATGATAACTTCTCCTTCCGGGAGTGTCCTTTACACACTTATCCGATATTATGTTATCATTATATCATCATAATTTGCTTATAAAAATTAAAAACTTCGAAAATTGTGATTTTCAGAATGTCATTTTGCTGTTGCATTATGATCTTTTATTTTATCCCGAAAACAGATACTTGTAAAGAAGCCTGCCCCGCTTTATCATTAAGAATATGTACTTCAGCCCGAAAAAACACATTCTCTCGGATGTCATCATGAAGGTGGCCGTGATCCGGCTCGCGGGAGCGGGTCTTTCCGGTCTGCTGCGGTTCATTCTCCGAAAAGGAAGCATCGAACCGGACATGACGGACGGTATCGTCTGGTATATTCAGATCGCGTTCTCCGCTTGTATCCTGCTGCTGTCCGCTGTGATCTTTCTCATGGCACTAAGGAGCATCGCAAGAGGCCTGAAGGCCATCCCCGAGGAAGACCGGCAGGAGATGGCGCGCCTTCAGGAAGAAGTTTTCGGCAACAAAAACTCTGCGCTGCCCGCGGAGACGATCCGCAGGCTCCTCAGGATCTGGCTGACGATCCTGGTGGGTGCGCAGAGTATGTATGATTTTTCTTCTTTGATCTATCGTCAGTTCATTTCGCGGCTGACTCAGTTTTTTGTCGATACGACCGGCGGTACCGGAGAAGTCTATGTTTCGATCTACAACCTGACCCACGGCTTCAAGTATCAGGGAATGCTCATCGCCCTCCTGCTCGGTGCGATCATGACAGGGATCTTTCTCGATGACCGTGCGCTCAAGACCGCTTCGATCGCGATCGCCGTCCTGTTCATGATCTCCATCGCCGGCTTCGAGATGTTTACCGTGTCTCTTCTGGGGAAAAGCTACGGCATCGTATGGTCATCCGTGATCTTTCACCTGATGGAGACAGTAGGCCTCTTTGCCCTGGCGTGGTATCTGCGCAGGCAGTACAACGGGATCTGATCCTCATTCCCAGAACAGCTCATCCAATGTCCTGTCCAGTGCCTTGCAGATCGCGATGCACAGATTGATGGTCGGGTTATAATCTCCCTTTTCCACGGCACTGATCGTCTGTCTCGACACACCGCAGATCTTGGCCAGATCGTCCTGGGAAAGGTCTTTTGCCGCCCTAGCGGATTTCAGTCTCAGATTCTTCATGATCAGTCCTCCTCTTCTTCGCTTACGGCCGACTTGTCCCTGATCTGTTTGATCACCATGGTGATACAGACAACGGCGAGCATCACGAGCACCATGATGTTGAGCATCGGCATACCGATCTTGCCGTCCTCGATCAGTGTCCCGCCGGCAATTCCCCCGGCGATCGGGATCACATTGAGGGCTGCCGTGAACGCGAATATGATGATGTAGCGTTTGCGGTTGTTGTTGAGCCCCCAGTAGGCATCCTTCCATACGCAGTACTCACAGAGCACGATGCATCCGAGGATGATCCCGAGAAAGTGTACCGCGTAGCTGCTCATCGGAAGCTCGATCCGTCCGATCGCCAGGATCATCAGAAGCGCCTCGTAGAACAAGACTGTATAAAACGCGTATTTGTATCCCCTGTTCCTGATCATCTCCTGACGCTCATCGTAATCTGTCTTCACCTTTTTATTATTGTTGGCAAACTTGAACCAGATCACGCAAAGAATCAGTCCGACCATAATTCCCACTGCAACTCCGACAGATGCTGCTATACTCATTTCGTCCTCCTTTGGGTGCGCCCGCACCCGGCATGTTGTTTGCTGTTCTGAAGGCATCATATCACGCGTTTTACATCTTGTCAAGTATGTTTTACAAAAAGTTTGAAATATTTTTGAAAATGCTTCCGGCAGGCTCTCGGCGGCTGTCCTTCCGGCCCTTTTTCTCCTTGACTTGCCTTGCCTGAGACCTCATAATGATGTATGCAGTTAAAAAATCTTACCCCAAGGAGGTCCCCATGCAATACGGACATTTTGATCTGGAAGCCAAAGAATACGTGATCGATCGGCCCGATACACCCGCGCCGTGGTGCAACTATCTCGGATCGCCGGCTTACGGCGCCATCATCTCCGGCAATGCCGAAGGATACAGCTT
>JAILFA010000076.1 GCA_024687125.1 Lachnospiraceae bacterium
CCCTGGCTTACGACCGCGGATCTCGTCCCGTCCATGGGACTTGCCCGCATCAGCTTTTTAGAGATCCGACCCGGAGACATAGGAATGGAAGCACTCCCCGGCGCATCCGACAACCACATCGGCTACTTCGTCGGCTTCGACGCGGACGGACGGGCGAAATGGGTGCACTGCAGCAGCGGGAGCGGAGGTGTGGCCGTGAATAACGCTACCTGCTTCCGGTATTACTACAGATTGTTTGACAATTGAGAGAGGAGGAGAACTATGCCGCAGCTATATTACCGCATCGGAACATTCCCGTCTGAACAGACGGGAGAGGTCAGAGAAACAGACGCCGAGTATGAAAGACCCGAGGGCGGGGGACTCCTGATCGTGGAAGGACCGTGTCACGAGGATGCGATCATTCAGTATTACGCCCCGGATCTGACACCGCTCCCCGAGAAGCACATCCCGCTTCCGAGAGGGATGTTCCCCTCCGATGAACAGCTGATGCAGCTCGCGGCACCGGACCCCGGCAACTATTATGAACGCCTCGATTATGACCGTCTGAAGGATCTGAAGGGACTCAGGAAGGGCGTCGACAAGCTCAACGAAAAGGATCCTGCTCACTGGGATATCGTTCCCGACGGCATGGACTTCCGCGTCGATGTGACAACCGGTGAAGACGTACGAAAACCGATCCTCCTTGTCACCTGGAAGAGCGAAAACTACTTCTATGAACCGGGTACGAGGCTCACCAGACACCTCATGAGTGCGATCTATCGTCACGGCTTCCATCTGAACGTCTGGGAGCCGGGCACGATCGAGGAGAATCGGGGCATACTACGCCGTGATTATGAAGCAAGGAGCCCGTATTACCGCGTGTCCGATCATCTGCGCCGCCTGCAGGTCGCTGCCACACACGAAAACAATCCGGTTCTCGCCCAGAAGGCAAGAAGGCTTGCCATCCAGGTAGAGGATCTTCAGCTTGACTCGCAGGAGGCAGCAGCCCGCGCTATAAACTTGATCGATACCCGCACAAGGATCGCACACCTTTCAACACCTCCGATCAGCATGGTTGCTGAGCAGGAGACCATTTTCAGATAAACCGGTATCTCCATACGGAAGGGAAGGAGAGTGAAGCAAAACTCTCCCGGACAACATGCAAAGCCGGTGAAACCGGAGAAAGAGAGGAACCTATGGGTGAAGAAGAAAAGGTAGTGTGCCCGAAGTGCGGCGCGGAGATGGCGAACGGCAAGTTCGGGATCTACTGTACCGGCCATTGCGGTTTTCGCATCGGCAAGGTGATGGGCGAAGAGGTATCGGATGAGCAGAAGTTCAGCCTGCTCGCCGGCAAGGAGATCTTCCTCGAAAACCTGACATCCAAACGCACGGGCAAGACCTACAGCGTGTATGTGAAATCCAAGGGGATACGCCCGTACACCTACACAAAGCAGGACGGCACAACAGGCATGGGATATGACCTTGAACTGGAGTGCAGATTCCCGGACAAAAAGGAGGGAAAGTGATCCGCATCCTGTCCTGAACAACTGAATACGCCATAGAAAAAGGGATGTTCTGAACGAATGTCCCTTTTTCATAAAAAAATGAAAAATCTTTGTCTCTGATTTGCAGCCCCCCGGGTGGATTAGTCGGAAACCCAAAACCGGCAACCCCAAAAGGAGGGCAAAGCAATGAAGAAGACAAAGAACAACACCAATCGCGCAACCCGTCGTGCAAAGCAGAAGAAGACGGGAGCGAAAACCGCCAGACAGCAGGCAAGAACACATCTGAACGCGGAGGAACTGCTGATCCGCATCGGACAGAAGGACGGCGTGGTATCCGCCGAACTGATCTGCCTGCTCGGCCGCTGCCCCGCCGATCCCACACTGGTCAGCAGACTGCACACAGAAGGGATCAGAATCGACCCGTCACCGGTCACCTTCGATCTGGGATTCGATAATCTCTCGATGCACGACGAATATGTCATGCTTCTGCGCCTGAAGGCGGATCCGCACGATGAGAACATGATCAGCGTACTTTGGGCGCACTACGGCAAGTTCGTGAACGGTATTATCGCCGGGCTGAACATCAACAATGACGAGGAATGGTTTAAGAGCCTCGGCATGGAGTTCCTGTATGAGTCCGCTCTTGATCATGATGTTATGACCGGAAACCGCTTCGCATCCTATGCCAGAACCTGTGTACGCGGGAAACTCTTAAAAACCCTCAACAAAAACTTCCTTGTGAGGATCCCCGAAGATGTGCAGATCGAGCTTGCACGCGTGTTAAAGTATCTCTCCGCGAACGATTCGATTGAGATCAAGAAACATCAGCTGCCCAGGCACAACTGGTGCCTCGAAGAGTTGTCGCGCGTCTCGGATGACTTGGAGATCTCTGTCAAGGAACTTGAAAGACTCCTCAGCCTGATCCCGCTTCGCATGATCGAACCCCTTGAGGAGAGATTCGAACGTGACGAGGGTGACGGGGATGATTTCCTCGATAAGAGCAGCGACCTCTGGGACCGCGCGGTCGATCTGGAAGCGGAATATATCGAACAGGAGGAGCGCGAGAGCCTCTGGTCACAGATCAGTGAGCTTCCGCAGGAGGAGAGGATCGCAATGGCTTACCATCTTGGCTATATCGACGGCGAGGAATGGGCCTGCAGCGCCATCGCAAAGGAAATGACCTCGATCCTTCACCGCCGCATCACCACCCAGAACGTCAAAGACTACATCGAGCAGGCGTGCGGCAGCTTTCACAGATAAAACAGAGATCCACAAAACATCCGCAGAGAGTCCGGCTACCACGCCGGACTTTCTGCTAACCGCTTATTTCTCCGGAATCATCGCCCAGATCAGGAAGTCGAGCTTCTTTGTCGGAGATATGTCGACGAACTCCGGGAATGCCTGGTCAAAGGCTGTGATCTCCGGCTGTTCTTGATTTTCGCTGTATTGAGTGTAGAAACGGACCAATTG
>JAILFA010000006.1 GCA_024687125.1 Lachnospiraceae bacterium
TTCATGGCTATGATGCCGAGAGGTGCTACGGGGAGGGCTTCTTCGAGCTTTTGAAAATCAGGCATAGGGAACTCCTTGTATATGAAAAATCAGTCAGAAACATTATCCATTCCTGCACCTGTTTCGTCAAGATAAACGTAACAAAGATCGTTGTTGTATAATGCATGTTTTTTTATTATAATAAAAAAGATTGGGTTATCAGGCGCGATAATATTTGTGAATGAGGTAAAGCGGCAGGTTAGATATGAGTGTATTAGAGTTCAGACCGATCGAGTTGGATGATGTCAGAAAGATCTATCCCTATACATCGAAATACGGAGAGAATTCCTGTCAGAATTCCGCGGTTTCCATGTACAGCTTATTTGGAAAATACGGGGAACATTATGCGATAGACAATGATCTGCTTTATATTCTGAGAACCGGACTGTGCAGCGATGAATACCGCGTATACCTCGCGCCGATGGGGGAAAACATCAAGGAAGGTTTTATGCGTCTCATAAAGGATGCGCACATCCATGATAAAAAAGCTTCCTTCCATACACTGACGCAGAGATCGGCAGAAATCCTGGAGCAGGCCTGCCCCGGCAGATTTGAGATCGAAGAGCGCCCGGATATGGGGGAATATATTTATGATGTTGAAAAACTGAGCACTTATCCCGGAAAGCAGCTCAAGGTACACCGCCGGCTGGTCCATAAATTCTGGAGAACCTACGAAGAACGGCTCACAATGAATACGATCGGACAGGAGGATCTGTCTGAAATCCTGGAGTTTGCAAAATCGTGGCTTTCCGAAAGAAGCAGTTCCGAGGGGATCGATCCCGCCGAGGTGGCATCCATCTCAGGCGAGTTCGAAGCGATCCGCCGGCAGACTGCTGATTTCTTTGCGCTTGATCTGTCCGGGATCGTGATCCGCATGGACGGAAAGGTCTGCGGCTTTGCCTACGGTACGAGCCTTAACGACGGGTGTTATGACGGTATCATCGAAAAAGGTGATCTTTCCATTCCGGCGATCAACAAGGTTCTGACCCAGGAGATCGCAAAGCAGTGTGCAAACGAGCACAGGTATTTTAACATGGAGGAGGATCTGGGGCTGCCGGGTCTGAGAACCGTTAAACTGTACTATGACCCTGTTACGATATTGAAAAAATACACGGCAAAGGAGAAGTAAAAACAGTATGGAAAAGAAAAAAGAGTCTTTAGCGACTATCGGACTGCTTTTCATAACCTTTTTAGCCGCCATACAGTTCGTTTTTCTGCAGAATGTCCCGGATACGGTCCCGTCGTTTGCGTTTCTGTGCATCACAAATGTGATAGGCTTTCTCGTTGTAGGGCTCGTACAGATCAAAAAAGTCCTTTCCATCCAGAAGAAAACCCTCTTTCACGGCCTGATCTTTGCGCTTGAACTGACGGGCATGAACTTCTTTGTCCTGCTGGGAGCCCAGAGGCTTGATGCGGTCATCGTTTCAAGCCTGATGAGTCTTTATTTTGTGTTTGTTACACCGCTTCTGCTGTTTATGCACAAGCGCGTCAATTTCTTTTCCAGTATCGCGTCCGTTGTTGCCGTGATCGCACTGCTCCTTATGTTCGGCGCGGATACGGACACTCTGTTCGGATCCCGCGCGGTCATTTATCTTATCATCGCTGATGTATTCTTTGCCGCCTATGTTGTAAGCGTCTCTGTGTTTGCCGAAGACGAGGACGGTGTTCAGCTCTCGTTTGCTCAGATGGTGTTTGCAGGCATATTGAGTCTGATCGGATGGATCATTGAGAGCGGAATATCCGGAAAAGGGTTTTCACTGCCGGCGGATACGAAATTCTGGATCAGCACCGTGTTCATCGGAATTTTCATCAGAGCTCTGTACGGGATCATCCAGATATCCTGTCAGAAGCACGTCCCGGCACTGAAGGCTTCCCTGATCTTTTCTTCGGAGATCATCATAACGCTTGTCACCACGCCGGTCATGTGTCTTATTTTCGGAACAGTATATACGCCTGTCACGCCTTTTCAGGTCATTGGCTGCTTCCTGTTCATCGTAGCCGCACTCATGATCGATGAAGGGATCATGAGGAAATTCGGCTATGAGGATATGCAGATCAGCGGAGAAGGAAAAAAGTCCTCCGTGTCCAAAAAGATCATTCTGACGACACTGAGTTTTGCCCTTGTTACACTGATCCTGCAGGCTGTGATCTCCATGTCTTCCATTCATTTTATCCGTAATTCGTCGATAGACGGGTCCACGAAACTGGGCGAGACGGCAGCGCGTATAAGTTCGAATGCAATACTTAACCAGCTCGAAAAGAATGTCTCAAGGCAGGCCGAGGACAAATCGCAGCTGGCAGAACAGAAGCTGGCTGCGTATTCCGACTCGATCCAGTTCGCGGCAGATTACGCACATTCGCTTTACTGTGATCCCACCGGCTATCCGAAAAAGCCCGTTTTCCCGCCTGCAGAACGCAACAGCGGTTCCTGGTCAATGCAGCGCGGTCTCGCGGATGAGGGTATAAAGTACGAAGATATCGAGGATAAGATCGCCCTCATGGGAAACATGATCGATGTGTTTGATCCGATCGTCACACAGAACAAAAATGCCGCAACGATCTATCTTGGTACCGAAGACGGTTTTATGATCAGTTATGACAAGTATTCGTTTGATGTGGACGGCGAACTGTATTACAACTTCTTCGAAAGCGGATGGTACACCAGCGCGAAAGAAGCCAACGCTCCTGTATTTACCGATACTTATCTCGATGGATTCGGAAGAGGTCTTACGATCACATGCGCAGCTCCGTTTTATGACAGATACGGCAAGTTCGCAGGCTGTGTCGCCGTCGACATTTTGATGGGCGAGTTAAACGAGGCCATGGTCAATGACGGCATTGTGATCCCCAATTACGCCATGCTGATCGATAATGAAGGAAACTATATCTCCGGATTCGGGATCGATACAGAACAGGAAAATCCCGGGAGTATCTTTGACATCGACAAGGATATCTCTCTCCGTGAATCTGCAGATGAAATTCTTTCCAAAAAGAACGGCATCGTCATTTCGGGTGAGGGTGATCGTGCCAAGTATATCGCTTTTTCTTCGATCGATTCGACCGGCTGGATCCTGTGTATCCTGAGTCCTGTTTCGGAGGTCATCGTGCCGGCCCAGACGATCCAGTACAACATCGACACCAATACCGAGCAGGTTGTGGATACGGTAACCCAGAGTATCCTGACGATCATTCAGAGCTTCCTTGTCCTTTCCGCTATGATCCTGATCCTGGTAACATTCCTGGCGGGGCGTGTCTCAAAGCGCATTTCAGACCCCATCATCGAGCTGGAAAAGGATGTGCGTTCCATCAGTGACGGAAACCTGGAAAACCGCACAAATGTCGATACGGATGATGAGATCGGAAGTCTGGCCAGATCATTTAACCATATGACCGATTCACTGCAGCAATATATCAAAGATCTGACAGAGGTGACAGCCAAAGAGCAGAGGATCGCCGGTGAACTTGGAGCTGCCACCCATATTCAGGCAAGCCTCCTTCCCAGGAATTTTGATGAGATCAACGCAGCACACAGAGAATTCGATCTGTATGCTTCCATGGATCCGGCTAAGGAAGTGGGCGGAGATTTCTATGATTTCTTCATGGTCGATGACAGTCATCTGGCCCTCGTGATGGCCGATGTGACCGGGAAAGGCGTTCCCGCAGCGCTTTTCATGGTGCGGTCCAAGACGATCATCAAAAACAGAGCGCTCATGGGAGGCAGTCCCGCGGAAGTTCTTTCGGATGCGAATGAGCAGCTCTGTGAAGGAAATGAAGGCACCCTGTTTGTGACCGTATGGATGGCGATCATCGATCTCGCAACCGGAAAGGGCATCGCTTCCAACGCGGGTCATGAGCACCCTGTGGTCATGCGGGCAGGCAGTGATTATGAGTATGTGAAATACCAGCATTCACCTGCAGTAGCTGTCATGGAAGGTGTGCGCTTCCGCGAACATGAATTCGAGATGCATCCCGGTGACCGGCTGTTCGTTTATACGGACGGTGTCCTGGAAGCAATCAACACCAGCGATGAGCTTTATGGAGAGCAAAGGCTGCTTGTGGCAATGAACAGGACAAAGAATGCTTCGACAGAGGAGATCATAAGGAATGTAAAAGAGGATATCGACGCTTTTGCGCTTGGCGCTCCCCAGTTCGATGACATCACGATGCTTGTGATCGACTGGCACGGCGTTTGATATAAAAGATAACAGCACAACAGCAAGGCATGCAGGGGGGATCTGTATGAGCGATAAGAAGACCATTCTCATGGTGGATGATGTTACTCTGAATCATGCGACCGCTCGTTCCGTGCTGGAGGATACGTATGATCTGGTAGAAGCCTCCTCCGGCGAGGAAGCCTTTGAGGTTCTGAAAAAAACAACTCCCGATCTGATCCTTCTTGACGTCATCATGCCGGATATGAACGGCATGGAGGTCCTCAAAAAACTCAAATCCATTCCCGCCTACAAGGATATCCCGGTCGTCTTTCTGACGGCGGACACCAGTCCCGAGGCCGAGGTCGAAGGCTTTCAGCTGGGGATCGTCGACTATATCACAAAGCCCTTCGTGCCCATGGTCATGAAGAAGCGCATCGAAACGCAGATCGAGCTCGCCTCCTACAAGAAAAACCTGGAGGAGAGCGTCAGCAAAAAGATCCAGGAAATCGAAAAGATGTATGATCTGGTCACGGTTTCCTTTGCCGGACTCGTTGAATCAAGAGACGGTGTGACCGGGGTGCATCTGAAAAATACATCGATCTATTTTCAGGCGTTTATCAGCCATCTCAAGACGGTGGCAAAGTACCGGCAGTATCTGCCGCCGTCGGTGGTCAAAAAGGCCTGCCGCTGTGCGCCGCTTCATGATGTCGGCAAGATAGCCATCCGCGATTCCGTGCTGCAGAAACCCGCGTCACTCTCCGCGGATGAGTTCGAAAACATGAAGCTGCACGCGGTGATCGGCGGCGAACTATTTGATTATCTGGAAAAGAGGATCCCCGACGCGGAATTTGCAAATATCGCCAGTCAGATCGCAAAATCACATCACGAAAGATGGGACGGCAAAGGGTATCCCTATGGCCTGAAGGGAGAAGAGATCCCTCTGCTGGCGCGCATCATGTCCATTGTTGACGTATATGATGCCATGACCTCCAAGCGCCCTTATAAAGAGCCGATCTCCCATGAAAAGACCATGTCGTTCATCGCCTCAAACAGCGGCACGCAGTTCGATCCGTCTCTGGTCAATGAGTTCCTCAACATCAGCAATGTCATCAAGGAATGTCTGGAGACCAAGGAACAGATGATCGAAAAGAAACAGTATTTTTCCATGAAAGATTATATTGATCACGATGCTCTGGAGAAGAGCCCGGATAACTGAGTCTGCCTGACAGGAAAAAACCTGGGGGAAAGGGAGGCTTATGAAAAGATATCATCTGCCGGATCATGAGAGAGAGGTCATTGAAAAGCTGCGGTTTCCGTTTGCTGTTTACCAGTACGTGGACAAACGTGTCGTAACTCTGGCTGTTTCAGACGGCTTATGTGAAAAATTCGGCTTTGCAGACCGTGAAGAGGCGCTCGAACTCCTGGACCGCGACATGTACCGGAACACTCATCCGGAGGATCTGCCGCGCGTTTCGGAAGAAGCCGTCCGCTTTGCCACAGAGGGCGGAGAATACGACGTCATCTACCGGACCAAAATGCATGGCGGTGATAATTATTTCGTTCTCCACGCTCACGGGGAACACGTGACAACGCCGACAGGTGTGCGCCTTGCTCAGATCTGGTATATGGTCGAGGGGAGGTATGAAGAAAACGCTTCCTCCGATGATTTTTCCGTGGAACAGGCTCTTGTCCACGCACTTCATGAAGAAAGCATCGTAAGAACAACACATTTTGATCATCTGACAGGTCTTCCGAATCTGACCTATTTCTTTGAACTTGCGGAAGCATTCCGTTCAGAACTGCAGGCACGGGGCAACGAACCTGTAATGCTCTATATCGACCTCAACGGCATGAAATATTTCAATTACCGCAAGGGCTTTGCCGAGGGAGATCGGATGCTGCAGGCCTTTGCGAGACTCCTGGGACAGACCTTCAGCAATGAAAACTGCTGTCATATCGGTGCGGACCGGTTTGCCGTGTTCACCAAAGAGGATGATCTTGACAGGATCCTCAGGAGCTTCTTCGCCGCCGCAGAAAAGATCAGCGGCAAGGATTCTCTGTCGGTACGGGTGGGAGTCTATCGGAACAGCATTGAGGATGTCTCTGCCGCCAGGGCTTACGACAGGGCCAAGGTCGCCTGCGACGCGATCCCGACGACGGATACCTCGGCGTGCAATTTCTACGGCAAGGAACTCAGTGAATACGAGATCAAGCGCAGATACATCAAGGACAATATCGACCGGGCCATCTCTGAAAAATGGATCAAAGTGTATTATCAGCCGATCGTCCGGGCAGTCAACTGCCAGATTTGCGATGAAGAGGCACTGGCCAGATGGATCGATCCGGAAATGGGATTCCTGTCACCAGCGGATTTCATCCCGCATCTGGAAGCGACGGGTCTCATCTACAAGCTCGATCTGTATGTGCTGGAGCAGACACTGCTCAAAATGCAGGATATGAAGGATCGGGGTATGACTGTTGTCCCTCATTCGATCAATCTCTCCCGGGCGGATTTTGATGCCTGCGATATCGTGAAGGAGATCCGGCAGAGGGTCGATGCATCAGAGTTCGGGCGCGAAATGATCACGATCGAGATCACCGAGAGCATTATCGGCGGGGAATTCGGATTCATGAAGGAACAGATTGAACGATTTCGCTCGCTCGGCTTTCCGGTGTGGATGGATGACTTCGGAAGCGGTTATTCTACTTTGAATGTGCTGCAGAGTATCCGCTTTGATCTGATCAAGTTTGATATGAGTTTCCTGCGCATGCTGGATGAAGGGGAAAGCGGCAGGGTCATTCTGACCGAGCTGATGAAGATGGCCACGGGACTCGGCGTGGACACTGTATGCGAAGGAGTGGAGAATCAGGGACAGGTTGATTTTCTCAGAGAGATCGGCTGCTCCAAGCTGCAGGGATACTATTTTCATAAACCGCATTCCTATGAGGAGATCCTTGAACTGAAAGATTCAGACTATGTGATCGAATTTGAGGATGACCGGACATCCGATTATTATGAATCCATCGGCCGCGTCAACCTGTATGATCTCGGATCAGTGGCGAGCGATGAGGAGAGCAATCTTCAGCATGCCTTCAACACACTGCCTATGGGCATCATCGAGATTCAGGGCGATACAGCACGATTTGTGCGCAGCAATCCTTCCTACCGTGAATTCGTCAAGCGCTACTTCGGGATCATGATCCCGTCATCGCAGCAGGAATACATGCAGTATAGCTCCGCTTTCACCAAAAATGTTGTAAAGACCTGCTGTGAACAGGGATCAAAGGCATTTTTTGACGAGAAAATGCCGGACGGCTCAGTGGTCCATTCCGTCGCACGAAAGATCGGCACCAATCCGCTCAACGGCAACATCTCGATCGCGGTCGCTGTTCTGTCCATATCGGAGCCGAGCAATGACGCATCCTTTGCGGATATCGCCAAAGCGCTGTCTACTGACTATTACAATATCTACATCGTTGATATGGACAGCGGTCATTACACGGAGTATTCTTCTGAAGTCGGTCACGATGAACTGGAAAGGACGCGTGAGGGGGACGATTTCTTTACGTTCGTTACGGAAGACAGTGCGATGCGGATATACGAGGATGACCGGCCGACCTTTCTCTCCCGGTTCAACAAGGAGACGATCGAGCGGGAACTGAAAGATCAGGGATTATTTACGACTACCTGCCGCATGATGGATACCGGAAAACCGGTATATGTGAATATCAAGGTCACCAGACCGCAGAACGGCAGCCGGATCGTCATCGGTGTCAGCACAGTGGATGCCCAGATGAAACAGCGGGAGCAGATTGAAAAGGTCAAGGAGGAACGGGCGTCCCTTGCCAGGATGTGGGCGATCAGCGAGGACTATCTCTCTCTTTACGCGATCCATATGGATACGGGGCATTATCTTGAGTATACCGCCTCCAAAGAATACGAAACCTTCGGCTTTGCCAAGGAGGGTGAAGATTTCTTCCGGCAGGGCGCGATCGACGGGAAAAAAGCTGTCTGTCCCGAAGATCTGCCGCTGTATCTTGAGCGGTTCACCAGGGAAAATGTCCTGCGTGAGATCGATGAGAACGGGGCGTTCCGCCTGGATTATCGTTTGATGCTCGCGAGCTGCCCGCAGCCTGTCACTCTCAAGATCGTGTCCTTTGGGGAAGGCAGGGACAAGCAGCTCCTTGCCAGTGTCAGGATCTGGCAGAAGCGGCGCGAGAGTTGATCATTTAAAGGAGACACTGCATGGCACTTGAAGATCTGAAAGATGAAGTAGAATCCGATCTGCCGTATGAACTTATTACCGCAGCCTTTCCGCATAAGCCAGAAAGGCCTTGCGCATCAGAGGATGCGTTACTGTAAATGAGAAAAAAGGCTTTCTGGTACGGATGATCCGTACGCTGTCGCTGCTGATGATGACACTCATGTTCTTATAGGGGGAGGAAGAGGCCACTGCTTCATGTCCGGAATCATCGAGGATCCGAATGCCTTTTTTCGGAACCGTTTTCAGCGTATATGGTTCCATGCGGACAAGCGGTCTTGTGTGTTTCATGAGAGTTTCATATTCATCCTGGCAGTAGGTAAGGTCAGAACGTTCTGTGAAGAAGTAATACCGCCCCTCATGTGCCGGATCGTTTGGCGTGCAGCCGAGGATACAGGCGGTGCCGGGACAGAGAAACAGCGTGTGTGTAAACCGATCGCCGACCTTTTTTGTATGGTAATAAGACCGGATCATTCCGGACATATACAGCGGCATCCAGTTCGTGATCGCCTGGCTCATTTCATCCAGATCCCTGTCGATATTATGGATGATGCTGAGACGGATTCCCTTTTTTATACAGGCCCCCATCAATGCCGCCCACTTTACGGCAAATTCTTTATCTGTGATCATCCATCCCATATCCTGATCGGAATACAGCATCATCTCCGAAGCATCACTTTTTGCAACCTCAGCCAGAAAGCGGAGAACTGCTTCGCGCAGGCCCGTGTTCCCCGTATAGTGCTTTCGTTTATCTGTGAGAATCTCTGACGGAACTGACGTTTCGGGAACAGGAAGTTTTACAGAGCTTGCGTAAATATAAGAATCAAATGCTTCGAGCAGCTTCATGGCGGTGTTTCCGCCGTCTTCATCCTGAGTAAAAGCATAGAGCCAGTCACGAAAGGCCTCTTTTGTGATACTGTCAGGTTTGATCTGCATGAGTTCTGCGAGACTGATGTCTTCGCCGGCGTTCCGTATCCTTTCATAAAGAATATCAGCGATCACGGAAGCGAGAGCAGGATTGGACTGCGGTGTTCGTATACCCGTACGGTAGTGACTGATCAGGGAACTGTCAACATGCACGAGTTTGCCAAGTCTGCTGTTTGTCATATCGGCGAGGATCATGGACTTGTCAAACCGGTCGGAAAAAGAAAGAGACGATCTTTTAGGCCTGCTTTTACGAATGAAGTATTCTTCCGGTGTATCTGAATAGAGCCAGAGTTTCATAGCGCGGCAGATAATCTGTTTATGGTTTTTGCTGTCTGTTTTGATCATTCTGCACAGCATCTTCAGCTTTCCTGTTGATGAAGCATGATCATACAGCGCAGAAACCAGTGCTTCTATAATATTGCTCTCCTGTTTCGGGATCCGTCTGCCGCTTCGAAACCTTGACAGGTTAGTCCTGTCAATACCGGCGGTTTGAGCGATATCAGTGTTTTTTGCATCGAGTTTTGTCATGAGTTTGTCAAATCTGTCACTGAACATGGCTGAACTCCTTAATGTATTTTTGTGATGACATTATACGATAACGTGACAAAAATTTGTAGCATACAATTTTTTGTCACGGCTTTTCTTTTTAACGGCTTGAAGTATCATTAAAATGAAGTATTTTATTGCTTTCATAAAGGAGGGCAGTAATATGCAGAGAACAAGCAGTTCTTCGTCTTCCTCGGGCTCCGGTTCCCGGCCGGTGAGCCGTGAGAGAAATTCATCATCCTCCAGTGCCCGATCGAGCAGCCGCAGGGGCGGTGGGCTTAATCTCGGAGGTCCTGTCGGAAACGGCCCCGGATACAGCGACCGTCCGACGCGCAGCTACGGTGGCAGAAGCGGCGGTGGCGGCGGGATCAGCTTTTTCGCGCTGCTGATGACACTCCTTGTCGGTGCCGTCATCGCAATTTTTGTCAAGGGATATTATGACGGTTATACACCGGGCGAGACCGTTGACAATATCGTGGAGAACGTTCAGGATTTCGTCTCTGATCTGCAGGGCAACCACGAGAAAAACCGCGCGGAGAAAAGCAAGGACAAGAAAAAGAATAAAAAATCTGACGAAGATGATGAGGACGACGGCGGAAGTGAGAGAAGCCGCAGCCTTTCCAAGGTTTCGAGGGATCTTGCCGCGAGCACTGAGGTATCAGATTTTTCAGGTCTCCTGTCCTCACAGGCAGAGGATTTCATCCCGCTGCTGAAGAATCTGGAGAGCGGCGACAGCGTAGCGCCCGGCAATAAGAACAAGTCTATCGACGCTGACAAGTTCTTCTGGTCCGAAAACGATCAGGGTCAGCAGGTACTCAAGCTCTCCGACGAGGACTGGGATTTCATCGATACAGTCAAGCTCAATGTCTTTCTCGATGACGGCGAGGGCTACATCGATCTTGGATTGGATGCGCTCTTTGATTTTGATGAAAATCTGGATCTGATCGGGGAATATGACGGCACCTGGATGTGTATCGAGCGTCAGCCTGTGGCGTATTATCATCTGCAGACCACGGGAGATGAAGATGATTATGAGATTCTGGGCTATGTCCCGGCCTTCTGGAACGATGAACACGTGAACATCATCGTCGTCTTCGATTCGGATACACCGAAGGGCTATATCAAAGGCGTCAAACTGATCGAGGACGGTCCCGGGAATGATCTGAGTGTCAATGAGATGACGACCGGCCTGAAAAAGATCAAGGAGGGCGATACGCTCGATTTTATCTGCGATTACTACGACTACGACGGGAATTTCATCAACAACTATTTCTTCGGGGATACACTTGAGGTCGAGGGCAGCATGAAGGATTTGGAGATCAAGAACTACGTGATCGACGGCGCTACGGAGGCTACTTATCTGCTGACCGACTCTGAAGGGGATCACTACTGGACGCCGATCATGAACTGAGGCAAAAAGCCTTGGATTCCTGAGGAAGGAAGAAGCCATGTTCTGTCCGCACTGTGGTAAAGAAACCAGTGATAACGCCGTTTTCTGCTGGAACTGCGGAGAACTGGTTAAGGCTGCCTCTAAGACGGCCTCTCAGATAAAGGATGAGTCGAAGCGCAAAGTCCGAAGCATGGCTGCGCAGGCTGCGAGACAGGCCGCGGGCGAATTTGGAATAGATGCGTCAAATGTGCCGGGCGAAGCAGAACTCGGCGAATTCGGCGGAGTATTCGGAAATCTTTCATCCGTTCTCGGTCCCGGAAAAACCTTTTTGAATTCTGTGAAGAACTTTTTCCGCGGACTTGTCAGTCTCAAAGCGCTGATCCCTGCTGCGATCATGAGCACTATCTGGATCATACAGCTTGTACTGAAGTATAACGATGTCGAAAATGATTTTCTTGATGTCTCCCGTATCGTGACTTTTGTAAAAGGCGGCTACGGGAGATCACCGATTGGATTCGTTGGCGGACTGTTCGGGCAGGCGGCTGTCGCTGCAGCGTTCGCAACTCTTGTGACAGGCGGCGGAATCTCTGTACTGAAGGGAATCCCGCGATTGTTTTCAGGGAAGCACTTTAAAAAGAACACTATCGGTCTCTATCTGCTGGGGCTTGGACTTTCCCTGATGCTTTACCAATTCTTTTCGGGTAATGCCACGAACGAGAGCATCGCTGCGACAGTTTCCGCGCTGATCGTCTCTCTCCGAGCCCTAGGCGGCCGTGCAGGCTTTGTCTTTTCCATGGTCCGATCTCTGACTGCCGGAAAAGGAGCAAACGGGCAGCGGTTTGCACGCAACGAAAAGCCGCAGGCCCTCCTGGCAGGTCTTTCCGTTGGATTCGCCGCGGCGATCCCTTTATCGCTTATCCCTGCGGATTCCGGTTTTCTTACAAATCTGTCTCTGGAAAGCAATCTGCTCCCGCTGATCGCAGGGGCTGTGCTTTCTGTTACCGGCCTGATCCTTTCTTTATTTGGAATCAAACGTTCTGTGGCTCTTACCGCATCTGTGCTTATTCTTCTTCTGTCAGTGATGCCCTTCGGATCGGATACAGTACATGCAGGAGAAAAAACGCTTGTCGGATACTGGCAATTGATCGATACACGAATGATCTATGTCGATCCCAGTGATCGTGTCTCATGGATCAAAGATATCTCTGCCACGACGACTTCGTTCAGTGGATATACAAAAGTCGTGGTAGGCAACTATATTGACAAAAATCAACCCGGGAATCCAGAGGAAAACATATATGACTGGGCCTATTCGGAGATTCAATGGGCGCCTTTTCCTGACCGCATAGATGATTATGAGGATTCAGATACATTGAAACATCAGACAGATCCGGAAAGCTTTCAGTTTGCTTATTCTGCCGAATTCCTGAACAAGTATCAAGCCATGGATGCCACAAATATAAAGCAGTATGGCTGGACAGGCTCTCCGGGATTCTCGGTCCGTGTAGGAAACGACTATCTTGATAAAGACTACGATCTTGGTTTACTTGAACCAGATGAAAGGCCAAAACTCAGAGACAAAGATATTCTCGTCTACGTTGATAATACAATTTCTTTTGATAACTATGATAGTCCATCAGATGTACCAAAAGGAATGGAGAGTTGTAAGGTTTCAGGATCTGAATCGTTTTATGAAAATTTATGGGCGATGCGATGGCGGAAGGACAAGCTTGGCGTTTTAACACTGTCGGTTTTTTCTCAAGATGGTGGTATGTTATGCAAGGTGGCATATATCTATGAATTCCATGATGCAACAGCTTATGAGGAAAGCGGGGAAAGTGGAATAAAAGACGGAAAAAGTGATAAGAAGACAAAAAAGAATAACGAAAACGAAGATATTGAAGAAGAGGAAGATGAAGAAGAGGAAAAGAAGAACGTTGTTGTTATCACAGACGCGGATGAGGAAGAAGGTGAAACCGAAGAGGATATCGATCCGGATATCGTAGAAGGAAAGAAGAAGAAAAAGAAGAACAGCAGTAAGGCAAAGAAAAAGGCCGATTCTCTTGAGCCTGGCGATGTTGTCGCAGGCGGTATCGGAAGCGCAGGTGCTGCCGCTGCGGGAGCTGCGGCAGCAGCAGGTGCCGCGGCAGGTACGGGGAAAGCCGGAAAAGAGGACGCCGAGGAGGAAAAGAAAAAGAAGTACAAGCTGAGGGTGAAGAAGGACTTCGGAAACCAGATCTCCTCGGGCGAAAAGAAGGAAGTCTATGCACGGATCGTTGAGATTGACGTCACGACCGGGGCAGAAAAGGACCGCCCGGATCTTTCTGCAAATATCGAAATCTATTGCGACGACGGCAGCTTTGATGTAGAAATGCACGGCGGACTTTCCGGGGCATACCGCGGAGCGGATGTATCGGTAGTGAAGAACTGCAGTGCAACAGAAGGGTTCGTATGCTTTAGATACACCGGCGAGGGCGGGAGCTTTACCAATCGGATGAGGTTTGACATCCTGACACCGTTCCTGGAATTCGACCAGCCCAATATCGCGATCCCGCATGACTGGGATCAGCCGATGAAGCCCTATTTCTTTGTTTTCGGTCTCTCTGATGCGCAAAAGGTCTCCGGAAAGATCACGCCGGACGATGCCTTTACACTGAACATTACCGAGGGAGAGGATCTGGGCGTTGAAGGCGCAAAGCTCTACTACGCAAACATCATCCCGAAGAAGCCGATGCCTTCCATGGATGAGCGTGAGCCGGGAGCCTCGATGTCCTATGTTCTTGAAGTGGGAGCCGTTGAGCCTGAGACCGGCGTCAGGGTCAGTGATACGCTTCCTATAGCCCGGGTCCGCACAGGACTGACGCTCACCACAAAGAGCATCGACTGTTTCTGGTATAAGAAAGTCACCAGTCAGATCGCAGAGTTTGACGGGTTAAGACGCCGCATGGTGGAGCGGGAGCGCTTCGCCGAGACATGGGCCGAGCTTAAACTCATATATTATGATGAGGAGGAACACAAGATCCGGGTCATTGCCCCTGTTCCAAAGAGCGCCCCCGCGGGATTTTCGCTCAAGGCAAAGAATTCCGAAGATCAGGTGCTGGTGGACAAGCTCCGGATCCAGATGGATTCCGGAGAGGAACCGGTCTTGGGTGAGGAGGGGGGCCTTAAGGTCATGCTCCGTCCTACGAAGGGCTATCTGGACGCGCCCCGGAGGATCATGACGAAGGCACATATCGAAGCGGAGGCCTTTGGAAAGACCTTTACGACGGATCAGGAGATCATTCTTTGCAGCCAGCCAAACCGCTCACATATGAATTTCGAGGAATTCAGCAGGGCACTCAAGGAAGACGAGCAGATTGAGGAACGCCTGGAGCATCTGCGGGATGTCATCCACAGGAGCTGCTTCGCAAATCTTTTCTCTGTGCACCGCCTGATTGAAGGCCTGCTTTCCGGCTATGATCCGGAGTACGGCTATGATGAGGAACAGGTCGCCAACGTCATCAACACCTACAACGATTTCTGCCGCGGCTATATCGCAGGTGCCAATGCACAGCCCGCTCCTGAGGAGAGCCTGATCGACTACATGCTCTGGGCCATCGATGCCATTGGGGATGCCGCCGACCGTCTGGAAAAGAAGGCCGGTTTCCTGGGACGTCTGGCGCTTGGATTCTGTACAGCCGGCATGAGTGAGGTGGCCTTTACGACCATGGACATCGTACGGATCCCGTACCGGATGAAACAGGCGATCGAACAGGGTGAAGATACGGTACTTGGTGTCATGTGGGCGGGCTCCAAGGATATCGTCCTCGGGGAAGCCCAGGGACGGCTCATGAATTACGGTATGCAAAACGGATGGAATTCTGCCAAGGGAGTCGCGAAAAACGCTTCGAATCCAAAGGTCTTCAACATCATGACCGCAGTAGAAAAGAACTATACGGCCTACGCCAAAAACATCCAGAGCTTCAATGACAGGTATACGATCTACAAGGACGGTGTCTTTAAGAATCCGTTCAAGAGTGAGGTGGATCCGGGACCTGCCGCAAGTGCTGCAAGGGAAGCAAAGATTACGGATCAGCAGCTGGATGCGGAGCTGGATGCAAAGATCAGAGAAGCCCGTGCAAAGAATCAGGCGACAGACTTTGAAGGGGCGACAGAGCATGGCGTTGAGGTCAGGGAACGGCCGGACGGCTCCCTCGAGGTCGTTGGGCGCGACCTGTCCGATCCCGCGGTGGCCGCGAGCTTTAAGGGCTATGAAAAGGTTGTGAAGCTCCAACGGGCCAGGAATCGGTATTATCAGTCAAAGACGCCGGAAGCAAAACTCGAGATGGAAAACTGCATGAAGGAGATACGCGAGGACTTCATCGCCCAGAACCAGCTGAAGAACTATCAGAAGCTCTATGCGGATGAAGTGCGGATCGAATACGACAACTACTGGACAGACATGGATGCCCGGATCGACGCTAAAGCCGCACAGGGGATCTCTGCAAGGACGGGCATCGATGTGAACAGAATCTACTGTCGCAGCGTTACGACCAATACCAAAGATTATGTCCGCAACACCCACGGCGTGGACCATGACATGACACAGATGCAGAAGATGGGTGAGGGACAGCCTGATATCGAGATCGATGAGCGGATCCAGGCGGAGGAGAACTACTTTGCGGCTGCGGAGGAGCTGACCGGAAAGCGCCCCGCCACCTTTGCCGAGGCCAAAGCCATCGCGGAGAAGTACCAGTACAGTACCGTTGCCGGAGAGGGACAGTACGCCCGGGAAAAATACGGCGACGTGGAGGGCATGCTCACGCCTGAGGGACACGGCAAGGCATTAAAGAATGTCAAACAGAACGCAGACGCCATGCAATTCAAGGTCGAGGAATATGTTGACCGTGCACAGCAAAGCCTCGCAGAGGCTGAGAAATATGCACCAGGCAGCAATGAATATGTTGAAGCGCAGCACACGGCTCAGAAGAACTTCTTTGAAGCGAACCGCGCCGGTTATAAACAGATGAAGCGCACGATCATCGGTCGAAATGATGCCCTGATGCTCCAGGGCAAGGGCAATCAGTTGTCTCACAAGGAGCAGCTCTGCTACAAGCTTCTGCAGCGCTTCTACAAGGGTGCGGGCGACGGACATCTTGACATCGACTCAGGGGATCTCATGAACACGATGAAGGAGATCGGGATTGCTGAACCCCGTGAACTGGCAGTGATGATGAACCAGATGACCTACAAGGTCGCAGACGGAGAGTGACGTAAGTAAAAGAGAAAGTGCAGGACAGATGATGAAAAAGAGAGTTATGGCGATTTTTATGATCCTCGCGATGTTGTTTATCGCTGCCTGCGGCAGTGATGATTTCGGTAAATCCGAGAATAAAAGCGATAAAAAAGACAAAAGCGAGATGAGTAAAGACAAAGATGACGAGGATAATGATAAGAAAGCAGCTTCCGTGGACGACGAATTCATTCTGGACGGTCCCCCGAACTATGATCTTCCGCATGTCGACCCTCATGACGGCGTCTTCACTAATGAACACGGAAAGATGACGTTCAACGGTGACGGAAATAGTGTCTCTGTGGAGATCGACAGTGAGATCGAGCAGTACACAGGTCTTCCTGCCGGAAAATATGACGCGGAATACTTTTTCTATAATCCTATCGAACCGGCCGGATATCGCTGCGAATATAATGAGGCGCATGAGATGCACTTCATCGTTGACGGCAAAAATTTCGTCGTTGACGTCGGCATGGTCAGGGACAACGGCACAAGATTCACGACCGGAGTGGACTGCACGACTGCGGACATGATCACATTGCAAGGAGATGATCTGAAGCATTATTATGAGTTCAGGCTGATAAAGTGAATTATCATAGATCGATAAGTTTTTGTGGGGGGAAACAGACAATGAAACAAAAATCACAACGAAAGCACTTTGGAAAAATGAAAAGAAGTATTGCATTCGTGTTATCCGCAGTTCTGGTGGCATTACTGATGACAGCCTGCAGTACCGGTAATTCCGAAAAAGAAGAAATCATCAATCTCTCTGCCGACAGCCTGACGATTCCGGCCTATACGTGCGCCAGCATCCAGATCACCAACTATGATGCGTCCTGGAAAAACTTTGAGGTGACGAGCTCTGACGAATACATCGCCGTCGATGCTTCGACCCTGATCGGCTCAGACGCAGAGCTTCCGGAAGTGGAGATCCAGGCTTTCGAGATCGGTGAGGCGACACTGACTTTTTCTGCGGAAGGGATGAAATCGGCAACGCTTAAGGTGAAAGTCACGGAGAATTTCGGGGATCTGCCATTATCGGATGAAGTTCCCTGATTCATATGCAGTTTTATGAAACCGAAGGAGACATGATATGGCACTTGAAGATCTGCAAGATGTTGTTGAATCTGATCTTCCGTATGAACTCGGAGACCGGCTGGCAGAAAAAGCCCGTGAGCATGGCGAAGCCTATCACAACATTTTTTGCTGGAACTGCGGAAAAGGTGTAGCCGTAGCGAAGCTTTCCCGCTGTAAGAACTGCGGGGCGGCCATGAACGGCCCGTGGCGCTTTGATTCACCCTGCAGCAAAGTACGGCCAGAGCATCCGTGGATGTTTGCGCGCAGCTACAGGAGGTTTCGCAGACGCAGCATCATCGGCCTCATCATCTTCGGGATCATCGTCACAGCAATCATTGCAGGTGTGATGGTTTTTGCGAATGAAGAATTTGACATCAACAGCACGGAGGATGTGCGGGGTCTGGTTTATGTGGTCATCGGACTCTGGATATTGTGGATCGCTGCTCTGTTCTACCAGTTTTTTGATACAGCCCGCAAGATCCGTCACGCAAGAGCAGGCAATCGGGATCCACGCAACACTGACAACGAGTGTGCCATGTGCGGTACGCTGAACGACAAAAGAGCCAATTACTGCGGTCTCTGCGGCTGCTCGATACCGAAGTAAAAGAATTGACAGGAGGTCAGCCATGAAATTCTGTGAGAATTGCGGTGCAGCACTGAATGACAATGCGAAATTCTGTACTTCCTGCGGGCGGGAGTTTTCTATTGACACTGATCCGGGGCAGGGTGTGCGGAATGTCACGGAAAACATCGTGCAGGGGCCGGACGGCGTCTACCACTGGGCATATGACCTTTCACTATGGAAGAATCCGACCATCCTTTTTACCATCTGGAAGGTGTTCGGTATCACGTTTGCAATCATGGTTGTCATCTTTTTCTTTATTCAGGTCGCTGATGGCGAGCTGGATCTCACGGCTCTCGGAATCGAGATTGGGGTCGTGCTCGCCATTTTTGTACCGTTGACACTGATATCCTATGCCATTTATGCCCTCTGTAATGGTGGTAAATACTGCGTTCTGTTTGAGATGAATGAAAAGAAGATTGCTCATATCCAGGCTCCGAAGCAGTTCAAAAAAGCCCGAAAAGCTGCTCTTCTTGAGTTTGTCCTCGGTGCAGCATCAGGAAACCCGACGCTCATGGGACAGTCCGCTGTCGTGGGAAACACACAGGCTTCCGTCTCAACATATACCAGTGTAACACGCATGAAGATAAAGAAAAACAGAAATACGATCCATCTGAGTCAGGGCCTGTTCAAAAATCAGATCTATGCGGAGGACGCAGATTTCGATTTTGTGGAAAGCTTTATTCGTTCACACTGTGAAAAGGCGAGAATCCGATAATCAACAAAGGGGTGACACTATGTTCTGTCCAAAATGCGGAAAAGAAAATGGTGAAGCAACCAAGTTCTGCACGAACTGCGGGCAGAAACTGAAATCAGCTGCTGCGCCGGTGCCAAATAAAGAGAATGCTGCTGGGCAAAACACAGCTGTGAAAAAGGCAGCCGGAAACACTGCAGCCCGGATCATCGGAGAGACGAAAGCACAGGCAAAACAGGCGATCATGAGTACGGCCGGAGATATGCTGCAAATACATGCGTCAGATTCGCCGGGCGAGGTGATCCTCGGCGAGATCGGCGGCATCTCTGGCAAAGTGAGCAGTATCCTCGGCCCCGGAAGAACATTCGTGAATTCTCTCAAAAGCTTTTTCAAGGGTTTTGCGAATCCGAGGGCACTCATCTCCGCAGCGGTGATGGCGGCCATCTGGATCACGCTGATCCTTCTTCAGGATAACGACATCGAAAATGACTTTCTCGACATCTCCCGGATCGTTACCTTCGCGGAAGGCGGTGCGGGGCGTTCCTGGATCGGCTTTGCCGGCGGCATCCTCGGACAGGGCGTTGTCGCCGCAGCATTGGCGACACTGGTGACCGGCGGGGGGCTTGATATCCTGAAAGGAATTCCCCGAATATTCTCCGGAAAGAACTTCCGGAAGAACACGATCGGATTCTATCTTCTCGGCATCGGCCTCTCTATGATGCTGTATCAGTTTTTTGCAGGCAATGCCACCATAACAGAGATCTCCGCAGCGGTATGTGCCATGCTCGTTTCCCTCCGCGCACTCGGCGGCAGAGCCGGATTCCTGTTCTCTATGCTTCGGTCCTTTACAGCCGGTAAAACTCCGAACGGCCAGCGCTTTGCCCGCACGGAAAAACCGCAGGCCCTGTTTGCCGGCTTTTCCCTTGGATTTGCAGGAGCGATCCCGCTGTCATTCGTTCCTGAGGATGTGGGATTTCTTTCCATGCTTTCCATGGAATCAAATCTGCTTCCGCTTATGATCGGAGGTGTTTTTACACTGATCGGCCTTCTTGTTTCTGTTCTCGGCCTTCGAACAGCAAAGCGAGCTGCCGCTGCCGTGATGGCCGTCATGACACTTCTTGGCTCTGAGTACTTTTACGGGAGTATCTCCGTGAGAGCGGGCGAGTCCTTTACGCTGATACCGGAGTATGTTCGTGATTACGAGAATATGGATCCGAGAGATGCCCCAAATTCGGATTTAAGTTCCAGTAACCAGGGAATGCTTTCCTGGTTTCTGGATTACGCCTTTGGTGATGAAGGAGGAGAGATCGTTGTAGACAAGACCAAAAAGGGATATACGATTGAGATTCCGGACAAGGATGTGAGTTACTTTACGGGACCGTTTTTAAAGCATACTGATTATTCGCCCAAAGTATGCTCAACCACTTATTCTTCCGAAGGATTTTCCCTGACCGCGAAGGGTATGAAGCCGGAATACGAGGGGTCGGACACCTATCTCATGGAGTTTACGCTGGATGAACCGTTCCGGGTCAGCTGCGATTGCTATTTTATCAGAGGCAACAACTGGTCGGACAGCGATTTCCGGGTGGATTATGATTCTGCG
>JAILFA010000107.1 GCA_024687125.1 Lachnospiraceae bacterium
CAGATAACTCGGTTGTTGATCACATGTATCCGTGAAATCGACCTTTGCATTCCATGGACGTTCGGATATACGGGGGACAGGTAACAATATGTCAGAAGAAATTTGCGAGGCACTACGGGAAAAGTTTTGGGAGGCGCTTTCTGCAGTCCTTCCGGTGAGTGTGATGATCCTGATCATCGCACTCACACCCCTTGTGGGGATCGCAGTCAGGAAAGCCGCCGTATTCATCCTGTCAGCGGTTTTTCTTATCATAGGGATCACACTGTTTAACCTCGGCGCCGATCTGGCGATGACGCCGATGGGACAGTACATGGGAGAAGGATTGACGAAATCCGGCAAGATATCCATGCTGTTGTTTTCAGCTTTTTCGATGGGCGTCCTGATTACGATCGCCGAACCGGATCTTGCGGTTTTGGCGGATCAGGTTAATGCCGTGATCAACGGGGGATTTCTGATCCTCACGGTCGGTGTCGGAGTCGGTCTGATGCTGCTCTTTTCTGTTCTTAAGATTGTTTTACATCGGGACCTGAATACGATTTTGATTTTTTTCTATTTCTTTATGTTCGCGATCGCTGCGCTTTTGCTGGAGCAGGGAGGAGGTTCCTTCCTCCCGCTGTCCTTTGATTCCGGCGGTGTGACGACAGGCCCCATCACCGTTCCGTTTATTATGGCACTGGGTGTCGGAATCGCCATGTCGATCGGTGGCAGAGGCGCGAATGAGAACAGTTTTGGGCTGATCGCCCTCTGCTCCGCCGGCCCGATCCTCGCGGTGATGCTGCTATCCTTTGCAGCCACAGGAAATCTCACCTACGAAATGCCGGATGAATCAATGGAACAGTACCTCGGTTCAGGACTTCTGATACTCCTGGGGGAACGGATGCTGGAGGTTGCCCGTTCCCTGTTGCTTCTGTGTCTTCTGTTTGCCGTACTGCAGAAGCTGGTGCTTAAGCTCCCACGAAGGAAACTGAAACAGATCACCATCGGGATCATCTATGCGTTCCTGGGTCTGGTGATCTTTCTGACCTCCGTCACAGTCGGATTTATGCCGTTCGGATATCGTCTGGGACGGGCACTCGCAGGATCACATATGATCTTGTTGGTTTTTTCCTTTGTGATCGGTCTGGTGGTAGTCCTTGCCGAACCGGCAGTCCATGTACTGACGATCCAGGTGGAGGATATCACCAACGGTGAGGTGACAAGATTGCAGATGATGATTGCTCTTTCACTGGGCGTCGGCGTTTCCATCGGGCTATCCATCCTTCGTATCATTCTGGCCATACCGCTGCTCTGGTTTCTGATTGTCGGATACCTGATTTCGCTGGGGCTCTCTTTCTTTGTTCCGAAGATCTACACGGCGATTGCCTTTGACTCCGGAGGTGTCGCAAGCGGGCCGCTTACCACAGGTTTTATTCTCCCGTTTGCAACAGGTGTTTGTGCTGAGATCCTGGGGAAAGATGCCGTGCTATCCTATGCCTTCGGTATTGTCGCCATGGTAGCGATGGCGCCACTCATCACGATCCAGGCACTGGGTTTTCGTTCGATTCTGACGATACAGGCCAGAAAGCGTGCCGCCACAAAGAGGATCCTGTCGGCGGAAGACGATCAGATCATCTATTTTGACTGGGAGGACAAAGCATCATGAAGGAAGCTGTTCGGGATCGAAATATTGCTCCGGAGCGTATGGAACTTCTGATCACCATTGTGGAACAGCGTCGGGCCATCTACTATAATACGCTGATCCAGTCGATGGGCGTCAATTATCAGTTGGTAGCAAAGGCGCATGGGACGGCAACCTCTGATCTTCTGGATGCTCTCGGGCTGTCTGCAAGTGAAAAGGCCGTGATCTTCAGTGTGGTGCGAAAAGACCGGCTGAAGGAACTGACCGAGGTATTGGAAGAAAAGTTCCGCACGATCCGCGGTGGAAAGGGAGTCGCTGTCGCTGTACCGATGACCAGCGTGATCGGGAGACTGGCATATGGTTTTCTTGCGAATGAGAGGGCATTATCATGAATGTGGACCACGAACTGATCTTTTGCATCGTCAACGCGGGTTATTCGCAGACGGTCATGGAGGACGCGAAGGAGGCCGGCGCCCGTGGCGGGACCGTCATACGCGCCCGCGGCACGGCGGACCCTGAAGCAGAGCAGTTTTTCCATCTGTCTGTATCGCCGGACAAGGAGATCCTCATGATCCTTGTGGAAAGCGGGATCAAGGACGACGTTCTGAAGGCCCTGCATCATGTGGCCGGACTGGATGAGGAGAGCCAGGGGATCGCCTTTTCCCTGCCGGTCGATCAGGCAATCGGACTATCGTCATAGGAGGAGCAATGAGGAGGAATCAGCATGAAGTCAGGATCGGAAATTGATAAAAAGATCAGATCGTTTTCCGGGTATTACAGAAGTGTTTTGGTAAACGAAGGGGTAAACGATGTCGCGCCCAAAATGTTGTCGTATGAAACGAGGCTCAGGGAGATGTGCAACTCCGATGAGTTTACGGCACACAATATTTATCCATCAACAAATGTTTCTTTTGTATATGCTGTGATAGCCATGTGCCTTGAACTAAGGGATGACGGATACACGGATGACAGGATCATTCCGGCTGTGGAAAAAGGTATGGAAAGCCGACGGAGATGCATGTTTTGACGAGATCATAATGAAAAGCCAGCTTTCCATATAACCGGGAGGTTGTTTTATGCCTCTCAGTCAGCAGTCACCGTGAATTCAACACGCTCGCCTTCAATGGTAAGTGTGTATGTGCCCGCGGGCAGATCAAGAGCTGTGATATCCAGTGTGACCGGTTCTGTCTGCGTCAGAACTTTTCCCAGAGCACCTTCGGCGACAATGGTTTCCGTGCCGTCTGCATCCATTCTCTTTATCTCGTAACTCAGTTCACCCGGATCCTCAGGCATTGCACCGTCCGTGTGCAGGATCAGAAAACCTTCATAATAGGTCGCTTGCGTAAGGGACCAGGCCGATTTGGCTGCTTCTGCAGCGCTGTCATTTGCCGTATCCGAATACCACGAACC
>JAILFA010000119.1 GCA_024687125.1 Lachnospiraceae bacterium
TATCCGTAGTCCACCCGGTGTAAAGGGTCCCGTCCGCGCATCTGAGGATATAGATATAGGCAGCGGATCCGGAAGACTGCTTCGACGCGGCTTTTTTCATCAGTCTGCCGCCCGCAGGATCACCGCGGACTGCGGACCGAGTGTAAGGACCGCGCCCTTCCCGCTTCCCTCAGCATTCTCAGCGGCCGCTTCGCCCACGGAAAACAGCATTTCCCCGGCACCTGCCGGAATCTGCGCTGAAGCCTCTGACAGCGACGGATTGACCGCGACGATGATCCTGTCCTCGCCCTCTCCGCGTGCGTAGACAAACGGGACCTTTTCCTTTTCGGCATAGAGCACGGTAAAACTGCCGTCCGCCTGCAGAGAGGCGTATTCGTGCCGGATTGCGATCACTTTTTTCACAAGATGATAGAGCGAATCGGGGTCCGCCTTGGCCTGTTCGAGCGTGGGAGCGTCCTGTGCCGGATCGACCGGGAGATAGAGCACCTCCGGGTCCGCTTCGGAAAATCCCAGATTCTTTCCCGGCTTCCACTGCATCGGCGTACGCGTTCCCGTGCGGTCATAACCGCCCTCTTTGGTCTTCAGTTCCTGATAGCGCATGCCGATCTCATCTCCGTAGTAGACGAACGGCACGCCGGGCAGGGTGTACAGGCAGGTATAGGCGACCTTGAGCTCGCGCTCGCTCAGCGAATACCGGGGGCGTCTGGTGTCGTGGTTGCAGGAGATAAAGCTGATATACCCCCTGCCGCGGGATACCTCCAGTTTCGGGAGATAATCATCCAGGAATCTTTGGATATTGCCTTTGCCATCGGATTTAAAGAAGCTCCGGTCCCCTTCTTTCCCCCAGTAATCGCGCATCAGGGTGTTATAGCCGTTCCCCTGGTGATCGAGGTAGAAATCCATGTGGAAACCCGCAGAGGCGATCGCGAGGCGCGGGTTGCTCCACTCCGCGACGAGCGCCGCTTCCGGATACTCGCTGTCGAGCATCTGCCGGATATCGCGCCAGAGAGCGCAGGTGCCGGACTTGTCCTCATCATCATCCTTGACGAGGCTGTCCGCCATGTCGACGCGAAAGCCGTCACAGCCCCTGTCCAGCCAGAAACGCATGACATCCTTGATCGCTTCCCGGGTCGCCAGCGCCTCCGGCGAGTCCATCGCGCTCTGCCAGGGATAGATCGGATGCAGAAAACCGTAGTTGAGGGCCGGCTGACACTTGAAGAAGTTCAGCATATAGCACGCGGGGCGTTCGCTCTCCCCGGCGATATAGGGATGCCCCGGCGTTCCGGTGAGCCAGCCGTCCGTCCAGATATATCTTTTGGAAAACTCGTTCTCTTCCGCGCGCCTGCTCTCCTGAAACCACCTGTGTTCTTCCGAGGTGTGCCCCGGAACCAGATCAAGGAGCACATGGATCCCCGCGTCATGCGTTCTGCTGAAAAGACGCTCCAGATCCTCGTTTGTCCCGTAGCGGGGTGCCACCTTTTTGTAGTCACGCACATCGTAGCCGGCGTCCCGGAACGGCGAATCATAGCAGGGATTGATCCACAGGGCGTTGCAGCCGAGCTCCCTGATCTCGCCGAGTTTTTCGGTGATCCCGTTCAGATCCCCGATCCCGTCGCCATTGCTGTCGTAAAATGACTGCGGATAGATCTCATAGAAAACTGCGTCCTTAAGCCATCCCGGCATGCTACCCTTCCTTTCCGTCTCTCCGCTGATCCGGATTGACAATCGCGGCTGAAGATTTATAATAACTAGTGATATTGTAAAACTTTCACCATCGTTTCACAAGGAGGAAATCATGAAAAAATATGTAGCGGAAGCGATCGGAACGATGACCCTCGTACTGCTCGGCTGCGGTACCGCAATGCTGGTGGGCTGTGACCCCGCCTCCGGCAGCACCTACCTGCTGACCGCGCTCGCCTTTGGTCTGACGATCGTGGGCATGGCCTACTGCGTAGGCAACATCTCCGGCTGCCACATCAACCCGGCGGTCTCTCTTGGCGTTCTCATCCAGGGCGGGATCAATGTCACGGAGTTCATCGGCTACTGCATCTCCCAGTGCATCGGCGCCCTTGTAGGTTCCGCACTGACAGCGGCGATCTTCAGCATGGGCGGCATCACCGATCAGACCGGCGGCCTCGGTTCCAACGGTCTCGGCGGAGTCGGCGGGAGTGCTCCGGCAGGTCTTCTGGTAGAGATCCTGCTCACCTTTATCTTTGTGCTCGTGATCCTGGGCGTCACCTCCAAAAAGGCTGGCCACGGCTCCTTCGGCGGTGTTGTCATCGGCTTTACGCTGGTGCTCGTGCACATCTTCGGCATCGGTCTGACCGGCACGTCCGTCAACCCGGCCAGGAGCATCGGCCCCGCGATCATGGCGGCGATCGGCGGCAATACCGAACCGCTGACAAGCCTCTGGGTCTTCATCGTCGGACCGCTCGTCGGCGCGGCGATAGCGGCTTTTGTTTATAAATACCTGGAAAGCGATAAGTGAACACTAATGCCCGGTCTTTCGGGCATTAGTGAACTTCCTTGATCTTCAGCCTACAAAAATACCGCCCGGCATAAGCCGGGCGGTATTTTTATGGCCACCTACCGCGTAAGCTCCATACACATGGGCTTGGGGGACCTTGGGGAGATCAGCGACAGGCGACCATCTGTATCATAACAGACACAGTTCTTCTTGTTAAACAGAGAATATAATGGTATTATACAGGCAAATGCCTGTGGAGGAATCAACATGAATTTTCAGAATCTGGACTACTTCTTTTTGCTCGCCAACGAGAAAAGCTTTACCAGAACGGCCAAAAGGCTGTTTATCACGCAACAGACGCTGAGCGGACAGATCGCCTCTCTGGAAAAAGAAATCGGTCATAAACTGTTTATCCGTTCCAAGCCGCTGGAACTGACGGAGGCCGGCAGGATCCTCTATTCCTATACCGCCGGGATCCTCAGGGATTACCGCAAGATGACGGCTGAGCTGTCGCTTCTGAACGCACAGGAAGCCAACAACATCACGCTCGGCATCTCCTATCCGAGAGCTATTCAGCGCTATACCCGTCTGATCAAAGCTGTCCAGAAGTTCTCTGTGCTCGGGCAGATCCGCTTCGTCCAGATGCCCGGAGACGATCTGGTCGAACTGCTGCGCACAGGCTCCATCGATGTAGCCATCGCGCATTTTCCGGAAAACGATCCCGCGTTCATCACGCATCCGATCTTTGAAGAGGAGATCGTTCTGCTCGCGACCGACGAGCTGCTGCAGAACACCTTCGGCGGCGCGACGGAAGCGGTCATCCAGGAACTGAAGACGACAGGGCGTTTTTCCCTCTTAAGGAACTGCCCCTACGTGAAGAGCAAGCGCAACAATACCGTCGCGCATTTCGCTGACCGCTTTATGGAAGAGCACATCCCGGCGCCGGTCATCTGCGCCGAATCGGACTCCTTTGACACACAGCTTGCGATCTGCCGCACCGGCGCAGCTTTTTCGTTTTTCCCGAAGTCGATCACCGCGGATATCCTTCAGAACGATGACCTCGCGCCGTTTCGTGTGTTTACGCTCGGAAGCAGCAGCCGCTTTATGATCCATTACGGTTATCTCAAGGAATCGCCCCGCCGCGTGATAATCGAGGAATACGTCCGGCTGAACGCACGGATCCTGGAGGATGACGGGGAAAAGTCCGTTTGAAGTGTCTACCTCGCGATGATCCCGATAAACGCTGTCACCACCATCGCCACCACGAGCGCGATCGCGATGATCCGGATCATTTTTTTGTTCATCATCGTCGTTACCCTGTTTCTTTCCGAAATATCTACATGCCTGTTTCTCTGAGTGCGCGCATGGAGTTGAGGATCGCGAGCACCGCGACACCGACATCGGCAAAGACCGCGAGCCACATCGTCGCAAAGCCGAGCGCTCCGAGCACCAGGACGATCATCTTGACGCCGATCGCGAAGAACACGTTCTGGCGGACGATCGTGCGTGTCCTGCGCCCGATATGAACGATCCGCGCGATCTTAGTCACATCGTCGTCCATCAGTACAATATCCGCCGCCTCGATCGCGGCATCCGACCCCAGACTTCCCATCGCGATACCGACATCTGCGCGCATCAGGACCGGCGCGTCATTGATCCCGTCACCGACGAATGCGAGTTTTTCACCGCTCTGCTGCAACGCGAGCAGCTCATCCACAGCCGCCACCTTGTCGGCGGGCAGGAGCCGCGCTCTGACTTCATCGATCCCAAGGCTCTCTGCCACAGATTCCGCGGCCTCCGGCCGGTCACCGGTCAGCATGACCAGGCGCTTTACACCGGCGCGCTTCATGCGGACAACCGCCTCAGCGGCCCCGTCCTTGACCGTATCGGAGATCACGACCGCGCCGCGGTAGCTTCCGTCATATGCGATCAGGGCAACCGTTCCGGCGCACCGTTTGATATCAGCCTCGATATTATCCCCCGTGATCCCGTTTTCGTCAAGCAGTCCGGCATTTCCAGCCAGCAAAGTCTTCCCGTCCAGCAGGCACTTCGTCCCGTGTCCCGGGATCTCCTGCATGCCGCTCACCCGGGACGGATCGATCCCGGCTCTCCCGCCCTCCTGCTGCAGACGCGCGCTATGAGCCCTTGCGATCGAGCAGGCGATCGGATGCGTGGACAGTGACTCGCCGTACGCCGCCAGCTCCAGAAGTCTGTCCGCCGGATCCCCTGCACCCTCCTGCCATGCTCCCGCGGCGGGAAGGATCTGCGTCACTTCGAATTCTCCTCTGGTGAGCGTCCCTGTCTTGTCCATGACGACCGTCGTCGTCTCCGCGATCGCCTCGAGGAAGTTGCTGCCCTTGACCAGTACGCCGATCCGGGAAGCCGCGCCGATCCCGCCGAAAAATCCGAGCGGAACGGAGATCACCAGCGCGCAGGGACAGGATACGATCAGGAAGACACAGGCCCTGCTGATCCAGTCCGCCCACCGGGGGTCTCCCCCCATAAGCAGCAGCACCAGAGGCGGCAGGACCGCCAGGAGCGCCGCGGCGATCGTGACGACCGGTGTATAGTATCTGGCAAACCGCGTGATGAAGTTTTCCAGGCGGGCTTTTTTGCTGCTCGCGTTTTCTACCATCTCCAGGATCCGCGCGACCGTGGAGTCCTCATAAACCTTGTTCACACGCACGCGCAGCGTTCCCTGCCCGTTGATGCAGCCGCTGATCACGTCATCACCGGCCGATGCACGGCGCGGTACCGATTCCCCTGTGAGGGCCGCGGTATCGATGAAGGATTCGCCTTCCAGCACAGTGCCGTCGAGCGGAATCTTTTCCCCCGGCTTTACCACAATGACCGCGCCGACAGGGACATCCTCGGGATCGACCTGCGTGACGGCGCCGTCCTCGCCCTCCAGCCCCGCATATTCTGGGGCGATGCTCATCATGTCCGCGATCGACTGGCGGGATCTTCCCACCGCGTAGCTCTGGAACAGCTCACCGATCTGGTAAAAGAGCATGACCGCGAGCGCCTCGGCGTATTCCCCGACGCCGAACGCCGCAAAGGTCGCGACCATCATCAGAAAGTTTTCATCAAAGACATGTCCCCTGCGGATGTTTTTCAGCGCCCGCAGGATGACATCGTAGCCGATCAGCAGATAGGGGCACAGATGCAGGAGAAGCACCGCCCAGACCGGAAGCTTTTCCCAGAGGTTAAAGCCGTGCTCACAGACCAGAAGCGCCGCAAACAAAACCAGCGTGATCACGATGCGCACAAGCATCCTCTTCTGTTTCCTGCTCATCTGTCCGTCCTCTCCCTGTCAGATCCGTACCTGCGCTCAGGCGATCTCCATCACAAACTCGTCCTCGACCTTTTTTGCTGCCTCATAGGCGGCTTTGACAACCGCGTCAAACTCGGCGTCCGCCGCCTCGATCATTGTCTTCTGCGTCAGGAAGTTCACATTGGCGTCGATGACGCCGGGAACCTTTTTGATCGCTTCCTCGACCTTGGCCGCGCAGTTCGCGCAATCCACTTCGCATTTGAATTTCTTTTTCATGACTGCTCCTTTCTGTGAACACTATTCCTCGACGTGTTCGAGCCCCTGATCGATGATCGTGCGCACGTGGTCGTCCGCCAGGAAATAGATGATGCTCTTGCCCTCGCGCCTGCTGCCGACCAGATGCGCCTGCTTCAGGATCCGCAGCTGATGTGATACCGCTGACTGCGTCATCACGAGCTCGTCCGCGAGATCGCCGACACAGACCTCCCGCCCCAGCAGGGCGAAAAGGATGCGCATCCTCGTCGAGTCACCGAACACCTTGAACAGTTCGGCCAGATCGATCAGTGTTTCCTCGTCGGGCATTTTGTTGTTTGAAACATTTGAACATTTATTCATATGTTGATAATAACCCTCCCTGTTTTTTCTGTCAAGAGGCAGTTTACGATTTATCCTTTTTCATCCCGATCAGGCACAGAGGCCCCGCTTTTCCGGCGGTCGCCTGCTCAAGGCCCGCGCTTACCTGATCATAGGGGCCGTACGTGCGCCCGTCCTCGGTGAGGTTATGGATGACAAAGCCCGCGGCTTCCCTGGTCATACAGACGGTGTGCACGCCGCGCAGCACATTCTTTCTGTCGTTGAAAAAGCTGACGATCACACTGTCGCAGCCCGCCGCGGCCTCATCGAAGCGCGACGCCCTGCTCTCCAGGACCGTCCGGAAACCGCTCTTTTTCAGCCATCTGTGGAGCGCCTTGGGCGAGGTCCCCCATCTGCCGCCCAGAGCCATCCCCCGCTTTTCGAAGATCGCGATGAGCTGTTCAAACGAGATCCGTTCCTCTCCGAACCGCCAGCAGAGAGCGTTGTACAGGGCGATCACCTCACAGCCCGCCACAGCGACCGTGGATTTTCCGAAAGGCTGGGCTGTGCGCCGCTTCTGATCCTCGATCAGCAGATCAGCGCGACGTACGGCATCCTTTCCGCCTGCGGAAAGGCTCTTCTTTTTGAGCAGATCAGGCCGTTCGCCTGTACTGCCGCGGCTGATGAGGAGATCATACGCGGAAAGGAGAAACGCGCTCAACTATCGTCCCCGGATGACCTGGCAAACAGATACGGAAAGAATTCCTTGCCGATGAACATGAAAATGCCAGTAAACGGGATCGCCAGAAGAATGCCGGCCACGCCGAACATCCGGCCGCCGATGATGAGGGTGACGAGCACCCAGACCGCCGGGACACCGAGGGAGCCGCCGAACAGTTTGGGCTTGAGAATATAGCCGTCGACGGTCTGCAGCACGATCGTGAACAGGATGAACCACAGCGCCTGCCAGGGATTGACGAGCAGCAGGATAAAGCCGCCCAGAACGCCGCCGACGATCGGGCCGAAAGTGGGCGCGAGGTTCGTGACACCGACGATCACCGAGATCAGCACATTGTAAGGGATGCCCATGATGAGCATGAAGATGCAGTTGACGATGCCGACGATCATGCCATCCACCAGATCAAAAGCGATGAAGCGGATAAAGATATCGTTGCTGCGGTGCCAGTATCCGGCATAGCGGCCGTACTTATCATCCGGCAGGACATGGTGGAGGATACGCTTGATGACCTCCTGCAGATGATACTTGTCCGCCAGGAAATAGATCGCCACGATGAACGCGAGTATGGCATCCACCATCCGCGAGCCGATGCTCGAGGTGACCCCGAGGATCGTATCGGAATTGTCGCTGATCAGATCCATGACCGTATTGAGGTTGCTGGAGATCAGCTTCATGAGCTGCGACATCTGGTCGGCATTCTCCGCGACGACCTCCTCGGCACTGATCGGGAGGATGTTCCCCAGATTGGCGCTCTGCAGGAAGC
Organism: Lachnospiraceae bacterium; assembly: GCA_024687125.1. Classification (GTDB taxonomy): domain Bacteria; phylum Bacillota; class Clostridia; order Lachnospirales; family Lachnospiraceae; genus Butyrivibrio. The sequence continues at coordinate 7,817 of JAILFA010000119.1, forward strand.
CCTGGAGTGATCTGCTGTAGGAATCAAAGTTGGAAACAAACATCGAGATGCTGCCGATCAGCTGCGGGATGAGCATCGCGAGCAGGAACGCGATCAGCAGGAGCACGATCACGATCGTGAGCGCCGTGGCGATCCACCGCGCGTAGTTGCGATTCTTCTTCCAGAGCTTTTTAAACATTCTGCGCTCGAAGATCTTGGCGAACGGATCCAGCACATAGGCGATGACGAGTCCCAGAAAGATCGGGCGGATCCAGTTGTAGACGGCCGCCAGCGCACTGAGGAACAGATGCAGATGTGTCAGTATCACATAGAACAGAACCGCAAGGCAGGCCGCGATCGTGGCGTTTGCCCAGGGCTTTCCCTTAAAATCCTTGAAAAACTTCACGTCATACCCCCATTGCTCTCTGTGAGATAAAGAAGCGGTCGATCTCCGCGAGCAGTTCCTCCCTGCTGATGGTCTTGAGTAGATACCTCTCCGGCCGGAGCCCGATGACTGCCTTGATGCTGTCCCGGTCGCTCTTGCCTGTCAGGAACATGACGGGGATATTGCTCGTGCCGACTTCGCTCTTGAGCATCTCCAGGACACTGGGGCCTGAGGTCACAGGCATCTCGTAGTCCAGCAGCACCAGATCGGTGTGGTTGCGCGCGAGCCAGGTGATCGCCTGCATCCCGGAATTGACGATCGACACACGGTATTTTTCCTTAAGCCAGGAATGCACCATGCGAAGATAGGTCGCGTCGTCATCCACCACCAGGATACTCTTTTTGCGGTTTTCGATCGCCTGTTTATCCGTGAGATTGCGCACCTTGTCCATGAGGGCGTGCATGTTGATCGGCCGCTCAAACCAGGCGGCGAGGTTCTCCTTGGCCAGGACCTGCATGGCCGCGTTCAGCTCCTCCTGATTGCCGATCAGGATGACCATCTTGTCGCCTTCAACGGAAACATCCTTGAGAAAGACGAGCAGCTTCATGTCATCCTGCAGATCCTCGTCCATATAGAGGATATACATGTTGACGCTGTTGAGATCCGCGTATCTCGAGATGTTCTCCACCTCGGCCGTGGAATAGGACACTTCATATCCGGCATCCCGGAGGTTTTTCTGTAATGTCTTTGTGATAAACGCTTCCTTTGCGCTGATCACAAGCACGTGATTTTTCTCGTGCGACATGAAATCATTCATCTGCTGTCACCCTCCACTTCGGAGCCGGCTTCCGCGGCCGCAGCCATCTGCTCCAGTTTTTCTCTTTCCAGAGGCGGCGAGAAATAATTTCCCTGGTACCAGTCTACACCCAGAGTCCTGATCTTTTCAAACTGTTCCTCGTTCTCCACGCCGACGACGACGGCCTCATGCGAGAGCTCATGCACCATGCGGACACTGTTGTCCAGGATGATCCAGCCGTCTCCGCTCTTCAGCGCTTCCCAGAGCAGTTTGCGATCCATTTTTATCATATCAAATTCCAGTGAGAAAATGGAGTACAAATTTGCATATCCGGTGCCGTAGCCTTCCATCGAGAACAGGAAGCCCTCGGACTTGAGTTCCCGGATGACATCGTCAAGCGTTGCGTAGTCAAGGGCTGCGACTGTCTCCGTGATCTCAAAGTTGATCCAGGCAGGATCGACCTGATATCTGCTCACGATGTCCTTGACACGGGTGACAAAATCCGGATCCATGCACTGGACGACGGACAGATTGACGTTGATGTACCGGATACCAAGCTTGGCCGGGATCCCCGATTCCAGGAAATCGCAGACCTGCTCCAGCGTATACTCGCCGATCTGTTCGATCATACCGTTGCGCTCCGCGGCCGGAATGAACTCTCCCGGCAGGATCTCGCCGTATTCGGAATCCCGCAGGCGGATCAGGGATTCTGCGGAACAGATCCTCCTGCCGTCAGCGGCATAGACCGGCTGGTAGAAAACGCGGAAATTGTGTTCGGAAAGTCCGCGGTGCAGTGCTGCTTCCAGGTTGGCGCTCCTGAGGACGTTGGTCAGATCCGTCGACGTTAGGATCGCACCGTTTTCCTTTTGCGGGATCGGCGCCTCGCTCACCAGCAGGATGTCCTCGGCGGATTTGATATAATCCGGCGCGTTCGCGTAAAGCACGACGCCGTGGATCGGCAGCTTGCGGCCCTCATACTCCCATCCTTCCTCGAGCTTCCAGGAGATCATCTGGGCGAGGAACCTCACCTGTCCCTCGTTGGCGCGCATGCTCAGCAGCACAAAAGCGGAAGGAGACACCTTGTAGGTCATATACCTCGGATGCACGGAGATCAGATAATCCGCGATCATGCGGTAGACCTCCTCATTGAGGGTCGATCCCACCACTCTGCGCACAGTCTCCGGATTGGTCACCCGCACACAGATCACAAAGAACTTTTTGGAGGTCTCAAAATAACTCTCCGTATCCTGGATCAGCGCGCTGCGGTTGTAGATACCGCTTGCCGTATCCATGCGGTCTTCGTCGTATTCCAGGGAGATCATCAGTCCCATGCAGAAGACGCATTCGAAAAAGATCTCCGTCTTGAGCTCCGGGATGATCAGCTGGATGATGATCCCCGGGATCGTCACGATGGCTGAAAACAGGATGATCCTGCCGCGTCTGCCCTTGATGCCGGACCAGCGGAAAACAAACAGATGCGCGGCCTTGAGCATGTAGAACGGAGCGATCAGATACAGGTAATAGACGCCCCATCCGCGGGTATAGTTCATCTGGTCATCCAGATGGTACATCATGTGGAACCAGGGGTTGGTAATGAGCATCCCCACCACCAGCGCCACCGGGATCAGATAGACCACATAAAACCGGGTGCGGATGCGCTGGAAATTCCTGGTGGCAAAAAGCGTGTAGTAAAGCAGCAGCAGCGGTGAAACACCGTGCAGCAGATAGTAGGTGAAGTTGCAGAACTCGATCATCAGCCGGGAGGTCTGCGTACCGGGAACGAGCTGTCTGGCCGCGAGCTCTCCGATCTCAACACCGGCGCTCAGCGCAAGGGTGACGAGCATCATGATAAAGATCGTGTTCTGCGGCCGGTCCGTATGGCGCTCCGCCAGTGTGTAGATCAGGCACGAAATGCTGACCAGTATTGCACCCAGCAGGAATCCGGTCTGATTGAGGAATTCAAAGATCATCCTTCCGGCCCTCCTTCCAGTGCTTCCTGCGCCAGGGATCCGACCAGCTCCCAGTCAAGCTCATCCAATGCCTTCAGCGCTCTGTTTACGGTGTTCCGCTGTTCTTTGTCGAGACGGTAGCCTTTGATCTCATTTAAGACATACTGGCAGTCGTCAAAATCCATCTGCCCGGCGAAATCCTGCAGTGTGTGCCACGCGTCGGCAAGCGACGCCGCGTCGATCTCCGGAAGATCCTGTTCGTCGGCGATCTCCCCCTCCTGAGCGAAGACCGCCTCGATGCGCTGCCGGAATCCCCGCAGGTTCTGAAGAAGCGGCGGTGTCTTTTCCCCGATCACGGCAAGATCCCTGGCGTCGCCCGCCTGCTCCAGTTCCCAGGCGGCCTCGCCCAGATCCATCGCACCGATCACGCGGGAAGTGCTCTTAAGAGAATGGACCTGGATCGTATAATTGTCCCAGTCCTCCTCCGTAAAGTATTTTTCGATCTCGCTGATCTTGGCGTCCAGTGCGTCGCGGTAGATCTCCACTGCCTGATGGTAGGCCTCCGCATCGCCGCATCTCTCGATACCGATGTTCGGGTCAACCTCGGGAAGCTCGGCCTGCAGCCGCTCAAGAAACTCTTTTTCCGCCTCATCCTGCCGATCGTCCGTCTCGTCACTGTCCACAAACCCCTCAGAGAGCCGCACCTTGCTGGCCGGCAGGAAATGCAGCAGGGCTTTTTCCATCTTTTCCGTGTCGATCGGCTTGCTCAGATAATCGTCAAAACCCTCGGCGAGGAACTTGTCCCGGGCACCCGTCAGAGCGTTGGCCGTGAGCACGACAACCGGTGTCCGCGTGTTGGGATGCCCCTTCATCTCCTTCATCCGGTTGAGCGTTGTCGTCCCGTCCATCCCCGGCATACGGTAATCAAGAAAGATGCAGTCATACGGTGTCTGTTCGATCATCTTCAGGCAGTCCGCACCGCTGGTCGCCGTATCGATCTGGATCTGCGTCTTCTTCAGAAGTCCCTTCATGACGGAGAGATTCATCGGTGTGTCATCCACCGCCAGGATCCTCGCCTCCGGCGCCGTAAACGGTTCACGGTAGGCCTCCCTGCGCTTCTGATGGCGGCGGTACCGCTCCTCCAGATTTCCGATCGGGGTGTGATCCAGCACCATCTGCGGCAGCCGGATACTGAAGGTGCTCCCCTTGCCGTAAGTGCTCTGCACATTGATCTCGCCGCTCATCTGCTGGAGCAGGCTGTAGGTGATGGCAAGTCCGAGTCCCGTGCCCTCAATGGTCCTGTTCTTATTCATGTCAAGGCGCTGGAACGTGCCGAAGAGCTTGGGCATATCCTCTTCGCGGATACCGACGCCGGTGTCCGTGATATCGATGCGCAGCATGATGGTGTCCTCATCGAGCACATCGCCGTGGACTCCCAGTGTGATGCTGCCCTTTTCCGTATACTTGACGGCATTGTTGAGGATGTTGACCATGATCTGGCGGATGCGCATCTCATCGCCGTAGAGCGACTCGGGAAGATTCTCATCTACATCGAGCTTGAGCTCCAGAGCCTTTTCCTCGACCTTGCCGCGCATGAGGTTCACAACGTCACTGATGACCGCGGAGAGACCGTATTCGACGAGAACGATCTCCATGCTCCCCGCCTCGATCTTGGAGAAATCCAGGATATCATTGATCAGCGACAGCAGGGAGTTGCCGGCGCGCTCGATATCTCTGGCGTAGCTCAGGATTTCCTCGTCCTGGCTCTCCCGGAGGATCATCTCGTTCATGCCCAGGATCGCGTTGATCGGGGTGCGGATCTCATGGGACATATTGGCAAGGAAGCTTGATTTGGCTTCACTCTGTGCTTTGGCCTGCTGTTCCTCGCGGCGGGCGGTCTCGGTCACCCGGAGGATCGAAATGAACTCATTCTGGCTCACCGGCTTCGTGTAGTATTCACCCTGGAGATAATCGATATCCATCTCCGAGATCCGGCGGAGCTGGTCCGCGTTTTCCACGCCCTTGATCAGGATCTGCCGCCGCATCTGACCGATCATGCGAACGCAGTTTTCGGTGATGCGGTAGCCGATCTCATCGTTGCCGCGGCCGATCATCATGTCCAGATTGATATTGACGATATCCGCCGGAACCGAGGTGAGCAGCTGGATATTGGCATCGCCGATGCCGAAGCCGTCGATCGAGAGCTGGAAGCCGAGCTCACGCACCCTGTCCAGCACCTGCTGAAGATGGCGGAAATCCTCCGCGGTGGAAAACTCCCGCAGCTGGAAATTGATCAGCGAGGATTTGACTCCGTATTTGCGGACGCATTTCTGCAGCATTTCCAGGAAATCCGGGTTGAGGCACTGATAGGCACTGATCGTCACATAGATGCGTGACAGGCCCATATCGGTCGGAATACCGCTCGCCAGGAACATGCAGACTTCCTCGATGACATAGGCCGTAACGCGGCCGGTGATATCGTTTTTGGCGGCCACGGGCATATACTCCTCAGGCCAGAGCATGCCGAGCCTGGCATCGCGGAGCAGTGCGATCGCCTCCGCGCCGTGAATTGATTTATTGCGCTGGTTGTAGACCGGCTGATAGTTGATCTCGAATCCGTGCTCCGCAAGTCCCCTGAGCAGAGCCTCCTCCAGGATGACATCCCTGGTGAGGAATTCGATCTCCTCGCCGGAGAGGATGCGCCTGGTCTCCGATTCCGGGATGGCGCCGTCGCACAGCAGGAAGATATCGTCGATCGTTTTGAACTCTTCGGGAACGGAAGCGATGAGCAGGATCGCCTTGAGCCGCAGATCCGTGCCGTGGCCCGACCATGGCCTGTCAAACCGCTGTGTGATCTCGTAGGCTTTTTTGCGCACCTCCGCTTCACTTTCCCCGCGGCAGACCAGGATGAACGTGGACGCGGCCGTGCGGTAGATGTACTGGTCGGAATGGATCTGGCACAGAAACTCGGAGGCATCCCGGAGCATGGCGTCCGAATCCTGCGATCCCGTGACACGCTGCAGGAGATCCGAGTTCATGATCCGGACGCTGATCAGATGCAGGTGTGTGTTCAGGCGCAGATGATTGGCGATATCCACGCGGAAGGCACTCCGGTTGTAGACGCCGGTCATCTCGTCGATCCGGTCATCCTCTTTTTCCACGGTGAACATGATCCCGGCGAACGCCATGGACTCGAAGAGCAGCTCCACACGCAGATGATAGAAGATCAGCTGCAGCAGGACACCCAGGGCCGCAAGGCCGAAGCTGTACAGCAGAGACCATCTTCTGCGGAAGGTCAGCATCTGCCAGTACCTGAGCAGGTGGATCATCGAAATGATCATATAGAACGCCGACACGGCGTAGATCAGCATCTCGCCCCATCCGCGGGTAAATGTGTGCCCGGGCCCGTAGTAGAAAACCTGGTGGATGAAGGGATTGACGATCGTCAGCGCCTCGGCGATCCCGCAGGGGATCAGGATCAGCGCGTGCTTCGTCGGACTCTGCGCGTAGTAGACGCCGCTGACAAAGGATACGTAGAGATAAAACAGCACCGGCAGAAGCGAGTGAAATACAAAATAGAGGTACTGCGCGGTATCCGAAGCGAACATGGCACGGCTGTCCGTAAGCAGATGATCCCGCATGAACACCACGACCATCGAAGTGAGCGAGCTGAAGAGCGTCACGATGAGCAGCAGAGAAAAGATCGTGTTCTGCAGTTTCCTGACTCGTCCCTCGATCAGCTGATAAACCAGCGTGACCAGGCAGATCACGGTGGCGATCATGAAAAATGTGGATTCATGAAATGTCAGCAGTTGCAGTGTCTTATACCCCCAAATACAGATTCGCCGTTTCAGGCATTGTATAACATATTATTATAGGAGATTCGGCGCTGATTTGCAAGGAATCCGGCGCTAAAGATTTGTTGCAAAATGCCCGCCATAAACGTATAATGGTACGGTAACTTTTCACTTCCATCGATCAAAATTTACAGGAGGTTCGCATGAAATTCGGTCATTTTGATGATCAGGCCAGGGAGTATGTCATCACTCAGCCCAAGACTCCGCTCCCCTGGATCAACTACCTGGGCAATCAGGATTTCTTCACACTCATTTCCAACACCTGCGGAGGATACACCTTTTACAAAGATGCGAAGCTCATGCGTCTGACCCGCTACCGCTACAACAATGTTCCCTATGACAACAACGGAAAATACATCTACATCAAGGACGGCGACACCGTATGGAATCCCGGATGGCAGCCGGTGAAGACCGAGCTCGACGAGTATGAGTGCCGTCACGGTCTCGGCTATTCCACCTTTAACGGCAAAAAGAACGGCGTGCGCGCACAGCTTACGACCCTCGTCCCGATGGGCGACACCTGCGAGGTGACAAAGCTCACGGTCAAAAATGAGGGCAACGCAGCCAAGGAGCTCTCCGTTTTCAGTTATGTCGAGTGGTGTCTCTGGAACGCGGACGACGATATGAAGAATTTCCAGCGCAACCTCTCCACCGGCGAAGTCGAGCTGGAGCTGCCGGGTGCGCTGTTCTCCGACAAGGCCTTCGAAGGACGTCCCTGGATCTTCAAGGATGAAGGTGAGCGCACCACGATCTATCACAAGACCGAGTACCGCGAGCGCAGAAACCATGTCGCCGTCTACTCCGTCAACGCGGCAGCCGATGCCGTAGACACCTCGCGTGACGCTTTCCTTGGCGCCTACAACGGGCCGGATCATCCGGATGCCGTCTTCGCAGGCAAGGGCACGAACAGTGTCGCCAGCGGCTGGTCTCCGATCGCATCCCACCAGCTCAAGGTAAGCCTCGCACCCGGCGAGGAAAAGACCTGGGTCTTCGTGCTCGCTTATGTAGAAAATCCCGATGACGATAAGTGGGCACCCGGCACAACGCCCAACGACGAAGTCGTCAACAAGAAGAACGCGCACGCACTGCTGGCGAAATATCAGACGCCCGCGGATGTAGACAAAGCGATGGAGACCCTCAGGGCTTACTGGGAAGACCTGCTCTCCTATTACCATGTAGAATCCGGAAGCAGCGAGCTCAACCGTATGGCCAACATCTGGAACCAGTATCAGTGCATGGTCACCTTTAACATGTCCCGCTCCGCTTCCTACTATGAATCCGGCATCGGCCGCGGCATGGGCTTCCGTGATTCCTGCCAGGATCTGCTCGGCTTTGTCCATCTGATCCCCGACCGTGCCCGCGAGCGCATCATCGACATCGCCTCCACGCAGTTCGAGGACGGCAGTGCCTATCACCAGTACCAGCCGCTCACCAAGAAGGGCAATTCGGACATCGGCTCCGGCTTCAACGACGACCCGCTCTGGCTGATCGCGGGAACCAGCGCCTATATCCGCGAATCCGGCGACGCGACCATCCTGGATGTCATGACGCCGTTTGACAACGACGAATCCAAGGCGACGCCGCTCATGGATCACTTAAAGCGTTCCTTTGACTACATCGTAAATCATAAGGGCCCGCACGGTCTGCCACTCATCGGCCGCGCCGACTGGAACGACTGCCTCAACCTCAACTGCTTCTCCGAGCATCCGGGTGAGAGCTTCCAGACCTTCGGCCCTTCGGAAGGCCCGGTCGCCGAGTCTGTCTTCATCGCCGGCATGTTCGTCAAGTACGGCGAGGAATACGCAAAGCTCTGCGAACTCAGGGGCGATCAGGCGGAAGCCGACCGTGCCCGCGCGGAAGTAGAAAAGATCTACGCGGCTGTCCTCAAGGACGGCTGGGACGGCGACTGGTTCGTCCGTGCCTATGACGCGCACGGAAACAAGGTCGGATCCAAGGAGTGCAAGGAGGGCCAGATCTTCATCGAGCCTCAGGGCTTCTGCGTCCTGGCCGGCATCGGTGTCAAGGAGGGCCTTGCGGACAAGGCGCTTGCCTCCGTCAAGGAAAAGCTCGATACCAAATACGGCATCATGATCCTGCAGCCCGCTTACACAGAGTATCATCTGGAGCTCGGCGAGGTCAGTTCCTATCCGCCGGGGTACAAGGAAAATGCCGGTATCTTCTGCCACAACAATCCGTGGGTGTCGATCGCGGAGACCGTCCTGGGCCACGGCGACCGCGCCTTTGAGATCTACAAGAAGACCTGCCCGGCCTTCATCGAGGACATCAGCGAGATCCACTGCACGGAGCCTTACGTGTACTCACAGATGGTCGCCGGCCGCGATGCCCACTTCTTCGGACAGGGCAAGAACAGCTGGCTCACCGGTACGGCAGCATGGACATTCGTCAATGTCAGCCAGTACATCCTGGGCATCTATCCGACGCTGAACGGTCTCTCTGTGGATCCCTGCATCCCGGGCGACTTCGGCGACTTCAAGGTACAGAGAAAGTACCGCGGTGTCACCTATCACATCGATATCAAGACAAACGGCTCCCAGAAGGGTGTCAGGAAGATGACGGTAGACGGCGCTGCCGTTGACGGCAATGTCATCCCCTACGATGCCTCCAAAAAGGACGTACAGGTGGTCGTGGAGATGTAGGATCCGGTTCCGGCAAAGATCAGAATCCAAAGGAAACAGCGGCAGGAGAAAATCTCCTGCCGCTGTCTGTTTCTGCCGTTATTGGGACTGTTCCGTGTGCCGGCGCCTTTTCCCGGTTACGGGCAGGCGTCCAGCGCCTCGCCGATCGAGCCGTGGATCACCAGATCTGCGCTCGAATCCCTGGATGTCGCCTGCTTGTTGATCAGGATCAGCTTTGAGCCGCGGAAATAATCGATGAGCCCTGCTGCCGGATAGACCGCAAGGGAAGTTCCGCCGATGATCAGCACATCCGCACGTGAGATATAATAGACCGATTTCTCGATCGTCTCCTGGTCCAGCCCCTCCTCGTAGAGCACGACATCGGGCTTGATCACGCCGCCGCACTCGCACTTCGGAACGCCATCCGCGTTCAGCACCACCTCGTAGCCGTCGAAACGCTTTCCGCATTTCTCGCAGGTGTTACGCAGGACGCTGCCGTGGAGTTCAAACACATTTTTGCTCCCGGCCATCTGGTGCAGTCCGTCGATGTTCTGCGTGACGACTGCCTTGAGTTTGCCCTCTTTTTCCCACTGTGCGAGCTTCTTATGCGCTTTGTTGGGCTGGATGCCCGGAGCCAGAAGCTTTGCCCGGTAGAATTCAAAGAACTCCTCCGTGTGCGTGCGGTAAAAGCTGTGCGACAGCATCGTCTCGGGCGGATACTTGAACTTCTGATGATACAGACCGTCCTCACTGCGGAAATCCGGGATCCCGGACTCTGTGGAGACTCCGGCGCCGCCGAAAAAAACGATATTGTCCGTGTTTGCTACGATCTCGCGCAGCTGTTCGATCTTCTCATCCATGTCTGTCTCCTCTGTCTTCTCAGCCGAGTTCTTCCTGGGTGTACATATGGACGCTCATACCGCCGATCAGTTCGTCGGTCCTGGCAAGATCCGAGGTCTTGAGAGCGAGCGAAGCCCCCTCGACACCGACCGACAGCGTATACATATACTCAATGTTGATCCCCGCCTCGGTGATCGCCCTGAGCACCTCAAAGAGGCTCCCCACCGTATGGGAGATCCGGATCGCGATAATGTCGCTGACCTGCGATGAGAAACGGCTCTCCTTGAGCACCCTGCGCGCCTCGTCGGGATCGCTGACGATCAGACGAAGCAGGCCGAAATCACTGGCATCCGAAAGGCTCAAGGAAATGATGTTGATCCCGTTGTCCTTGAGGACTTTGAGAGCCTCCTCCAGGCGCCCTTCGCGGTTTTCAAGAAATACAGACAGCTGTTTTACGTACATATTTCCCTCCTTAAACTCTGATCACGCTCACGAAACGATCAATCATACAGCTTTCTCTTGTCGACGACATGCTTGGTCTTGCCCTGGCTGTGCTCGAGGGTATCGGGCTCAACGAGCTTGACCCTCGCGTTCAGGCCGATGGCGGTCTTGAGCACCGAGCGCACCTTGTCCGCCAGTTTCTCGAGACTGCGGATCTCGTCGGAGAAGAAGCGCTCCTCGACCTCGATCTGGATTTCCAGCGTGTCCTGATTGTCCACACGGTCGACGACCATCAGGTAATGCGGCGTCGTCCCGTCGATCGTAAGCAGTGCCGCCTCGACCTGGGTCGGGAACACGTTGACACCCTTGATGATGAGCATGTCATCGGTACGTCCCTTGAAGCGCTGGATCCTGGCCATGGTGCGGCCGCAGCTGCATTTCTCATAGGACAGACTCGTCAGGTCGTGTGTGCGGTAACGCACAAGCGGCAGACCCTCCTTGGTCAGGGTCGTGATCACGAGTTCGCCGGTCTCACCCGGAGCAAGATGCTTTCCGGTAGCGGGATCGACGATCTCCGGCAGGAAATGATCCTCCCAGATATGCAGACCCGCATGCGCGTCGCAGTCGTTGGCGACACCCGGCCCCATCATCTCGGTCAGGCCGTAGATATCGTATGCCTTGATGTGAAGTCTCTTTTCGATCTGCGCGCGCATCTCGTCCGTCCAGGGCTCTGCGCCGCAGATACAGCACTTCAGCTTGATCTGATCGATCTTGTTCTCCTTTTCCAGTGTCTCCGCGATATGGAGCAGATAGCTGGGCGTGCAGGCGATCACAGTCGCCTGGAAATCGATGAGCATCCCGATGAGCTTTGCTGTATTTCCCGTACTGACCGGGATGACCATGGCACCGATCTTTTCCGCGCCGTAGTGTGCACCCAGACCGCCGGTAAAAAGGCCGTAGCCGTAGCTGACGAGCACGGTATCGTCGCGTGTGACGCCGGCCATGGTCATGCATCTCGCGACACCCTCTGCCCAGATATCGATATCACGTCTCGTGTAGGCACCGATCTTGGGCTTGCCGGTCGTTCCGCTCGTCGCGTGGATCCGGATGATCTCCGAGCGCGGGACCGCGAGCAGTCCCAGCGGATAGGCTTTGTTCAGATCCTCGTTGGTGGTAAAGGGCAGCTTCTCGATATCCTGTATTCCCTGGATATCCATCGGCTCAAGCCCCACCTCCTGCATCTTGCGGCGGTAGTACTCGACGTTGTGGTAGACGCGGTCCACCAGTTTCTTGAGTCTTGCGCTCTGGAGCTCCTCGATCTCCTCGCGCGGCATACACTCCTTTGCTTCATTCCAGATCATTCTTTGTCCCCCTTTTTATTCCTGCCCATAGCCGTATAAAAACGCCTGCTGATTGATCTCCACGGTCTTGGGCGGTACCTTTTCCGCGATGATCTTAAGCCACGCGTCCTTATCAAATTCCATGTGCTTTGCCGCCAGTCCCAGTACGATGTTGTTAAACACCCTGGGATTGCCGAGCTTCTTGGCTTCCGCCAGAGCATCCACCGAGTAGACCCTGTACTTTTCGGAAAGTCCCTCGAGAATGTTTTCCGGATAGACGGCAGCCCCCGTCACGACCGGCATCGGATCGATCCGTGTGTCGTTGACGATGATCACGCCGTCTTTTTTCAGAAAGTGCGCATACCTGAGTGCCTCGAGCCGTTCAAAAGCGATCAGGACATCCGCGCAGCCCTCTTCGACAATAGGTTCAGCGACCTTGTCGCCGTAGCGCACAAAGGTGACCACCGACCCGCCGCGCTGCGCCATGCCGTGCACCTCGGAAAGCTTGACATCGTATCCCGCATCCGTCATAATGCCGCCCAGGATCCTGCTCGTCAGCAGGGTTCCCTGGCCGCCGACACCGACGATCATGATATTTTTGGTTTCCATTTTGTTCCTCACCTTTCTACTTTTTCCAGTGCGCCGAATTTGCACTGCTGTACGCAGAGACCGCAGCCGTTGCACATCGTATCATCCACATGTACTGTCCCGTCCGCGTTCTTCGTGAGCGCAGGGCAGCCGGGCCGCAGGCACATACCGCACTTTTTGCACTTGTCGGGGAGTTCCCGGACGATGTACGGGAACTTCTGGCCTTTGAGCAGTGCGCAGGGCGCACAGACGATGATGACAGACAGCGCGTCCCTGGCGGTCTCCTCGCGGACAACGCGTTCCAGCTCTTCGGTATCAAAGGCGCTCACTTCGACGACATGCTCGATGTTCATGGCCTTGCAGATCTTGTAGATCGAGATCGCAGGCACCTCCTGTCCGGAGAGCGTCTTGCCGGTCGCGGCGTGATCCTGATGGCCGGTCATGCCCGTCGTGGAGTTGTCGAGGATCATGACTGTTCCTGTCCCCTGATTGTAGGACATGTTCTCCAGCGAATTGATGCCGGTGTGCATGAATGTGGAATCGCCGATCACAGCGACCCAGTCCTTGATGTACTCCCTGCCCCTGGCCTTTTCCATACCATGGAGCGTAGAGATGGAAGATCCCATGCAGACTGTCGTGTCGATCACGGAGAGCGGCGCCACCGCTCCCAGTGTGTAGCAGCCGATATCACCGGCCGCGTGCAGCTTCAGCTTGTTGAGCACCGAGAACGTTGCACGGTGCGGGCAGCCGGGGCAGAGAATCGGCGGTCTCGCCGGAACATCCGCCGCCGGATCGATCTGCAGCGTCTGTCCGAGAATGCGCTCTCTGAGCATATTTGCGCTGTATTCGCCCTGGATCGTAAACTCCTCCTTGCCGTGGCAGGGGATCCCCCAGGCGCGGACCTGGCGCTCAATGACCGGCTCCAGCTCCTCAAAAATGTACAGCTTGCGCACTCTGGCCGCAAAAGTACGGATCAGCTTCTCGGGAAGCGGGTTGACCATGCCGAGCTTCAGGACACAGGCATCCGGACAGGCCTCCTTGACATAGGTGTACTCGATCCCCTGTGTGATAAACCCGATGGAGGTATCACTCCCCATCTCCACACGGTTGAGCGGACTGTTGGCGCCGTACTCGGCCAGATCCTTCATACGCTGCTCCACAACGAGATGCCGTGCCTTGGCCATGCCGGGCATCATCACGCGCTTTCTGATGTCCTTGGCATACTCTTTGACAGGAGGCTCCCTGCGCTCCTCCAGCGTGACCATTCCCTGGGAATGTGCGAGCCTTGTGGTCGTACGGACGATCACCGGCGTATCGTATTTTTCGGAGATCTCGAATGCCGCCTTGGTAAAGTCTTTGGCCTCCTGGGAATCCGAGGGCTCGAGCACCGGCACCTGCGCTGCCAGCGCTACGGCCCGCGTATCCTGCTCGTTCTGCGAGCTGTACAGGCCGGGGTCATCAGCTGCGACGAGCACAAGACCACCGTCCGCCCCGATATAGGAAACAGAATACAGCGGATCCGCCGCCACATTGACACCGACGTGCTTCATGGAAGCCATGGCGCGCACACCGGCAAAGGAAGCGCCGATCGCAACCTCCATCGCGACCTTTTCGTTGGGCGACCACTCCGCGTAAATCTCGGGATACTTTACGATGTTCTCGCTGATCTCCGTGGAAGGTGTGCCCGGGTATGCGGCGCTGACTTTGACACCCGCTTCCCAGGCGCCCCGGGCGATCGCCTCGTTGCCCAGAAGAACTTTTTTCTCTGACATTTTTTCTACACTCCTTTTATGATATTACTGCAGCATCGTCGCAAGATCATCCATCATGACGATGCCGTACAGAACGCAGCCAAGATAGGTTACGTTATCCTCTGTGTAATCCTCGGTCTCTTTGAGGCCGACCATCCAGAGGACGCCGTCCTTTTCGAAGAAATAGCGGTAATCCTTGACTGTATATCCGCTGACGGTGTAGCTGTATTCTACGCCGTAGGACATTGATCCGTTGCCGAGGAGATCGCCTGTCTCTTCGACCGGACTCGCGACAAAATCCTCGCGTCCCGGCGCCATTGCTTTTTCGCCGTATTCCTCGACAAAGGCCTTCGTATCCTCCTGCGCGTTGAATTTGCCGACCAGGATATAGGGGATGTAGGCAAAGCCCTCCTCGTAATCCTCACCGATGTAGTACAGCTTGTCCTCATCCTGTGCAACACCCCAGCCCTTGGGGACCAGCAGTACCGTACTGCGGGAATCGTTCGCAAAGACATTGAAAGAGGAGTCTCCCACGTCGTAGAGGGTACCGAACGGATAGGTCTCCTCCACGCTGACGGTCACCTGTGCCTCCTCCGGCGAGGTTTCCGCGACCTCCGCCGCTGTATCGGTCAGATCGGAGAGCTCGTCACCGACATCCGCGGTCTCCTCAACCACCGGCATTTCATCGACGGTCTCGCTGGGCTTTTTCGGTTCCGAGACCACCTTGCCGAGCAGATCACCTACGCCGCCCGCCGCGGTATTGATCTGCGGGATCTCCTCCGCAACGTCGTCTTCTTCGCCCTTCTTATTCTTCTTCCCGGATTTTTTGGACGATTTCTTCTTATCGAGCGTGATGTTGATATTCCCGTTTTCGCTCTTGAGCTTCAGCGTATCACCCTTTTTGCCGAGCGTGCAGGTGTACTTTTCCCCGTCGGCCTTAAAGGTGACCTTTTCCCCTTTGAGCTTCCACTCAATGTCATACTCCTCGCCGCTGTCGGTATAGACACCTTCACCGTCTTCATCAAGGACCAGGCTGGTGGAATCATCTCCGCCCAAGTTCCAGGCGCCGATAAAGGACTCTTCTGTGATCTCCTCCTCGTCATCCTTGTCGCTTTTTGATGAACTGTCATTCCCGCAGGCGGTAACGCCGATTGCCATCACCAGCGCCAGCAGCACAGCCAGGAATCTGCTCATAAGCGTCCTTCCGGTCAGTTTTTCCGTTTTCATCCTCTGTCTCCTCTCATTTTTCTACATTATTTCCAGTCGATATATCCGACATAGCCGTCCGCGTACTGATCATCCGAGATCGACTGATAGCGCGTACCGTTGCCGAGCTCGTATTCGTCCATGAAGCCGCTCTGCGCACGGTAGATCTCGCCGGTCTGCGTATCATAGACACGCTCGTATTCCATGATCGTATCATCCCACTTCTGCGTGATGATATACTGGGATTCACTCTGCCGCCGCCAGGTGTCCATCTGCATATCCGAGATCTCGTTCATCGTATCATTGATGATCCTGCCCTGCTCCGCCTCCTGTTTCTTGCCGTTGCTGCGGACCTTCCAGTATGTATCCGTAAACACGACAGACTCCAGGATCTTCGTCAGCGTCTGCTCATACTCGCCGAACTTTCCTTCCGGCGCCGCCGCCCAGATGCTGGGGGAGGATCCGAAAAGCACGCCGTAATCCATGATACCGGACATCAGATAGCCCTCATAGCGCCCGTTCTTCGGTCCCATCTTGCAGTAGATGATCTCTGTATTGGCGGACATACTCATCCGTTCGAGAACCTCGATATCAACGAACAGACGGGTCGCCTTCTGCGCGATCGCCGACTGGTTGTCCGCGACCACGCGGCCGAGTGCTTCGTAGAAATTCTCGGTGGACACCGGCCGGGACAGCGTAGGGACTTTACTGTACTCGTCGATCGCCTTTTGCATCTCAGCTTCCATCTGCGGATACATTCCCGTCTGAGCGTACATATCCCGCATAAACACATAGGAGTCGATCTCTTTCTGGATCGCCTGCGTCTCCCAGATCGGTCCCTCATCGGTGCAATAGAAGAGTATGGCATCCTCGGAGGGGCTCATGATCGTGATACCTACCTCATAGGTACCGACGAGGTTGACATCCATCTTCCATCCCCTGGGGTATTTGAAACTCACATAGGCGTCCGAATAGGTTTCCCATTTGACGTTTGCGGCCTCGGTCGGCGTCACTTTGAGCCGGTCGTCGACGGAAGCCTTCTTGGTCTTTTGACCGCTCTTGCCGCTGTCTGCTGTGTTCTTGCCGTTTTTTCCGTTCTTACCGTTCTTTCCGCTGTCCTTCCCGGCGGTCTTTCCGGAGGAGGTGCCGCCTCCATCCGTGGCATCCTCCCGCACCCAGATCATATCCGCGTCGCTGTCGGAGAGCTCCATGGTATCCTCATCCAGCGAAACGATCCTGGACGTGGCGCCGTCGACGGAGATGCTCTTTTTATCCCAGGTGACGCTGCTGATCTCGCCGTTCATGTTGAGCGTCCCCTTGCCGTTCTTTTTCAGTTCCAGCACCGCGATAAAGCCGGCCTCGTCGAGCTGTTCCCTCGTGTACTCGGTATCGCCCATCGTCATGGAATCGAGCACCCAGGTTCCCTGCGCCGTGACCTCGGTTTTCGTCTGCTTTTTCCTGCTGCTCTTTTTGCTGCTGCCCTCATCGTCGGAATCTCCGCCGCAGCCGACGAGCATGGTCAGGATCAGCCCGATGGCGATGAGAGTCCGCAGGATCCTCCCGAATCCGGGTCCCGCAAATGCTCTTCTGTCTCTTCTTCCGGTCATTCTCTCACCCTCCCAGCTTATCATCTGCCGATCGCAAACTCATAGGCTGTGTTATAGGTCGCGACATAAAGCGTATCCCCGACGACCTCGAACTGATCCGGGCCGGTGCGGACCGGGATCTGCTGCACCTGCTCCCCGGTGAACCGGTCGAGCAGATAGATATAGTCCTTTTCGTCGGTAAAACCGTAGCCGCAGATGATCGTGTCATCCACGATCTGGAAATTCCAGGCATTGCTGGTCAGAGGCCTGCTCTTCCAGAGCACGCTGCCTGTCTTTAAGTCGATCGCAGCGATATAGCTCGATTTCGGTTCGGAATCCGCATAGGTGTTGTGACCGGCTGTGACATACAGGGTATCGTCCACGATCTGTGCCCACCGCGTAAATTGCGTGATCCGCGAGCTCGTACCCGTCTGTTCATCCGGTCCCAGGAGCAGATCCTGGACATCGATATCATACAGCAGCTTATCGGTCCCCGCCTCATATACCTCGATTTCCGCATACATATAGTCGTATTCCAGCGGCTTCGTCATCACGTACCGGTATTTATCATCCTCATGGATCCCGCTGCTGGCCGGCACAAAGCCGTGCTCCTCGGCCCAGGCATCGGTATTGAGCCATTCAGAAGCCACATCCGCTGTCTTGGTCAGGGTGATATGCTTTTGGGCTGCAGGCTGCGCATCCGGTGAGCAGTAGTAGTCCCAGGAGGGATTGTGTACAAAGATGGTCGGCACCAGCCGGTTCGGGTCGACCTCTACGGCTTCCGGCTCCGCCTGCTCCTCCGCTACGGAGAGCGAAAAATTCCTGGCCTGGTAGACCGGCTGGATCAGGTTCGGAAACGCCTCATAGGTCAGCGTGACATCCGAATACCCTGCCGCGTAGCTGGCGATCTCATAAGGCGAGAACCACAGGTGCAGTCCGTCGCCTTCCAGCGACCAGGTATACGAATCCTCCTCCAGCTTTTCCTCTAAGACCTGGACCGCGTTCTTTTTGCCCTCTTCCCCGTCCTCGGCATAGGCGGAGACTTCATCGGCCACATCGGGATATTCCTCCCGCAGCAGTCTGTAGATCTCCTCACACATGCCCGTGGTATCATTCAGGACCTGGCTGAGCGGGATCGACTGTCCGCTCGCGGGATCGAGGTTGATGCTTCCGGTCCCATGCATCGGGTGCGCGCCGCCGCTGAAATCATAGGCATGAAGGAGCGCGGAAAAGATCCGGTCATCCGCGCGTGTCATACTCAGCGCGAGATCGGAAGAAAAACATGTGTCCGGCCCGAGGCCATGCTCATCGTTCGCGCTTTCCTCCGCATAGACGGCATAGTCGCTCACCGACGCCTCAGCGTCCGACTTCCACATCTCATTCGCTTCATCGATCGCAGCCTTCAGCTTGGGCCAGGATGCCGCGTACTCCTCGGACAGGACGACCTCCGGATAGATGCCGGTCGCACGCTTTGTGCCTTCGATCTCACAGGTAAGATCATGCTCGATCACGGTGACCGTAGGATCTTGCGCCTTTTCAGGCTTCTCGTCGCTTTCGCCGGAATCTGTTACACCGGCTTCGTCACCTTGCCCGTCTTCATCCTTCTCTCCGTCGTCATCATCCGCATCTTCTTCATCAGCGGCCGCTTCCTGCTCCGAGGATTTCTTTTTGGAGGACTTCTTTTCCGTATCCCCTGCGTCCCCGCAGCCAGCTAGGATCAGGAGCAGTACCAGAAAAAGTGTGAGAATCCTCTTTTTCTTCATATCCGACCCTTTCTGTCCGCCTGTCAGCGATATCTGCCTGACGCGATCGCCGCGAGCAGGTCTTCACGGGACATGTAATCCAGGAGCGGCGTCTCCATGCCTTCCGCGGTCTCCGAGATCGCATACAGCTTCATCTCATCGCGCGCATTGATTGCAGCCTGATACTCCTGCGCCGGGATCACCTCGTTACCGTGCCTGTACGTCATCACCGGATTCCCCTGCGCATCGAGAACGGTATTCCAATCCTCATCACGGTCGGCGGACGCGAAGTACGCTTCCGAACT